>CAYTWU010000019.1:0-23902 GCA_964442175.1 uncultured Rubrivivax sp.
CCGGACGGCTGTACCGCCTGCGGCCCGGTGGGCAGCTGGACCTGCTGCTGGCCAACGTGCCCAGCCCCAACGGGGTGGCGCTGTCCCCGGACGAACGTGTGCTGTACCTGGCCGTGACCCGCGGCAACCAGGTCTGGCGCGTGCCGCTGCTGGAGGACGGCAGCGTGAGCAAGGTCAGCGCCTTCTTCACCTCGCACGGGCCCAGCGGCCCCGACGGGCTGGCGGTGGATGTGGACGGGCGTGTGCTCGTGGCCAACCCGGGCCTGGGCTGCGTCTGGGTGCTGAACCACCGCGCCGAGCCCGACCTGGTGCTGCGCAGCTGCGCCGGCACGTCGCTGACCAACCTGGCGTTTGGCGGACCCGACCGCAAGACGCTGTACTGCACCGAATCGACCACCGGCACCGTCCTGCGGGCGGAGCTGGACAGCCCGGGTCTGCCCATCCACCGCGCGGCCATCCGGGCCGGCGAACCCCCCAGGAGATGAACGATGGCATCGCGTGTCTTGTCGCCCCTGTGGGCACTCGCATGGGCACTGGCATCGGGCGGCGCCGCCTGCGCCGGGCCCCAGGCCGCGGCCGCCGCGGCGAACGAAGCCGCCGTCAAGGCTCACCTCGACGCCGCGGAACAGGCGGCTGGCGCCGACCTGAAGGTCTGGCTGCGGCTGTGCCGCCCGGCACCGGCCGCCCGTCCCACCCCCAGTGACGACAGCCTGGCGAAACTCATCGCCACCCCGGGGCCTGTGGCAGGCGCGGCATTCGACAACCTGTTCTACCTGGGCAGTGGCTGGGTGAGTGCCTGGGCGTTGAAGACCTCCGATGGCATCGTGCTGATCGACGCGTTGAACACGGCCGAGGAGGTGGACCGGTTGATCGTTGGCGGCATGAAACGTCTGGGCCTGGACCCGGCCCAGATCAAGGTCTTGCTGGTGACGCACGGGCATGGCGACCACTACGGTGGTGCCCTGAGGCTCAAGGAGATCGCCGCCGCCGCACCGCCGCGGGTGGTGATGAGCGAGCTCGACTGGACCATGACCGGCACGCAGCTGGAATTCGCCAGCCCGCTGTGGCCGGCGCCGCCGCGTTTCGACAGCGCGCGCGACGTCGCCGCCCGCGACGGCGACGTGCTGCGGCAGGGCGACGCACAGGTGCTGATGCCGATCACGGCGGGCCACACGATGGGCACGATCTCGCCCATCGTCGAGGTGCGCGCAGGCAACCGCACACATCGCGCGATGATCTGGGGCGGCACCAGCTTCAACTTCGGACGTGACCTGCCGCGGCTGGAGGCCTACATCCAGTCCACCGTGCGCATGCAGCAGCTGGTGCGGGAGCAGCGGGTGGACGTGCTGCTGTCCAACCATCCCGCCTACGACGACACGGTCGCAAAGCTGCCCAAGGCCCAGGCGAGCCGGGAAGCCGGCAGTCCCAACCCCTACGTGGTGGGCACCGAGGTGGTGCTGCGGGCGCTCACGGTCGCCGGCGAGTGCGCCAGGGCCAACAAGCTGCGCTTCGAGATGCAGCCCTGACCCCGATTCCACCCACCCAGGAGACAACGAATGAGAACCCCTGTTGCAGCTGGTGTCTTCACCCGAGCCGCTGCGTTTGCCGTGGCCGCCACCGCGTCGGCCGCAGCGGCGGCGCAAGCCGGGGCCTATCCGCAAGGGCCCGTGAAGCTGGTGGTCGGTTTCGCGGCCGGCGGGCCGTCGGACCTCGTGGCCCGTGCCTTCGCCGACCATGCGGCCAAGCCGCTGGGCCAGCCGGTCATCGTCGAGAACAAGCCGGGCGCCAACGCCGTGATCGCCACCGAGGCGGTGGCTGCAGCCCGGCCCGACGGGCACACGCTGCTGGCGGCGGCAACCAACCACACGATGATCCCCGCGCTCTACGGCGCCCGCATCAAGTTCGACGCCGCGAGGTCCTTCCTGCCCGTCTGCACGCTGGCCAGCAGCGGCACCGTGCTGGTGATCGGCCCGTCGTTGCCGGTGAAGACGGTGGCCGAATTCATCGAGCGCGCCAAGGCCAAACCAGACGCGATCACTTACGCCACACCGGGCCAGGGCAGTTCACCGCACCTGGCCACCGAGCAGTTCCGCAAGCTCGCGGGGCTGAGCATGGTGCATGTGCCGTACAAGGGCGCTGCGCCCGCGGTGACCGACCTGCTGGGTGGGCAGGTGGACCTGTCGTTTGCCACCCTCGGGTCGGTGCTGCCACACATCAAGTCGGGCAGGCTGAAGGCATTGGCCGTCGCCTCCAGGCAGCGCTCGGCGCTGCTGCCGGAGGTGCCCACCTTCGAGGAGGCCGGCGTCAAAGGATTTGTCGTCGACACCTGGTACGGCCTGCTGGCGCCCGCCGGCACACCGGCCGATGCCATGCGCATGCTCACCCGCGAAGCAGGGGACTTCGTGCGATCGCCCGCGATGCGTGAACGCCTGGCCGGCGCGGGCCTGGAGCCCGGGGGCACGTGCGGCGAGGCCTTCGGCCAGCAGATCGCCCGCGAGATCGAGGCCAACACCCGTGTGGCGCGCGAGCTGAACCTGAAGGTGGAGTGAACAGAGCCTGTGGCAACTGACCCGCTTGCACACAGGGGCCAGGTTTGCATCGGCACTGTCGCTGCAGGTGGGTTCTGCAGCAGTTCGAGCGCGCGGAAGCAGCGACCCGCCAATCCATCGCCCACCACCGAGAAGCCGGCTGCGCATGGTGACGCCGACACGCCGCTGACCGCTGGCAACAGGCCCCGCTGCCGGCCCGCAGGTCCGTGCCCATCCCGCTCGCGGCTCTCCGGGTCATCCTGAAACGTCACAAGCTCTCCGGGTTGAGCCGGAATCCGACCCCCCGCACCGTGGCGATCACGGTCTTTTCGCCGTCGATGGGCTGCAGCTTGCAACGCAGCCGATGCACATACACATCGAGGATGTTGGTCAGCGGGTCTTCGCTGGCGCCCCACACGTTGTTCAGGATGCTGGCGCGGGTGAACACCTTGCCAGGCGCCGACAGCAGCAACTCCAGCAGGGCCAGTTCCTTCGAGGTGAGTTCCACCTTCTGATCGTCCAGTGTCACCACCAGTGTTTCGCGGTCGAACACCAGGCGGCCGATGGTGATGCGCGCCGGCCGCGGTGACGCCACCGACCCGCGCCGCGCCAGGGCCTCGATGCGGGCCACCAGTTCGTCGAAGGCAAACGGTTTGGTCAGGTAGTCGTCCGCCCCCATGCGCAGGCCGGCCACCTTGTCCTCGGTGCTGTCCAGTGCCGAGAGCATGAGCACCGGCGCGCGGGATCCTGCGGCGCGCATCTGCTGGCACACGTCGAGCCCGGACAGATCGGGCAGCATGACGTCGAGCACCACCACCGCAGGCTGCAGCGACAACACCGCCGCCAGGCCGCTGCGGCCGTCACGTGCGACCACGGGCGTGTGGCCTTCCGCCTGCAGCCCGCGCGCGACAAAGTCGGCGACGCGCGACTCGTCCTCGATGATCAGCAGCTTCACGCCGCCTGCTCCGGCCGGGTGTCGCCATCAGCCGCCGCATCCGCTGAGGACGGCCCCCACGGGGCGGTGTCCGGCGGTTCGACATGGCCCGGCAGGTCGACCTCGACCAGGGTGCCCCGGCCGGGTTCGCTGTCGATGCGGATGTGTCCGCGGTGCGCCTCCACGATCGCCTTGGCCATGGTCAGGCCCAGGCCCGAGCCCTCGCGGTCGGTGGCGTTGGCGCCGCGGTAAAAGCGGTCGAACAGGTGGGGCAGCTCGGCGCGTGGGATGCCCGGGCCGACATCGCGCACCGCGAGGCGCAAGCCACCATCGGTGGCCGCCAGGCTCACCGTGATCTGGCTGCCCTCATCGCCATAGCGCTTGGCGTTGTCGAGCAGGATGTGCAGCAACTGCCGCAGCCGGACGGGGTCGCCCTCGACCACGGCACAGGGCTGCCGCGGCGCGTAGTGCACCTCGATGGCGCGTTCGCGCGACAGCGCGCGCGATTCGGCACAGGCCGTCGCGACGAGGTCGTCGAAAGGCGTGGGCACGGGGTTCAGGCGCAGCTTGTCGGCATCGCTGCGGGCGATGAACAGCAGGTCGTTGACCAGCTGCGCGGTGTGTTCCGCCTGCTCGACGATGCGGTGCAGCGTCGCCCTCACCGCAGAAGCGGACAGTTCGGCCGGTGCCGCGGCACGCAGCGCCACCTCGGCCTCGCCGCGGATGATGGTCAACGGGGTGCGCAGCTCGTGGCTGATGTCGGCCAGGAAGCGGCGGCGCACGGCGTCGGTGGCACGCAGCGCGGCGTTGGCCTGGCTCAGCTCGGCGGTGCGGTCGGCCACGGTGGCCTCCAGCGTGCCGCGCGCCGCCTGCAGTTCGTCGAGCATGCCGTTGATGAGGTGGCCCACACGCGCAAACTCGTCGTCGCCGACCACCGCCACGCGGCTGTCGATGTCGCCCAGTGCCACGGCGCTGGCGGCATCCGACAACTGACGCAGTGGCCGGCGCAGCCGCCGCAACAGCACGGCGATGCTGATCGCCGCGAACAACAAACCCGCCGCCGCCGCGATGCGCGTGGCGCGGGCCGAGCCGGTGAGCGTGGCTCTGGCCCGTGCGTCGGCGGCGCGGACCGCCTGTTCTTCCTGGTCGATGGCGGCCTGGATGGCGCTGCGGAAGTTGCGTGCCAGACCGCCGCCTTCGCCCTGTTTGTCGACCGCGGCGATGATGCGCTGGATGGCCTCGTCGCGGTGGCCGCCGGACAGCAGCCGCGAGACCTGGTCGTACTCGCCGACCAAGGCTTCGATGGACGCTTCAACCTGCCGCAGCTTGGCCAGTTCGAGCGCACCATCAACAGGCTCCTGCGCCGCCACGGCCGCCACCTGCTGCGAGATGCCCTCGCGCACGCGTGTGATGTCGGCCCGGATGCGGGCTTCCGCCTGGCCTTCGCTCAGCCCGCCGCTGGCGCCGGCCAGCGCCACCATCGTGAGGTCGGTCAGCAGCCGGTTGGTGTCGACCCGCACACGCAGCAGTGCCTCCAGCACTTCATGCGTGACCTGGGTGCGTTCAATGGCCTCGATCGCTTCATTGGCGCTGCGCCAGGCGATGAAGGCCACCCCCAGCACGACCAACAACAGCACCAGCAGCGAGCCCACCAGCAGCGTGCGGTACTGCCTCAGCGCCTTGGTCGAGATGCCACCAGCCATGGTGGCCATTCTGCGTGGTGGATCCGCCGCCCATCACCGGGCACGTCCCGGTTGCAGCCCGGGGCGGATCCGGGCAAGGCCTCTCAGCCGGCGAGGCTGCCGGCAAAGCTCCAGACGAACCAGCCCGCGACGCCCAGTCCGGTGAGGTTGACGGCCACCGACTTGAGCGGGGCCTTCTCCAGCCAGACGGCACCCCAGACCAGGGCGCCCAGCATGGCCAGGCCGATCAACAGGTCCTGGCCGTTCGACGTGCCGGCCGAACAACTGTCGCAGCCGACCAGCGGGGCGGCGATCCGAAGAACCAGGCCGGCGGCGGCCAGGCCGAGCAGGGTGCGCGCGGAAAATGGAGCCATCACATGCTTTCCGGACGTGTGGCTCAGGTTCCCCACACACCCTAGGGTAAGTACGAATGGAAGTGTACTCCTCGGAAACCCGGTCATCACGAGAACTTCACAACTTCAGCAGGCTTCTTTTCGGCCTTGTTTCCAGACTGCAGCTGCCTGCCGCACGAGCCGGCCAAGCAACGAAGAACTGGAGACAAGCATGTCCAACGCGCCCAGCAAGCCCACGGCGGCTGCCACACCGGGGCCAGTCCCGAAAGACTGGATCGCCGGCCTCAAGGAAAACGCCCGCTTCGACCTGATGGCGGGTTTCATCATCTTCCTGATCGCGCTGCCGCTGAGCCTGGGCATCGCCATCGCCTCGGGCTTCCCGCCCATCGCAGGCCTGGTCACGGCCGTCATCGGCGGCATGCTGGGGGCGCTGATCAGCGGCTCGCACGTCACCATCAACGGGGCGGCCGCAGGCCTGATCGCCATCTGCTTCGGGGCCGTCACGGCCCTGGGCCTGGACCCGGCCACCGGCCAGGTGGACATGATCGCCGGCTTCCGCTACGCGCTGGCGGTGGGCGTGGTCTGCGGCGTGCTGCAGATCGCCATGGGCCTGGCGCGCATGGGCAAGCTGACCAACATGTTCCCGCTGAACGTGGTGCACGGCATGCTCGCCGGCATCGGCGTGATCATCATGGCCAAGCAGATCCACCTGGCACTGGGTGTGTCGGTGTCGGGCGACATGATCAAGACCATCGCCGCGATCCCGTCCAGCTTTGCCGGCATGAACCAGAACGTCGCGTTGATCGGCCTCATCAGCCTGGTCATCATGATTGTCTGGCCGCGCATGGGCAAGATCACCAAGTTCGTGCCGGCACCGCTGGTGGTGGTGCTCGCGGCCGTGCCGCTGGGCATGTTCTTCGAGCTCGACAAGAAGTACCTGGTGCAGGTGCCCTTGAACATCGCCGAGGCCTTTGCCATGCCCGACTGGGGCAAGGTCAACACCGGCGTGTTCTGGAAGTTCGTCGTCACCTACCTGTTTGTCGCCAGCCTGGAATCGCTGCTCACGGCCGCGGCCATGGACAAGATGGACCCGTGGAAGCGCCGCTCCAACATGAACCAGGAGCTGATCGGCAAGGGCGCGGCCAATGCCCTGAGCTCCTTCATCGGCGGCCTGCCGATGATCGCGGAGGTCGTGCGCAGCTCGGCCAACATCATGAACGGCGCCCGCACGCGCTGGTCCAACTTCTTCCACGGCGTGTTCATCCTCGTGGCCGTGGCCGCGCTGCCGGCGGTGCTGAACATGATCCCGCTCGCGGCACTGGCCGGCATGCTGGTGTTCATCGGCTTCCGCCTGGCGCACCCCAAGGAGTTCGTGCACGCCGCGCACACCGGCAAGGAGGAGTTGTTCTACATGGTCGCCACGACGGTGATCGTGGTGGCGGTGGACCTGCTGTGGGGCGTGATCGCCGGCTTTGCGCTCGCGGTGCTGGTCAACGCCATGCGCGGGGTGCGCTCGGCCAAGGCACAGGCCCGCGTGAAGGTCGAGGGCGACAACCTGCGCCTGGAACTGAAAGGCGCGCATGGCTTCCTGAACTATGTCTCGATGCGCGGCCAGCTCGATGCGCTGCCGCCGGGCAAGAAGCTGACCATCGACTACAGCGGTGTCAGCTACATGGACCACACGGTGCACGAACGTTTCCACGACTTCGATGGCGAATACGCCCAGGGCGGCGGCAGCGTCACCACCGTCGGCCGCGAGCACCTGAAGCCGCTGTCCGGCAGCGACGTGGCCGCGCTGGCTGCCCGGGCCTGAACCCGGCCTGAACCCGGCCCGCCCCGCCTGAAACCGACCGACGCCGCCCCGGCGGGGCGTCCCCTGCGCACCAGATTCACCGGAGACCACCCATGGGCATCGCCAGTGCCATCCTCTTCACGCCGCTGCTGACGGCCTTTCTGATCCTGCTGTCGCCCGCCCGGGTGCCGCGCGTGGCGCAGTGGCTGGCCCTGGCCGGTGCCGGTGCCACGTTTGCGCTGACGCTGATGCTGCTGCAGGGTTTCGACGCCGCGGCGCAGGGCGCGCAATTCGCCGAGACGCTGCCCTGGGTGCCGGAGATCGGTGTGCACTACAGCGTGGGCGTCGACGGGGTGTCGCTGCCGATGGTGCTGCTGACCGCGCTGCTGGCGCTGGTGGCGGTGGTGGCGTCCATCGGCATGGTCGACAGCAAGGTCAAGGGCTACTTTGCCTGGTTCCTGGTGCTGGAGTTCGCCATCCTGGGTGTGTTCCTGGCGCAGGACTGGTTCCTGTTCTACGTGTTCTGGGAGATCGCCCTGATCCCGATGTTCTTCCTCATCGGGGTCTGGGGTGACGAGCGGCGCGGTGCCGCCAGCATGAGCTTCTTCCTGTACACGCTGGCCGGCTCGGTGCTGTTGCTGCTGGGCATGGTGGCGGCCTACCTGGCCAACCCGGAGCACAGCTTCGACATGGCCTCCTTCCTGAAGGCCAGCGCCGGCTGGGACCGCGATTTCCAGATCTTCGTCTTCGCGTGTTTTTTCATCGGCGTGGCGGTGAAGGTCCCGTCGGTGCCCTTGCACGGCTGGTTGCCCCTGGCCCACGTGCAGGCGCCGGTGCCGGTGTCCATGATGCTGTCGGGCGTGATGCTGAAGATGGGCGCCTACGGCTTGCTGCGCATGTTCGAGCTGGTGCCGTTGGGGGCCGAAGCCGCCCTGGAGGCCGTGCTGGGCCTGGGCCTGCTGAGCATCGTCTACGGTGCCTTCATGGCCTGGCGCCAGGACGACCTCAAGGCCATGGTCGCCTACTCGTCGATCAGCCACATGGGCTTCGTGATGGTGGGCGTGGCGGCACACAACATCAGCGGCATGACCGGTGCGCTGAACCAGATGTTCACGCACGGCGTCATCACCGCGGCCCTGTTCATGCTGGTCGGCGTGGTCTACCAGCGCACGCACACGCGGCAGCTCAGCGACCTGGGCGGCCTGGCGCGCCCCGCCCCGCGCTATGCGGTGGTCATGACGGTGGCGCTGCTGGCCTCGATGGGCCTGCCCGGCCTGGCGGGTTTCATCAGCGAGTTCCACGTGCTGGTGGGGGCCTTCGAGCGCTGGGGCGTGTGGGTGGCACTGGCCGGCGTGGGGGTGCTGGTCACCTCGGCCTACTCGCTGCGGGTGTTTGCGCGCCTGTTCGTGAGCCCGCCGACGGCCCACACGCCGCAGATGACCGACCTCAACCTGCGCGAGCTGGCCGTGGTGACGCCCCTGGTGCTGCTGATGCTGGTGCTGGGCCTGTTCCCCGGCGCCTTCCTGAGCCTGTCGAACCCGGCGCTCGACGCGCTGCTGCCGCGCTGACCGCGCCGGCCCCACGAGGACACGATGATGGACAAGCACGACGATCATGACGCCGGCGCCCCGGCCCTGGACACGCCGGAGCAGCGCCGCCAGCACCTGGTGCACGAGATTCACCACTACGCCCACATGCTGTCGGAGCAGGGGCCGATGAACATCACCTTCGTGCACAACAACACCCTGCTGGGCCTGCAGCACCTGCACTTCGAGGCCGCCGTCACCGAGGCCCGCCGCGTGATGGGCGGCCGTGGCTACGAGCCGCTGGCGCAGTACCGCGGCTACCACGCCAGCGGCCGCATCAGCGATGCCGACATCGACCGCTCGCTCGACGAACGTGCCGGCCTGGACCTGGGGGCCACCCTGGCCCAGGTGGCCGGTCAGCCCGTGGCGGCGCGCAGCGTGCTGCGCGCACACCTGGTGCACGGCATCGACCCTGCCGATGCCGACACCTTCGCCAGCAGCTTCCCCGCCCTGGGCGGCGACCAGCGCTTCATGGCCGATGTTCCCCCGGCGAGCCGGCAGCAGCTGTTGCGGGATGCCGAGGCGGCCTTGCGCAGCGACCGCGCCCGCCTGGGACGGGACTGGACGCTGAGCGACTGGCTGGGCGATGTGCTGGGCCTGGACATCACCGGCCTGGTGGTCCGGACGGCGCGCCAGCACCTGCACAGCCCGGCGCCGGCGGAGCGCGTCTCCTTGCAGGCCCTGGGGGTGAGTGGCACGCTGACCGCAGGTTATGAGGCCTGTGTCGACCGCCTCGGCCCGGCCGATGCGGGCGCCGGCCCGCAGCAGCGCGAGGCCTGGCGTCGTCACTACCTGCAGACCGAGCAGCGTGTTCTTGACACGCTGGCGCGGCGGCACCTGGGCGTGCCGGGCCGCCTGGACGCGCTGGTGGCGCATGTCGAGGCCGACCTCGAGGCCTTTGCGTTGCGCAGGCTGTGGCAGCGTGCGCTGGCGCTCAGCGGCTCACCCGACCCCATCGGCCCCACCGACCCGCACAGCCTGCAGCCCCGCGAGGCCCGTGCCGACGCGCCCGAGGCCTGGATCGACCTGCTGCGCCGCAGCGACCCGGTGGACGGGCCACCCGTGGCGCTCAGCCCTGCGCAGGCCGCGCAGGTCGATGCCTGGCTGGCTGCGGTGGATGGGCCGGGTGAAGACCTGGACCGGATGCGCACCGCACACGCAGGCACCCTGGAGGCGCTGCACACCGCCTGGCGGGACGGCCTGCTGGACGCGGCAGGCGTGCGCGCGCTGGCCCGTCTGGGGGCCCAGTGGCCCCAGGTCTTCGGCCCCGAGGCTGCCGCCTTGGCCGAGGACTGCGCGCAGCGGCTGCCGCGCCGCCAGATGGTGGCGTTTGCACACGAACAGCTCCAGGCCGACGTGGCGCGTGTGGGCGACGGCTGGACCCATGCCGACTGGCTGGCCACCCTGACCGGCACCCATGTGCTGGACCGGGTCAACGCCTACATGATCCGCGTCTGCTCGGCCTTCCTGGACGAGGGGTTGGCGTCCTGGCACATGCCGGACCGCCGCCTGGGTTTCTTCGGTGCGTGGCGGCAGCTGGCCCAGGATGACCTGAGTTTTGCGCTCGACGGCGTGGACGGCTGGCGCGACGAACTCGCGGCGCTGCCCGACCGTGCCGAGGACACGCTGCTCCTGCTGATGCAGCGCCTGGGCCTCGCGCCGGCGCAATGGGGCAACACCGTGGCCCGGCTGCTGGCGCAGCTCAAGGGCTGGGCCGGCATGGCCTACTGGTACGAGCTGCACCCCCAGCACTACAAGCAGGCGGCGCACCCCATCGACACCGCGCAGTACCTGGCGGTGCGCCTGTTCAGCGAGTGGATGTGCGTGCGCCAGCTGTGCCGCGAGCAGTGGGGCCTGGGCACCACCCTGGCCGAGCTGCAGCAGCATCTGGCGGCGCAGCCCGAGGCCTACCTGTTGCGCCGCGCCCTGCATGGCCACCAGCTGCACGACACGCTGGCCGGGCAGGCGCGCCAGGTGCTGGCCGATCCCCGTGGCCGCGGCCTGGCCGCCGTCGCCGATGCGGCATGGCTGCACCTGGGCAGCCGGCGCGAGCTCGAGCACACCTGCCACGGGGCGTGGCGCCTGTACCGGCTGGCCCAGTTGATGGGCTGGTCGGCGCAAACCCTGGCGACCCTGGCCGATGCCGACCGCCAGCGGCTGCTGGCCGCGCTGGACGGCTTTGGCGAGGCCGCGCAATCACCCATCTGGCTCGCCGCCTTCGAGCGGCACTACCGCGACGAGATCCTGAATGCGATGGCATTGAACCGGGGCCGCGGCCGGTGGGCCAAGGGCCGCACGCGGCGGCCCAAGTCGCAGGTGGTGTTCTGCATCGACGAACGCGAAGAGAACATCCACCGCCACTACGAAGAGCTGGACCCTGACCACGAGACGCTGGGCGCCGCCGGCTTCTTTGGCGTGGCGCAGGCCTTCATCGCGCTGGACGACCACGACCACACGCCCCTGTGCCCGGCCGTGGCCACACCGGCACACCGCATCCTGGAGGTGCCGCGCCGCGAGGCCCTGGCCGGCGATTACCCGGTGCACAAGCGGCGCACGCAGTGGATGGATGTGTTCCACAGCACCTACTGGGAGAGCAAGCGCAACCTGCTGTCGTCGTTTTTCCTGATCAACCTGGCCGGCCTGTTCATGAGCGTGCCGCTGCTGGGCCGCGTGCTGGCGCCGCACCGCTTCAGCCGCATGGCCGACAACGTGCACCACGGCCTGGTGCCCTCGGTGCGCACGCGCTTGACCCACGTGCGGCTGGACGAGTCGCAGGTGGCCTTGTACGGCCTGAAGACGCTGGGCCTGCCCATCGGTTTCACGGTGGAGGAAGCCAGTGACCGCGTCGAGGCCTCCTTGCGCAACTGGGGTCTGGCCCAGACGTTTTCGCGCATCGTCGTGATCTGCGCCCACCGCTCGATCAGCGTCAACAACCCGCACGAAAACGCACACGATTGCGGCGCCTGTGGCGGCAAGGCCGGCGGCCCCAACGCCCGCCTGTTCGCGGCGCTGGCCAACCACCCGCCGGTGCGGCAGATCCTGAAGGCACGGGGCATCGAGATCCCGATCGACACCTGGTTCGTGGGCGCGGAGCACAACACGGCCAGCTCCGAGATCCTGTACTTCGACACCGAGGACATCCCGCCGGCCCTCATTGCCGATTGGCAGGTGGTGCACCGTGACCTGGAAGAAGCGCGCAAGCGCTCTGCGCGCGAACGCTGCCGCCGCTTTGCCTCCGCACCCAAGGACGTTTCGATCGAAGAGAGCACCCGCCACGTCGAGATGCGCACCAAGGACCTGAGCCAGGTCCGTCCCGAGTGGGGCCATTGCACCAACGCGTTTGCAGTGGTCGGCCGCCGCATGATCACGCAGGGCGTGTTCTTTGATCGCCGTGGCTTTGTCATCAGCTACGACCCGACGACCGATCCCGACGGCAAGATCCTGGAGCGCATCCTGATGGCCGTGGGCCCGGTCGGCGCCGGCATCAGCCTGGAGTACTACTTCTCCACCGTGGACCCGGTGGTCTACGGTTGCGACACCAAAGTGCCGCACAACGTCACCGGCATGATCGGCGTGATGGCCGGCGCCCATGGCGACCTGCAGACCGGCCTGCCGCGCCAGATGACCGAGGTGCACGAGGCCATGCGCCTGCAGCTGGTGGTCGACGCGAAGATGGAGGTGCTCGGCGGCATCTACGGCCGCCAGGCCGCCATCCGCCAGCTGCTGGACAACCAGTGGGTGCACCTGATCGCGCACGACCCCGACACCGGCGAATTCAACCTCTTCGTGCCGGGCAAGGGCTTCGTGAAGTGGGACGAACCGCTGCAGCCCATCCCCGAGGTGGGCGAGTCCTTCGACTGGTTCAAGGGCCACCACGAGTGTTTCCTGCCGCCGGCCTTCATCCGCGAGCCCGACCGGCCCTGGACAGAGCGGCCCACTTCCGGGCCGCAGACCGCGTCGCAGGCACGCACCGAATTCCAACCCGTGGTGAACTGACATGGTCGAGACCCTCTTCCTGCTGACCCTGCTGCTGCCGCTGGCGGCGGCGCTGATCAACGGTCTGAACCTGCTGATGGGCGACCGCTGGTTCAGCTACCGCGCCGTGCAGGGCCTCACGGTGAGCACGGCACTGGCGGCCTTTGCCGGCTCGGTCGTGCTGGGCGCGCTGATGCTGGCCGACCCGACGCCACGGCGCATCGTGCTGTACGAGTGGATGGCGGTGGGCGACAAGGCCTTGGAGGTGGCCTTCCTGCTCGACTCGCTGTCGGTGCTGATGATGACCATGGTCAGCGGGTTTGCGTTCGTGATCGGCAAGTTCTCGGTCAACTACATGCACCGCGAGCAGGGCTTCACGCGTTATTTCGCCGCCTTCTCGATGTTCATCTTCTCGATGCTGCTGCTGGTGACGGGCTCGAACTACGCCATGTTGTTCGTGGGCTGGGAGGCCGTGGGTGTGTGCTCCTACCTGTTGATCGGCCAGTACAACGACCGCGTCTCGGCGGCACGCGCCAGCACCGAGGCCTTTGTCGCCAACCGTGTGGGCGACGCCGGCTTCCTGGTGGGCATCTTCGCGATGCTGCAGGCCTTCGGCACGCTGGACTACGCCGCCGTGGCGGCCGCGGTGCCGCAGACGGACGAAGGCACGCTGACCTTCATCGGCCTGTGCCTGCTGCTGGGCGCGGTGGGCAAGTCGGCGCAGCTGCCGCTGGGCTCGTGGCTGGCCAAGGCGATGGAAGGGCCGACGCCCTCCAGCGCGCTGATCCACGCCGCCACCATGGTGACGGCCGGCGTGTACCTGATCGTGCGTTCGCAGGTGCTGTACGACGCCGCGCCCGATGCGCTGCTGGTCGTCGCCATCGTCGGCGCCGCCACGGCGCTGTACGGCGCGCTGGTGGGGCAGGCGGTGTCGGACATCAAGGGCCTGCTGGCCACGTCCACCACCACGCAGCTGGGCTTCATGTTCCTGGCCTGCGGCCTGGGCGCCTACGCGGTGGCGGTGTTCCACATGGTGGCCCATGCCTTCATGAAGAGCTACCTGTTCCTGACCGCACCCTCGATCCTGCACCACCTGCATGGCAAGCTGGATCCTGCGCGCCAGGAGGCTGCGCCTCGTCTGCCCACCGCCTATATGGCCTGCGTCGCTGGTGCCGCCGTCCTGGTGGTGTTGCCGCTGGCGGGCGAGCTGGGCGGCCTGGCCGTGCCGGCGGCCAACTGGCTGCTGCTCGCCGGCGGCGTGATGGCCCTGGGCTCGGCGGCCTACTACGCCGTCAGCCTGGTCCGGCACACCTTCGACGACGGGCACCATGGGGGCGACGCCCCCGCCGCCGATGCCCATGGCAGCGCCGCGAAGGCCGACCACGGTGCACTGCACTGGGCTGCACACGCGCCGCAACTGCCGCTGGCCATGCTGCTGTGGCCGCTGGGCCTGATCGCCGTGGCCGCCCTGGGTGGCTTGGCCTTGCAGGTGTTCCCGGGCGGGCTGGAGGGGGGCTGGTTCCGCAGCCTGCTGGGCCCGGTGGTCCGGGACACCGCGGTGCTGGGCGATGCTGCACCGGCGCTGCGCGGCACGCTGGCCGTGCTGCTGGTGGCCATGGTGGCGTTTTCGGCCATCTCTGCGCTGTACCTGGGCCGCTTCCGCGCCGAGACGGCGGTGCCGCTCGCACGGCACCGGCGCCTGTACGTGGCCGCGCTCAACCGCTTCTGGCTGGACGCCGTGGTGCGTGCGCTGGTGCAGCGGGTGGTGTGCCGCGCGGGCACGGTGCTGGACAGCTTTGACAGCCGCGTCGTCGACCGCCTGGTGATGTTGCCGCTGCGTCTGGCCGAAAGCCTGTCGGGCACCGTCCGCTGGCTGGACGAACATGTGGTCACGGCGGTCGAGCGGCTGCCACGTGCGGTGGCCGGGCATGCCTTCGCGGCGGCCGACGCGCTGGACCGCCACGGCATCGGCTTCCTCGAATGGGGCACGCAGCGCCTGCTGTTTGCGCTGGCCCGGATGGGCATGGGTCTGGAGCGGCTGCTGGTGGCGCTGGAGACGGCATTGCTCGGTGCGCGCGGGGATCGTGGCGGCCCGGGGAGCGGTCTGGCCACCACCGAACGTGCCGTGGCCCGCAGCCTGGTGGGCATGTTCTCGGCAGCGGCGGCCATCGCCGCGTCCATCTGGATGGTGAACTGACATGCTGCTCAACGAAGTCCTCGCCACGCAGCAGATCGGGTTCCCGATCCTTTCCGCCCTGGTCGGGGTGCCGCTGCTGGGGCTGCTGCTGCTGGCCGTCGCGCCGGCCCGCTCGGTCCTGCCGCTGGCCCTGGCCACTGCGGCGGCCGAGTTGGTGCTGACGCTGGTCATGCTGGCGGCCTTCCGCACCGGGTCGGCCGATCTGCAGTTCGTCGAGCGCTGGGGGGGCTTCTTCACCTTCGGGGTGGATGGGCTCAGTGCGCTGTTCCTGCCGCTCACGGCCGTGCTGACACTGCTGGCCGTGTTGTCCTCCGAGGCGGCCGTCAAGGTGGGCGTGCGCGGCTACCTGATGGCGCTGCTGGGCTTCCAGGCCACCGTGATGGGGGTGCTGGTGGCCGCCGACTTGGCGCTGTTCTGGTTGTTCCTGACGCTGGAGATCGTGCCCAGCTGGATGTTGATCGCGCGCCACGGCACCGGCAACGAGCGGCGCCACGCGGCCATGCACTACGCGGTGGTGATGGGTGTCTCCGCCGTGCTGCTGGGCGCGGGCATCGCACTGCTGGTCACCGCCACCGGCGGCTCGGATCTGAAGACGGTGCTCGCCGCCCGCGTGCCGGATGCGGCCCAGGGCACGATCTTCCTGCTGCTGCTGGTGGGCCTGGGCATCAAGGCACCGCTGTTTCCGCTGCACGCCTGGTTGCCGCGTGTGCTGGACCAGGGGCCGGTGGTCGGTGCCGGCGTGTTCCTGGTTGGGGTCAAGCTCGGCACCTATGGCCTGCTGCGCCTGGTCATCCCCGTGCTGCCCGAAGCGGCCGCCGAGCACTACTGGCTGGTGGCGCTGCTGGCGGGCCTGGGCATCGTCTACGGCGCCTTGATCGCGCTGGTGCAGCAGAACCTGCGTCGCCTGCTGGCCTACGCCAGCCTGTCGCACATGGGCGTGGTGCTGCTCGGCCTGTTTTCGCTCAACAGCTACGGCCTGCAGGGCGGCCTGCTGCAGATGTTGTGCCTGGGCATGGCGGTGGCCGGCTTGTTCTTCATCGCAGGTTTTCTGTACGAGCGTGTCGGCCCGCCCGAGCTGCCGGTGCTCGGCGGCCTGCGCCAGCGCATGCCGCTGCTGTCGACGGCTTTCCTCGTCATCGCCCTGGGTGCCGTGGGCATGCCGGGCACCAGCGGCTTCAACGGGGAGCACCTGGTGCTGATCGGGGCCTACAAGGTGCACTGGGCCATGGCCTTGTTCGTCGGTGCCGGCACGGTGCTGGGCGCGGCCTACTTCCTGCTGTTCTACCAGCGGGCCTTCCTCGGCCAGGAGCCGGCCGCCAGCACCGCCGCGCTGCCCGACCTGAACCTGCGCGAGAAGGCGGTCTGCGCCGTGATGGCGGCCCTGGTGCTGGGGGTGGGCCTGTACACCAGCCCCTTCGTGGCCGTGACACAGAGCTCCGTCAAGGCGGTGGCCGAACATGTGCAGACGCGCATCCAGACGCAGCGCGTGGGTGCCGCACCGGCCCTGCCGCAAACCCCGCGTCAACCCTGAACCCGGAGCCCCACCATGGTCTTGCAAGAATTGCTCGCGTCGCGCCAGATCGGCGTGCCGCTGCTCAGCCTGCTGGTGCTGCTGCCCCTGCTGGCCGCGGCGGCGCTGGCCTTTGTCCGCGACACCCGCCAGGCCCACGGGCTGGCGATCGCTGCGGTGGTGGCCGAGTTGCTGCTCTCGTTGGTGCTGCTGGCCGTGTTCGTGCCCGGTGTGCCCGATGTGCAGCTGGCGGAGCGGCTGGACTGGATGCCGTCCTTGGGCATCCACTACCAGCTGGGGGTGGACGGCCTGAGTGTGTTGTTCGTGCCGCTGACCTGCCTGCTGTTCCTGGTGCTGATGGTGGTGGCACGGCCGCCCCAGACCTACCCGCGCCTGTTCATGGCCATGCTGCTGCTGCTGCAGAGCTCGACGCTGGGCATGTACTGCGCGCTGGACCTGGTGTTGTTCTTCTGCTTCTTCGAGGCCGCGCTGCTGCCCGCCTACTGGCTCATCCGCCTCTGGGGCGTGGGCCCGGAGCGGCAGGCCGCGGCGGCCAAGTACGTGGTCTACATGCTGCTGGGGTCCTTGCCGCTGCTGGTGGGCTTCATCCTGCTCGGCATGAACCATGCGGACGTGCACGGCGGTGCCGTCAGCTTCGACTGGCTGGCGCTGCTCAACACCCCGGTGGCGCCCGGCACCCAGGGACTGGTGTTCCTGCTGATGGCCCTGGGCTTTGCCGTCAAGGGGCCTGCACTGCCTGTGCACACCTGGATGCCCACGGTGGTGATGGAAGGGCCGGTGAGCATGGGTGCCTACCTGCTGGGCTTGAAGGTGGGTGCCTACGGCCTGATGCGTTTTGCCATCCCGCTGGCGCCCGAGGCCAGCCAGGAATGGGCCTGGCTGGCCGTCGGGCTGGGCCTGGCGGCGCTGCTGTACGGGGCCTTGATCGCATTGGTGCAGGCCAACCTGCGCCGGCTCGTCGCCTTCGCCAGCATCAGCCACGTCGGGCTGATCGTGGCGGCGCTGTTTGCCGGCAACCAGGCGGCCTGGCAAGGCGCCGTGATGTTGATGCTCAACGCCGGCCTGGCCACGACCGGCCTGTTGCTGGTGGCCGGCTTCCTCTACAAGCGCTTCGGCACCACCGAGATCGCGGCGCTGGGCGGCCTGGCGCGCAAGCTGCCCAAGCTGGCGTTCTTCTGTTTCGTCAGTGGCCTGGCCCTGATCGGCCTGCCGGGCACCAGCGGCTTCGTCGGCGAGCTGCTGGCCATGTCGGGTGTGTACGAGCGCCACTGGGCCTACGGCGCCATCGCAGTGCTGGGCGTGGTGCTCAGTGCGGGTTACTTCCTGTGGTTCTACCAGCGTGCCTTCTTCGGGCCGCTCAAGCACCCCGGCGCGGCCCAGGTGCAGGACCTCGACCGCGGCGAGTTCGGGGCCGCCGCATTGTTGGTGCTGCTGATGGTGGCCGTGGGCGTGGCCCCCAAGCCGCTGCTCGACGCCACCTCGGGTTCCGTGGCCGCCCTCACGCAGCGCCAGGCTGCGGTGGCCCAGGCGATGCAGGACCGCAGGGCCGCGGCCACACCGGCCGCAGCCGGCACCCCGATGGCCGCGGCGCAGGCCGAGGTCCTGGCCGCCCCCGCGGGGGCTTCTGAAGGAGCACGTCAGCCATGAGCGCCATCCCGATGACCGTGAATTCCGCCACCCCGCTGCTGGCCATGGCAGCCTCCCTGGGCGGCGCGGCGCTGGTGGCGGCCGCCGGCCGCGTGCCGGTGCTGCGCGATGCGCTCGCCATCGGCGTCGCGGCGCTGCAGCTGCTGTGCATCCTGGCGATGTGGCCCACCATCGTGGACGGCGGCACCATCAGCATCGTGCTGGCCGACTTCGTGCCCTCGGTGCCGATCGCGCTGAAGGTCGATGCGCTGGGCATGATGTTCGCGCTCACCGCCTCTGCGCTGTGGCTGCTGAGTGCCATCTACGCCGTCGGCTGGTTGCGGGCGCTGAACTCACACGCCCAGACCCGCTTCCACCTGTGTTTTGCGCTCACGATGACGGCCACGCTGGGCGTGGCCTTCGCCGCCAACCTGCTGACGCTGTACCTGTTCTACGAGGCCATGACCCTGGCCACCTACTTCCTGGTCACGCACGAGCAGACGGAAGAGGTCTACGCCGGGGGCCGCAAGTACGTGGCCTACCACCTGGGCACGTCCATCGCCTTCCTGCTGCCGGCCATCGTGCTCACCTACGTGCAGGCGGGCACGCTGGACTTCACGGCCGGCGGCGTGTTCTCGGCGGAGATGGTGGACAGCAGCCGCACGCTGCTGATCGTGACCTACCTGCTGTTCCTGGCCGGCAGCGCGAAGGCCGCGATGATGCCGCTGCACGCCTGGCTGCCGGCGGCCATGGTGGCGCCGGTGCCGGTGAGTGCGCTGCTGCACGCGGTGGCCGTGGTGAACGCCGGCGCCTTCGGTGTGCTGCGCGTGATCTTCGATGTCTTTGGTCTCGGCACGCTGGGCGAGCTGGGCATGACCACGGTGACGCTGTACCTGTCGTCGTTCACCATCATCGCGGCCTCGCTGTACGCGCTCAAGCTCGACAGCCTCAAGGCCCTGCTGGCCTACTCCACCATCGGACAGCTGAGCTACATCGTGCTCGGTGCCGTCATCGCCGATCCCGACGGCATGGCCGGCGGCATCGTGCACATCGCCAACCACGGCGTGGCCAAGATCACGCTGTTCCTCTGCGCCGGGTCCATCTACCTGGCCGGGCACCTGAAGTACCTGCACGAGATGTCCGGCGTCGGCCGCCAGATGCCCTGGACCATGGCGGCCTTCGTGGTGGGGGCGCTCAGCATGATCGGCCTGCCGCTGACTGCAGGTTTCATCAGCAAGTGGCTGCTGATCAGCGGTGCCTGGCGTGCACAGGACATCGGTGTCATCGTCGTGCTGGCCCTGAGCACCCTGCTGTCGGCCGCCTATTACCTGCGCGCCATCGGCATGCTCGGCGGGCTGGCGCGTGGGCGCGGCACGTCGCCGCCCGCGGCGTTGCGAGAGGTCTCACCCTGGATCGTCGTGCCGCTGGTGGGCACGGCCGCCCTCACCCTGCTGCTGGGCCTGTTTGCCGAACAAACCCTGCTGCCCCTGGCGCGCCTGGTGGGTGCCCCTTGAATGGGGCACGGGTCTCCCCCTGGGCGTTAATGAATCTGTCATCAAAGGTTCAGATCAGGTTCAAGCAAGCTGCACCGGCAGGGTGCACCATGGCGCCAGGTTGAGGCGTTGCGCCACCGAAGCCCCCGCAGGGGGCCCGGCGCTGGAGGCTGTGGACGATGTATCACCACCATGACGTTCAGGCGGCACAAACCGCGTCCCCGGGCCTGCAGGGGCGGGCTGCCGGGGCCTGGGAGGATCGTTGCATGCGCGTGCTCATCGTCGAGGACAACGCCGGCATCGCGGCCAACCTGTACGACTTCCTGGAGTCGCACGGCCACACGGTCGAGGCTGTGAGCGACGGTCTCACCGGCCTGGGCGCGGCGACCACCGGCGAGTTCGATGCCATCGTGCTGGACATCCGGCTGCCGCGCCTGTCGGGCCTGGAAGTCTGCCGGCGCTTGCGCAAGGATCACCACTGCGAGACCCCGGTGCTGATGCTCACGGCCATGGACAGCCTGGATGACAAGCTGGAGGGCTTTGCAGCCGGTGCCGATGACTACCTCGTCAAGCCGTTTGCCATGCGCGAGGTCGAGGCGCGCCTGAACGCCGTGGTGTCGCGACGCAGCGGCCGCACCATCCGGCGCATGCTGGAGGCCGGCGACCTGCGGTACGACCCCGAGTCCGTGTCCGTCACCTTCTGCGGCCAGCCGGTGAAGCTGCCGCCCAAGTGCGTCAAGCTGCTGGCCGCGCTGCTGGAAAGCCCGGGCCGGGTGTTCTCTCATGCGGAGCTCGAGCGCATCGGCTGGGGCGCCAGCGAAACCAGCGCCGAGACGGTGCGCACACACATGTCCATCCTGCGGCGTGCGCTCACGGCCGAGGGCCGCGAGTGCCCGATCCAGACGGTGCACGGCATCGGCTACCGCGTGCGCGCCGCGCTGGTGTGACGCTCGCCCTGGCGGCACCGGCCATGCGCGGCCGTCTGAGCATCGCAGCGCACCTCACCATGTTCGTGGCCTTGGGCCTGGGCCTGGCCGCGATGCTGGTGCACTTCGCCGACCAGCACCACGAGGCACAACTGGTCGAGAGCATTGCCGACGCGCAGCTGGCGGCCACCATGGCCCAGCTGCGCGACGCCGATGCCGCGCAGGCGCCGCGTGCCTTGTTCGTGCCGATGTTCGGCCGGCCCGTGGCGGTGCTGCCGCCCCGCTACGAGGCGCTGGAGCCGGGCCGGCATGTCATCGGGGACCGCCACCAGTTCGAGCAGGTGCTGGTCGGCGATGTCGGCCCCACGCGCGTGGTGGTGAGCTATGGCGACGCCGCGCACCAGACCCGCTTGCGTGATGCGCGGCGCACCGGCCTGCTCATCGTCATCGGCTGCATTGCGTTGATGGCGCTGGCGGCTCGGCCCTGGGCGCGGGCGCTGCTGGGCGCGCGGCCCGCCCTGCAGCGGCGCCTGGCGGCGGCCGACGACCTGCCACGCGGAGCCGCCACCGACTTGATCGGTCGCCTGGCGCAGGCCTACGGCGCACCGCCGGCGGCGCCCAGCACGCCACCGGTGATCCTGGACCGCGAACGTGAGTTCATCGCCAACGTCGGCCATGAACTGCGCACGCCGATCACGATGATCACCACCGGCTGTGAGTTGCTGCTGGATGGCGCGAACCTGGGCGAACGTGAACGCGCTGCGCTGCGCCGCATGGCAGGTGCCGCCGAACACATGAAGGAGTCGGTGCAGAGTTTCATGATCCTGGCGCGGGACGGCCACCTGGGCAGCAGCGAGACCGTGAGCCTGCGCGACTGTGTGCTCGAGGCCGTGGCACCACACCGCGGTGCCTTGATGGACCGCGGCATCGCCCTGCATGTGAGCGTGGCGCCGGACGTCGCGGTCACGGCCAACCGCGAGGCGCTGTACGTGGTGGTCAACAACCTCGTCAAGAACGCCGTGAAGTACACCGACCAGGGCAGCATCAGCGTGCGCCACATCGCACACACGCTGTACGTGGCCGACACCGGCTGCGGCATTGCCGATGGCGAACTGCCCAACGTCTTCCTGCCGTTCTACCGCTCCCGCTGGGCCGCGGATTCCGGGCGCGAGGGCCTGGGGCTGGGCCTGGCCATCGTCAAGCGTGTGTGCGACCACTACGGCTGGGTCATCGATGTTCGATCATCCGAAGGCCAGGGCACGACGGTGACGGTGGACTTTGCGTCTGACCGGACACTCTTCGGCTGACGCTCACCGGCTGGCCGCGGCCACGGGCCACAGCATCGCGGCCAAGGCCTCGAAGCTGGGCGCTGTTTCCCAGCCCGGCAGCGCGATCTGCGCCGGCAGGCAGCTGTAGCGGTGCAGCAGCATCAGCCGCAGCAGTTGCGTGCGCGCGTTGGCGTCCACCGTGACGCCGTAACCTGAGAAAAACGCGTCGCAGCGCGCCGCGTCGCCGGCGGCCAGGAAACACAGCGGGCCCAGCCAGTCGTACGCCCGCGGGCCGACCAGGCCATCGCCGAAGTCGAACATGCCGCTCAGGCCGTCGTCGGCGCCCGGCCCGTGCAGCAGGTTCATCGGCGTGTACTCGCCGGTGAGGATCACGTCCGGCCCACTGGGCACCGGGCCGTCCAGAAAGCCCTCCAGCTGCGCCAGCAGGTGGGCCGGCAGCCCGGTGCGCTCTTGTCGGCGGCGGCAGCCGGCACGTTGGCGGGCCAGGAACTCGGGCCAGGCCGGGGCCAGCGCGGCCTGGTCGCCCACCGGCAGCGCGTGCACCTCGGCCGTCAGCTGGCCCAGCCGGTGCAGCAGCCGGCAGCGTTGCGCTTCGTCCAGCGTGGGCCACACGCCGGTCAGCGTGGTGCCCGGCAGCCGGCTGATCACCAGCCAGGGCCAGCCCTGGTGCTCGCCCTGGGCGATGAGCCGCGGCGTGGGCAGCGACAAGCGCCCGTGCAGCCGCGGCAGCAGGCCGCACTCGAAGGCATGGTGGTCGCGCAGGAAGGGCGGGTAGAGCTTGATCACGGCGCTGGCGCCCAGCCCCACCAGGGCGGTGCTCTCGGCGGGCTGCTGCACCGGGCCCAGGCCATGGCGGGTGGCCAGGTCGTCGATCAGCCCGCGCCAACGCTCGGGGGCGTCGTGCAAGGCGTCGAAGTCGGCCACGGTGATGTCGGCGGGTAGCTTCATCGGGCCGGATTGTGGTGCGGTTGGCCGGTGGATACTCGCCCCGATGGAACTCCGCCAGCTCCGCTACTTCGTGCACGTGGTCGCCGCCGGCAGCATGGGCCGGGCCGCGGCCGAGCTGGGCGTGGTGGTCTCGGCGCTCAGCCAGCAGATCAGCCGGCTGGAAAGTGAGCTGTCCACCCGCCTGCTGCAGCGCAGCGCGGCCGGTGTGCGGCCCACCGATGCCGGCCTGGCCTTCCTGCGGCAGGCCCAGCTCACGCTGCGCCATGCCGATGATGCCGTGCTGGCGGCGCAGCAGGCACGCCTGTCGGGCCATGTCAGCGTGGGCCTGGCGCCGTCCACCGCGGCGGTGCTGGGCCTGCCCTTCCTGCAGGCCATGCGCGAGCGTTACCCCGATGTGCGGCTGCACCTGGTGGAGAACCTCTCCGGCCACCTGGCCACGATGCTCAACACGCGCCAGCTGGACCTGGCGGTGCTGTTCGAGACCACCACGCTGCGCCACTGCAGCGTGCTGCCGCTGCTGGACGAACGCCTGTTCCTGATCGGCGCGCGTGGCCTGGGCGGCATGCCCGGTGGCCAGCAGGTGCGCCTGGCCCGGCTCGGCACACTGCCGCTGTTGCTGCCCACCGGCTCGCACGGCCTCCGCGCGGTGCTGGAGCGCGCCTTCACGCGCGCCCGCTGCACGCCGAACGTGGCGCTGGAGGTGGACGGCCTGGCGCTGCTGATGGATGCCGTGCGCGCCGGCGTGGGCGCCACCGTGCAGCCGGGTGCCGCGCTGGCGCGGTTGCCGACCGACGAGCTGGCCATCGTGCCGGTGGCCGACCGCGATGCACAGCGCCGCAACTGGCTGGTCAGCCTGTCGGACGACGAGCTGCCCCCGGCCGCCCTGGCCGCGCGTGTGACGCTGATGGACGTGGCCCGCGCGCTGGTCGCCGCCGCCCGCTGGCCCGGCGCCAGCCTTCACGATCCCTGAACACCTGTTGCCGGCGCCGGCCCTGCCGCGGTGTACGCTGGCGGCCTAGCATTGGGCCATGTTCGATGTGCT
>CAYTWU010000020.1:0-23530 GCA_964442175.1 uncultured Rubrivivax sp.
GATCTCGCCGGCAGGCTGGCCGTCCAGGTCGAAACGCGTCGCTGCCGTGCTCAGCCCCTTCAGGTAGGCCGTGCTGGTGGTGTAGCGGCTCAGGAACAGGCCCAGCACACGTTTGGTGAACACGCCCGGTGCGCGCGCCTGCAGGTCGGCCTGGATGCGCAGCTTGATCGGCTTGCGCGGGCCCTCGGGGCCGAACAGCGCCGGGAACCGCGCCGCCAGCTGCTCGCCGCACTGCGCCGGTGTCATGCCCGGCGCGGCGGACTCGCCGGCCTTGCCGGGTTCGGCGTCTGCTGCCGCCACGTTCACGGCCTCGACGTCGGCCTCAACTTCAGCAGCCTCCGGCGCCACCACGGGTTCGGTGGCCGGCACCGGTGCGGCGTCCACGGCGGGGACGGGTTCAACAGGATCAGGTTCGGGCATCACAGGTCGGGCGGGCCGTCAGGGGAGCGGGGATTGTCGCTGCAAAGCCCTCGTGTGATCAGTGGTCGGGCGCTTCGCCATCCAGGGCCGCCATGCATTCGGCGATCAGCGCGTGCAGCTGCAGCACCCGGTCTTCGCCCAGGCGTGTGTTCAGCGCCAGCTGCGCCTGCTTCCACGCACGTTTGGCCTGCTGCCGCAGGCGGCGGCCTTCGTCGGTGAGCTGCACCTGGCGCGAGCGCCGGTCCGGCCCCGGGCCTTGGGCCACCCAGCCCGCCGCCACCAGGCTTTGCAGGTTGCGCGTGAGCGTGGACGGGTCCAGGCCCAGGCGGGCCGCGAGGTCGGCCGGGCGCAGCGGCCCGAAGGCCTCGACCATGCCCAGCAGCGCGTACTGTGCCGTTGTCAGCCCGGCCCCGGCGAGGGCCTCGGCGTAGGCCCGGTCCACGCGGTGGGACAGCAGGCGCAGCTGCAGGTTGGTGCAGCCGCGGGGCGTGGTCGTGGGCAGCATCCGAAGATTGTATCTACAATGGTTGTATCTGCAATGAGTTTGGAAGCCGCCCATGGACAGCCCCGATCCCCACGCCGCCACGCTGGCGCAATGGCAGGCCGATGAAGCCGCCGTCCGTGCCCGGCTGGCCCCCATCGGTGTGGCCCGGCCCGAGCAGGTGGCCGGCCTCACGGGCCTGGAGGTGTTTGCCGCGATGATGGACGGCCGCCTGCCGCCGCCACCCATCGGGCAGACCATGGATTTCAGCCTGGTGCAGGCCGAGCACGGCCTGGCCGTGTTCCAGGGCCGCCCGGGCCGCGCGCACTACAACCCGCTGGGCAGCGTGCACGGCGGCTGGTTCGCCACGCTGCTGGACAGCGCGGTGGGTTGCGCGGTGCACACCACGCTGCCGGCCGGCAAGGGCTACACCACGCTGGAGCTCAAGCTCAACATCGTGCGTGCGCTCAGCGAGCGCGTGCCGCTGGTGCGGGCCGAGGGGCGTGTGGTGCACGCAGGCAAGCAGGTGGCCACCGCCGAAGGCCGGCTGGTGGGCCACGACGGCAGGCTGTACGCCCACGCCAGCACCACCTGCCTGATCTTCGACGCGCGCGGCTGAGCCCGCCGTCGCATCCACCCCAAGCTCAGGCCTGGTCAGCGTGCTCCGCCAGCACCGGCCCCACGCGGAAGATGCCGCTGGCGCGTGCCACCGGCAGATCGTCGGCCGTCACCAGGCCCTGCAGGAACACCAGCACCGGCGTGTGGCGCAGCAGCTGGGCTTCGCCCTGCACCCAGGCCCCGATGGAGGTGGGTGCCAGGTAGTCCAGCTGCAGGCTGATGGTGGGCAGGAAGCGCCCCAGCAGCGACGGCGCCAGGTGGGTGGCACACACCGGCAGCAGCATGTCGCAGAAGCTGGCCATCATGCCGCCGTGGCAGATCTGCGCCGGGTTGCAATGCCGGGCCTCGACGCGGAAACCCATCCACACCCGGCCCTCGGCCTTGCGCAGGTACAGCGGGCCGTTGTGGCGCATGAACTCACCGCCCATGTGCACGGCCGTGAAGCCCGGCGGCACGGCGCTGCTCACCGCGTCTCCCGGGCCACGTCGGCACTGAAGTCGTCGCCGGCCAGCGCCGAGCCGGTGTCGCCCCAGCCCGGGTAGGTGGCGCGGAAGCTCTGCACGATGGCGGCCAGCGGCACCTCGTCGAAGGCGCCGCGTTCGTTGACGTATTCCATGTGGCGCTGGCCGCTGGCATCGAACGGGTGGTAGAGCGAATCGGCCCGGCCGTCCCAATCCAGCGGCAGCAGGCCGAAGCGCTGGCAGAGCTCGATGTTGAAGGCCGGCGTGGCCTTGACCCAGCGCCCGCCCAGCCAGATCTCGGTGTAGCCGTGCCAGACGAAGAGGTCGGTCTGCATGGTCTGCCGCATGCGTTCGGTGGACAGGTGGTTGCGCACGTCGGCAAAGCCCACGCGCGCGGGCAGGCCTGCGGCACGGCAGGCGGCGGCCAGCAGCGTGGCCTTGGGCACGCACCAGCCGTGGCCGGCCGCGAGCACGGCGCTGGCCTTCATGCCGGTCGGGCGCAGGTCGATGCGGTAGGGGTCGTAACGGAAGCCATCGCGCACTGCGTTGTAGAGCGACACCGCGCGTTCACGCTCGTCAGCGCCCTGGGCGTGCTGCTGCGCAAAGGCGATGACGTCGGCGTGGTCGCTGTCGATCAGCGGGGTGGCGGCCAGGGTGGCGGGGTGGGGTGTCATGGCTGACAAGCGTAACCCGCCGGCCGCTATGCTGCCGAAATGGAACGACCCCCAAGCTCACTGCGTTCGCGGCCCCCCGAGGGGGCGTTCAGTTCCTTCGGAACGGCCGTGCGGAACTGACATGTACGAGACCTATTTCGGCCTGCACACCGAGCCCTTCTCCGTCGCGCCCGACCCGCGCTTCATGTACCTCAGCGACGTCCACCGCAAGGCGCTGCGCCAGCTGGAGATCGGCCTGCGGGGGGGCGCCGGGTTTGTGGTGCTCACGGGCGAGATCGGTGCCGGCAAGACCACGGTCTGGCGCAGTTTCCTGGAACAGCTGCCGCCGAACGTGGACGTGGCCACCGTGGTCAATCCCAAGCTGGGCGTGGACGTGCTGCTGGCCCGCATCTGCGAGGACCTGGGCGTCACGGTGCCCGAGGGCCCGGCGCACGACCCCATCGATGCGCTGCACGGCCACCTGCTGCTGGCCCACGCCCAGGGCCGGCGCACGCTGATCGTGGTCGACGAGGCCCAGGCGCTGTCGGACGCCGTGCTCGAACAGCTGCGCCTGCTGACCAACCTGGTGACCAGCGACCGCAAGCTGGTGCAGGTGCTGCTGATCGGTCAGCCCGAGCTGCGCGAGATGATGGCGCGCCCGGTGCTGGAGCCGGTGGCGCAGCGTGTCGTGGCGCGTTTCCACCTGCCGGCCCTGCCGGAGGAAGAGACACGCCGCTACATCGCCCACCGCATGGCCGTGGCCGGGGCCATCGGCCTGCCACCCTTCGAGGTGCTGGCGCTGGCGCGCATCCACGCGCTGTGCGGCGGTGTGCCGCGGCGCATCAACGTGCTGTGCGACCGGGCGCTGCTGGCGGCTTTCGAGGCCCGGGTCCCGCGCGTGACCCCGGAGCTCGTCGATCAGGCCGCCAACGACGTCTTTGCACGTGCGCCGCAGCCCCAGCCCGCCGCAGCGGCGGCAGCGGCGGCAGCGTCGGCACCCGACACGGCGCGCGCCGCCTCGAACCACCGCGGTGCCTGGGTCGCTGCCGGCATCGCGCTGGTGGCCGGGCTGCTGATCTCCCCGTGGCTGCGCAACGGCTTGGGCGGGCCCCAGCCGGCGACACGACCCACCGCCTTGGCGCCTCCCCCCGGCCCGGCACCTGCGTCTGCATCTGCATCTGCATCTGCATCGGCACCTGCCGCTGAACCCGCGCCGCCGGTCACCGTGCCAGCCCCGGTGCCACCGCTGGACATCTTTGCCAGCCCCGGTGACGAGGCTGCGGCCTGGCGCGTGCTGGCCAGCCAGTGGGGCGCGGCCTTGCCCGCTGGCGAGCCCTGTGCCACCGCACCGGCGCTGGGGCTGCAGTGTTACCGCGGCCGTGGGGGCCTGGCCGCCATTCGCCAGCTCGACCGCCCGGCCCTGGTGACGCTGACCGACCCGCTGGGGCGCAGCAGCACCGTGCTGCTCACCGCGGTGTCGGCCCAGGACGTGACGCTGCGCCTGGGCGACCGCGAGCAGGTGCTGCCGCTGGCCGCGCTGGCGCGCGATTGGCGCGGCGAGTTCGGCACGCTCTGGCGCGCTCCGCCGGGCTACCGCGAAGGCCAGCTGATCACGGCGGAAGACGGCAGCGTCTCGCGCTGGCTCGCGGAGCGCCTGACACCCGTGGACGGCGGCAGCCGCCGCCCACTGGAGGAACGCATCGTCGCCTTCCAGCTCACCCAGGGCCTGGCGCCGGACGGGCTGGCGGGCCCGCAGACGCTGATGCAGCTCAACCGTGCCGCAGGTGTGGACGAGCCCCGCCTGGGCGGACGTTGATCCATACTGCGCGCTCGCTGTCTGGAGCGTGCCCATGAAGTCCTGCCACCGCCTGGTCTGCGCTGCGGCGCTCTCCGTCGCCGCCTTCGGCGCCGCCTTCGGTGCCGCCGCCGAGGGTGCGCGCCAGGTGCCTGGCACGCTGGTGATCGGTGGCAACGAATACGACGTCTCTTGGGGCCTGCCCGCCGGTTCGCCGCTGGGCCTGGCGGTGGTGGAGCATGGCTTCACGCGCCGCTGCGCCAACATCGCCGGCACCCTGGAGGCCCTGGTCGCCCAGGGCCTGCTGACGCTGTGCGTGGACGCCAACATGACCGCTGGCAACCCGCAGCTGGCCGATGCGCTGGCGCAGCTGATCACGGCCGGCCTCAGCACCCCGGACGGCGTGCCCGTGCCGGAGCGCATCATCGTCGGGGGCCACAGCGCCGGTGGCGCGTTTGCCGTGCGCCTGGGCTACACGCTGGCGCAGCTGGCGCCGCAGCGCCTGGCCGGTGCGGTGTTGTTCGACCCGGTCGCGGCCGTGGGATTCAGCGACCAGATCCGCGCCTTGTCCGGTGCCGGCGCGCGCCCGGTGCGCAGCCTCAGCGCGCTGGCCGGCGGCTGCAACGCGCAGCTCAATGCCTTGCCGGGTCTGCGCGCGGTGGCGGCCGATGCCGCGGCTGCAGGGGCCGATGCCTTTGTGGGTGTGCAGCTGATCGACCGCTCCACCCATGTGGACGCCGAAGGCCCGGACAGCGATGTGCTGGCCTGGGCCGCCTGTCGCCAGGGCCCGCCGCGGCCGGCGAACGTGCGCGTGCTGCGTGAGCTGGCGGCGGTGTGGGCGGCCGACCTGGCCCTGGGCCGCCGCAGCGCCGAGTACTACCCCGGTGGCACCGTGCTGGAAAACCTGCGCCAGCAGGGCCGCCTGCAGCCGCTGGAATAAACCCGACCCTGATTTGCGGGGTGGTGTACATTAGCTGGGTCAGTCATACCAAGACCGTCTTCTCGTCGCAGGTTTTCCGTTTGTCCCCGGCTCCCCGCCGGTGTTGCAGTCGATTTCCCCCCCGGTTTGATCTTCTTGCGTGTTTCTGCACTTGCGTCGGCATGTGCTGCGCGAGCATTTTTGAATTGAAGGAAACGATATGAGCACCAACACCCAAACGGGCATCGTCAAGTGGTTCGACGACGGCAAGGGCTTCGGCTTCATCACGCCGGACGCCGGCGGCAAGGACCTGTTCGCCCATTTCAGCGAAATCCAGGGCGGCACCGGCTTCAAGAGCCTGGCCGAGAACCAGCGCGTCGAGTTTGAAGTGAAGCAAGGCCAGAAGGGCCTGCAAGCCGCGAACATCAAGACGCTGGGCTGAACCCGGCCGCACGGGCAGCGCGGTGTACCGCGCCGCCCGCCGCACCAAAACCCGCAATGTGCTCCGGCCCTTGCGGGTTTTTCTTTGGGACCGCGGCTTGTCAGCCCCACGCCAGCCCTGCCGCGCTATCGTGTCGCCCTGGGCAAACAACCTGTGGAGACGGACATGAGCAAACGTGATGTGGTGGTGCTGGCGGCAGCACGTTCGGCGATCGGCACCTTCGGCGGCAGCCTGGCCGACATCGAGCCGGCCGAGCTGGCGGGCCAGGTGATGAAGGCGACGGTCGAGCGCTCCGGCGTTGACCCGAAAGCCATCAACTACGTGACGGTGGGCAACACCATCCCCACCGAGAGCCGCTTCGCCTACGTGGCCCGGGTGGCCAGCATCCAGGCCGGCCTGCCGATGGACAGCGTGGCGATGTCGGTCAACCGGCTGTGCAGCTCGGGCCTGCAGGCCATCGTCACCACCGCGCAGAACATCCTGCTGGGCGACTGTGACTACGGCATCGGCGGCGGTGTCGAGGTGATGAGCCGCGGCGGTTACCTGTCCCCCGCGATGCGCACTGGCGCACGCATGGGCGACACCAAGCTCATCGACATGATGGTCGCGACGCTGACCGACCCGTTTGGCGTCGGCCACATGGGCATCACGGCCGAGAACCTGTGCGCCAAGTGGGGCATCACACGTGAAGAGCAGGACGCGCTGGCGGTGGAAAGCCACCGCCGCGCGGCAGCAGCCATCGCCGAAGGCCGCTTCAAGGGCCAGATCGTGCCGGTGCTGCTGAAGACCCGCAAAGGCGACGTGAGCTTCGAGACCGACGAACACGTGAAGCCCGCCACCACGATGGAAAGCCTGGCCAAGCTCAAGCCCGCGTTCAAGAAAGAAGGCGGCAGCGTGACGGCGGGCAATGCCTCGGGCATCAACGACGGCGCGGCCTTCTTCGTGCTGGGCGATGCCACCGTGGCCGCCGCCCATGGCCACAAGCCGCTGGCGCGCCTCGTCAGTTACGCCGTGGCCGGCGTGCCCAACGAGGTCATGGGCGAAGGCCCGATCCCGGCCTCCAAGCTGGCCCTCAAGAAGGCCGGCCTGACGATCGACCAGCTCGACGTGGTGGAAAGCAACGAAGCCTTTGCCGCCCAGGCCATCGCCGTGGCGCGCGGGCTGGAGCTGGACATGGCCAAGACCAACCCCAACGGCGGCGCCATCGCGCTGGGCCACCCCATTGGCTGCTCGGGTGCCTTCATCGCCACCAAGGCGATCCACGAGCTGCACCGCACCGGCGGGCGCTACGCGCTGGTGACGATGTGCATCGGCGGCGGGCAGGGGATTGCGGCGGTGTTCGAGCGCCTGTGAGGCGCCAAGGGTCGCTCAGGCCAGGGTGTTTTGCCGAGCCTGGACCAGAGCCACAAACGTGGCCACCGGCATCGGATGCCCGAACAGGTAGCCCTGCATGGCGTCGCAACCCATGGCCAGCAGCGCGTCGCGCTGTGCCGTGAGTTCGACGCCCTCGGCGATCACCGCCAGGCCCAGGCTTCTGGCCAGCGCGGTCACGGTGTGCGCAATCGCGGCGTCGTTGGGGTCGTGCAGCATGTCCTTGACGAAGCCGCGGTCGATCTTCAGCTCGTCCAGCGGCATGCGCTTCAGGTAGGCGAGCGACGAGTAGCCGGTCCCGAAGTCGTCCAGCGAAAACCGCACGCCGCGGACTTTCAGCACGGACATCTTGGCGATGAGGGCTTCCACCTGGGTCGCCAGGGTGCTCTCGGTGAGCTCCAGCTTCAGCCGGTGCGGGTCGGCCCCGGTCTGGTCCAGCAAGGCCAGCACCTGGTCCGCAAAGTCCGGTTCGCGCAACTGTTTGGCGCTCACGTTCACCGCCAGGGTGATGTCGCGCAGCACAGGCTGGCCGGCCCATTGCGCCAGTTGTCGGCACGCACGCTCCAGCACCCAGGCGCCCAACGGCAGGATCAACCCGCTCTCTTCGGCCTGCGGGATGAAGTCGCCCGGCAACACCAGACCTCGACGGGGATGCTGCCAGCGCAGCAGCACCTCGGCGCCATGGATGTGGTCGTCGGCCATCACCTGCGGCTGCAGGTACAGCATGAACTGATCGCCGTCCAGCGCCTCGCGCAGTTCACGGTCCAGTGAGGCTCCGCGGTCCACCACCGCCTGCATCTGGGGGTCAAAAAGTCTCAGCGTGTTGCGGCCGGCCGCCTTGGCCTGGTACATCGCCACGTCGGCCTGCTTCAGCAGTTCGTCGGCTTGGGTCTGGGGGCAGCCCGGGACGGCCACGCCAATGCTGGGCGTGCAGAAATGGACCGCACCGGCCAGGTCATAGGGGTCCGAGAGCCGCACCTGGATCTTTTCGCCCACCCGTTCGGCCTGCTCGGCGATGGCCTGGCCGGGTGCGTCGGCGTTTTCCAGCAGCACGACGAACTCGTCGCCGCCGAACCTGGCCACGGTGTCGTTCGCGCGCACGCAGCTGCGCAGGCGGTCGGCCACGGCTTGCAGCAGCAGGTCGCCGACGGCATGCCCCCGGGTGTCGTTCAAGGTCTTGAAATTGTCCAGATCAATGAACAGCACCGCACAGCTGTGCGGCAGGCGGCGTGCGTTGCTGAGGGCGTGTGCCAGGCGGTCCTGCAGCAGCCGGCGGTTGGGCAAGCCGGTGAGCGGGTCGAAGTAGGCCAGACGGTGGATCTCCGCCTCGGCGGCCTTTGCCCGGCTGATGTCGCGTGCAATCTTGGAGGCGCCTACCACGCGGCCGTTGCCGTCGCGCATCGGTGAAAGGCTCACCGAGACTTCGATCAGGCGCCCGTCCTTGCGCCGCCGCACCGTTTCGAAGTGCTCCACGCGCTCGCCGCGTGCAATGCGGGCCAGCAGCTGCGGTTCTTCGTCCCGGCGATCGGGCGGGAACAGCAGCAGCATGGGTTGGCCGATGGCTTCGGCGCTGGTGTAGCCGAACAGCCGCTCGGCGCCAGCGTTCCAGCTGGTGATGATGCCGTCCGTGGTCTTGCTGATGATCGCGTCGTCGGAGGAGCTGACGATGGCGCGGAACTGCAGCAGCTCCATCTTGGCCAGTTTGGCCTGGGTGTCCCCCACCCAGGCCAGCACGCTGTCCTTTCGGCTTTCAGGCACGGAGACGCGGGACGAGAAGTCACCGGCCCCGATCCGGGCAATGGTCTGCTGCAGCTCGGCAACCGTGCAACCCAGGATCACATGAAGCTCGCGGTACACGCCCCACAGCAGCGCCAGCAGCAGTGCGCCCAGGATGGACTGCAGCAGCCTCATGCGCAAGGTGAGGCTGCGGGCGGCCTGCACAGCCTCGTACGTCCGTGCGTTCACCATCCGGTCGAACTCGACGATGGGCCGCATGATGTCGACCTTGGCCCGGTGGAACGCTTCGTCGTGCAGCATCGTGATCGCGCGGGCCCGGCCCGGCAGCAAACCACTGTCGACCCCGTTGCCTTCGACCAGGGCCATGGCCTGGTACTCGGTTTCGGTGAGCTCGTCCGAGTTCAGCTTGGCGTCCGCCAACCGGGACAGCTCCTGGTCGGTGAAGCCGGCGATGCGCATCACCTCCAGCAGGGGCAGGGCCTGGCCGTCGGCCGAGCCGCGACCGTCCACGGCGAAAAAGTCCCAGTACGACGGGCCGTACTCCACCGGCCGCGGCCGCTTGCCGTCGCGGATCTCCCGCACCGCCTCAAACTGGCGTTTGAACGCTGGATCACCCGTGATCACGTAGGTGCGCACCAGTCGCGTGAGGTCGTTGGACGACTGGCGCAGCTCGTCGGCCAGCAACAGTGATTTCAGCCGTGTTTCGTTCGCTTGCTGCAATTCGGCTTCGGCTCGGGCGTGAAAAAAGAAGCTGGCCACGAAAGCCAGGATCGCACCGACCATTGCCAGCAGGTAGACATTGAATTTGGACATCGGCCGGGTTCCGAGGTCAGGTGCAGCCCGTGCATGTGCCGTCCACCGCCGGGTGGTTGGTGCGGTTGCAGGCGGGAGGGCCCATCAGATCTCCTGTGAGGGCGGCGCGTTGCAGGTGCGCCACGCCGGGTCATCGGCAGTTCTGCGTGCGAACTTGACACAACACACGTTGACGAACGTCGATGTGGCGGGCCGAGTGATTCATGGCCGTGACCTTGTCACGTTGGCTGTCGCCGCAGATTTGCCAGCGCCTGAACTTTGTCCTATTGACAGGACAATAGAACAGGATCAGTCTTGCGCCCCATGCGCGGCCCCATGCCCCTGCCCAAGTACCACCAGGTCTACCTGGTGCTGCGCGAGCAGCTGGCCGAAGGCCGCTACGACGCCGGGCTGCCACCGGAGCTGGTGCTGGCCGAGCAATTTGCGGTCGCGCGGGTCACGGTGCGCAAAGCGCTGGAGCGTCTGGTGGCCGAAGGCCTGATCGAACGTGCGCCCGGCCGTGGCACGGTGCCCGTCAAACGTGCCGCCGCCACCGTGGTGCCGGCACGTGCCCAGCTCACCGGCCTGCTGGAGAACATCGTCAGCATGGGCCTGCGCACAGCGGTCAAGGTGCTGGCCTGCGACGTGGTGCCGGCGCCGGAATCGGCCGCGCGCCCGCTGGGCCTGGCGCCCGGGGCGCCGGTGCAGAAGGCGGTGCGCGTGCGCTCCACGCGCGAAGGCCCGTTTTCGCACATCACCACCTGGGTGCCGGCCGCGCTGGCGCAGGGTTTTGGCAAACGCGAGCTGGCCAAACAGCCCATCCTGCTGCTGCTGGAAGCGCAAGGTGTGCGCATCGGCCGTGCCGAGCAGAGCATCACCGCCCGCCTGGCCGACGCCGACACCGCGCCGCACCTCGATCTGGCCGTCGGCAGCGCGCTGCTGTGTGTGCACCGGCTGATCTTCGACGCCGACGACAAACCCGTGCAGTGGCTGCAAGGTCTGTACCGGCCCGACCGTTACCAGTACCAGATGCAGCTCTCGCGTGTGGGCGGCATCGATGCCAAGGTGTGGGTCAGCAAAGAGCTGTCCGCGCAATTTCACTGACCAACCGTCTCATCCCAGGAGCCCGCCATGAACAACCGTCGCACCTTCATCCAGCAGTCGGCCGCGGCTGCGTCTGCGTTGTCCTTCCCGCTCATCGCCGGGGCCCAGCCCAAGGCGGTGAAGGTGGGCATCCTGCACCCGGTCACCGGGGCCCTGGCCTACTCCGGCCAGCAGTGCCGCGAAGGTGCGCTGATGGCGTTGGAAGACATCAACAAGACCGGCATCAAGAGCCTGGGTGGTGCCAAGCTGGAAGCGATGCTGGGCGACGCGCAGAGCACGCCGCAGGCCGGCACGGCCGAGGTGGAGAAGATGAACGAAGCCGGTGTCTCGGCCATCGTCGGCGCGTTTGCCTCGGCCATCTGCCTGGCCACCACGCAGGCGGCCGCCAAGTACAACCTGCCGCACGTGGTGGACGTGGGCGTGGCCGACCAGATCGTCAGCCGCGGCCTGAAGAACACCTTCCGCTTCGGCCCCGGCTACGCCACCTGCGCCCAGGTGGCGGTGAACAACCTGCACGTGCTCAACACCATCGCCGGCAAACCCGCGAAGACGGTGATGATCATCCACGAAGAAAGCCTGTTCGGCACCGGCACCGCCAACCTGCTGGCGCGCGAGCTGCCGGGCTTCGGCTTCGAGGTGAAGGAAGTCATCAAACACGCGAACCCCACGCGCGATTTCAACAACATCGTGCTGCGCATGAAGTCCCTCAACCCGGACATCGTGATCCCGGCCAACTACTACAACGAATACGCGCTGCTGGTGCGCACGATGCAGCAGCAGAAGGTGGTGCCCAAGGCCATCTACTCGGTGCTGGGCGGCGCGGCGTCGAGCTACAAGTTCGTCAAGGAGTTCCCGGACGCGGCCGACGGCATCATCGACTGCAACCACTGGTTCAACCCCAAGGACCCGCGTGCCCAGGCGCTGAAAAAACGCGCCGAAGCGAAGAACCTGTTCTTCACCTACGAGCTCTTCATGGCCTACACGGCCACGATGCTGCTGGCCGATGCCATCGAGCGCGCCAAGAGCGCCGACCGCGCCGCCATCATCGACGCGCTGGCCAGCAGCACGTTCAAGAACCACATCATGCCGTACAGCGACACCAAGTTCGTCAACGGCCAGAACACCGGCGCGCAGCCGCTGATGACGCAGGTGGTGAAGGGCGACATCAAGGTCATCGTGCCGCGTGAGTACCGCGAAGTCGAACCGGTGTTCCCCCGCAAGGCCTGAGCCTTGTTGAACTTCGACATCCTGTTCCCGTCGGTCCTGAACGGGCTGACCACGGGCGCGGTCTATGCCTTGATCGCGCTCGGCCTGACGCTGATCTACGGCGTGCTGCACATCATCAACTTCGCGCATGGCGCACTGTTGATGGTGGCGCTGTACGCCGTCTACCTGCTGAAGACCCATCTGGGTGTCGACCCCTACCTGGCGCTGCCCATCGTCGTGCCGAGCATGTTTGTGCTGGGTTATGCACTGCAGCGCGGGGTGATCAACCGCGCCAGCCACGGCAAGGACGAAAACATCCTGCTCGTGACGCTGGGCATCTCCATCGTGCTGGAAAACCTCGCGTTGCTGGCCTTCAAGTCCGACACCCGTTCCATCGAAACCGCCTACACGCTGAGCACGGTGCAGATCGGCCCGGCCTTCATCGCCGTGCCCAAGCTGGTGGCCTTTGCCGGCGCGCTGGTGTGTGCGGCACTGCTGATGTTCGTGCTCAACCGCAGCGACCTGGGGCGCGCGATCCGCGCCGTGGCGCGCGAAAAACAGGGCGCGCGGCTGATGGGCATCGACGTCGACCATGTCTACGCGATGTGTTTTGGCATCGGCCTGGCCTGCCTGGGCGCAGCCGCGTGTTTCCTGCTGCCGGCGTATTACGTCAACCCGCAGGTGGGTTCGGGCTTCGTGCTGGTGGCCTTCACCATCGTCGTGCTGGGCGGCATGGGCAGTTTTGCCGGGGCCTTGATCGGCGGCTTGTTGATCGGCGTCGTGGAGTCGATCGGCGGACTCGTGCTGGGCGAGTCGCTGGGCCAGATCGGCATCTTCGCGATCTTCATCGCGGTGCTGTTGTTGCGGCCGCAAGGGCTGTTCGGGGCCAAGGCATGAAGGACCTGATCGGCATCGCGGTTTTCGCGGCGGTCATCGGCGTCTTGACGCTGGCTGTCGATTCCGGTGTCTGGCTCACCTTCATCATGCTCACGCTCTACGGCGCGCTGCTGGCGCAGGCCTGGAACATCCTGGGCGGCTTCGGTGGGCAGTTCAGCTTCGGGCACGCGGTGTTCTTTGGCACTGGGGCCTATGTGCAGGCCATGGCGCAATTGCAAGGCGGTCTCAACGCCTGGGTGGCGCTGTGGCTGGCCGTGGCGGCGGCGGCGGCCGTGGGGGCCTTCATCGGTGCGGTGGCCTTCCGCTACGGGCTCAAGGGTTCGTATTTCGCACTCGTCACGCTGGCCTTTGCCGAGGTCTTCCGCATCGTCGCGGTGTCGGTGGACTTCACCGGCGGTGGTGTCGGCCTGATGCTGCCGCTGCAGGAATCGGTGGCCAACCTGCAGTTCGGCTCGCGCAAGGGTTACATCGCGCTGATGCTGGGCTTCGTGGTGGCGGCGCTGCTCGTCACCGCGTGGCTGCGGCACTCGCGCTTCGGCGCCCGGCTGCAGGCCGTGCGCGACAACGAAGACGCGGCCCGCGCCGTCGGTGTGAACCCCTTCACCACCAAGCTCGGCGCCACGGTGCTGTCGGGCGGCTTCACCGGCGCGGCGGGTGCGTTCTACGTGCAGGTCTTCCAGTACATCGACCCGGGCATCGCCTTCGGCCCGCATGTCAGCGTCGAGGCCCTGGTGGCGGCCATCGTCGGCGGCATGGGCACGCTCTGGGGCCCGGTGCTGGGCGCGCTGGTGCTGCACACGCTGGCCGACGTCACGCGCAACCTCTTCGGCGCGCTGCCGGGCATCAACCTGGTGATCTACGGCGTGGTGCTGGTGCTCATCGTCATGTTCATGCCACGCGGCATCGCGGGCCTGTGGAACCAATGGAAACAGCGCCGCTCCTGAGCCTGCGCGAGCTCAGCATCTCGTTCGGTGGCCTGCGCGCCGTGCAGCGCGTGAGCCTGGACGTGAAACCCGGCACGCTCACCGCCTTGATCGGCCCCAATGGCGCGGGCAAGACCACGCTGTTTGCGTTGATGTCGGGGTTCCTGAAACCCGACAGCGGCACGGTGCGCTTTGCCGGCCAGGACATCACCGGCCGCGCGCCGCACCTCAACGCCAGTGCCGGGCTGGCGCGTACCTTCCAGATCGTGCAGCCCTTTGCCGCGCAGACGGTGCGCGAGAACATCGCCGTGGGGGCGCACCTGCACCTGCCCGGCCGCGCCGCGGCGCTGGCCGCGGCCGAGCAGGTGGCGCAGCGCGTGGGCCTGGCGCCGCAGCTGGACAAACCCGCGGCCGACCTCACGGTGGCCGGCCGCAAGCGCCTGGAGCTGGCGCGCGCGCTGGCCACGCAACCGAAGCTGCTGCTGCTGGACGAGGTGCTGGCCGGCCTGAACCCGCAGGAGATCGCCGAGATGATCCCGGTGGTGCGCGGCATCGCACACAGCGGCGTCACGGTGCTGATGATCGAACACGTGATGCAGGCCGTGATGAACCTGGCGCAGCACGTGTGGGTGCTGGCGCAGGGCGAGCTGATCGCTTCCGGTTCGCCAGGCCAGGTGACGCAGGACGACAAGGTCATCGAGGCCTACCTCGGGCCGGGTGCGGCGAAACGTCTGCGGGAGACGGCGACGTGAGCACCCTGCTGCAGATCGACGACCTCGCCAGCGGCTACGGCCGTGTCGAGGTGCTGCGTGGCGTCAGCCTGAACGTCGAGGCCGGTGAGATCGTGGCGCTGCTGGGCAGCAACGGCGCCGGCAAGACCACGCTGAACAACACCGTCAGCGGCCTGGTGCCGGCCTGGCGCGGGCGGGTGGTGTTCGACGGCGCCGAGCTGACGAACGTGCACTACCGCGCCGTGGTCAGCGCCGGCCTGATCCAGGTGCCCGAGGGCCGCAAGGTCTTCCCCAACCTGTCGGTGGCCGAGAACCTGGCGCTGGGCGCCTACACCCGGGGCCGCAGCAACCGCGAGCGCAACCTGGCGCGTGTGCTCGAGATCTTCCCGCGCCTGGCCGAACGCCGCCCGCAGCTGGCCGGCACGCTGAGCGGCGGCGAGCAGCAGATGCTGGCCATTGGCCGCGGCCTGATGGCCGAACCGAAGCTGCTGATCCTGGACGAACCGTCGCTGGGCCTGTCGCCGCTGCTGGTGGAAGAGATGTTCACGCTGATCCAGCGCCTGAACGCCGATGGCCTGGCCGTGCTGCTGGTGGAGCAGAACGTGGCGCAATCGCTGGACATCGCGCAGCGTGCCTACGTGCTGGAAAACGGCCACCTGCGCTTCAGCGGCACGCCGGCCGAGCTGCTGGCCAGCCGCGAGCTGAAACAGGCCTACCTGGGCCTGTGAGCCCAGACAACAACGACGACAGGAGACAAACACGATGCAACGAAGAACCCTGCTGGCGAACGCCACGGCAGCAACGGCCGCCCTCGCTGCCCCCGGCCTGCTGCGCGCGCAGAACCAGCCGCCGATCCGGCTGTGGGTGGGCGTGACGCCCGGCGGCAGCACCGACACCATCGCGCGCGAGATCGCACCGCTGATGGGCCAGGCGCTGGGCCGCAACGTGGTGGTCGAAAACCGCTCCGGTGCCGGCGGCAACCTGGCGGCCGACCAGGTGGCCAAGGCCGCGCCCGATGGCAACCACCTGCTGGTCAGCTTCACCGGCCACACGATCAACGCGTCGCTGTACAAGAACCTGCCGTTCGACCCGGTGGCCGACTTCACGCCGCTGACGCAGCTCAGCAGCAGCACCTCGGTGCTGGTGGCCAACCCCGACCAACCCTTCAAGGACCTGGCGGCGCTGCTGGCCCACGCGCGTGCCAACCCGGGCAAGCTGAGCTTCGGCCTGGGCGGCATCGGCTCGTCGGTGCACCTGGCGGGCGAGGCCTTCAAGCTGCAGGCCAAGGTCTTCATCGTCAACATCCCCTACCGCGGCACGGCACCGGCCATCGCCGACGTGGTGGCCGGCACGCTGCCGCTGATGTTCGCGCCGGTGGGCAACACCCGCGGCCTGATCCAGGCCGGCAAGCTGCGCGCGCTGGGCACCACCGGCCTGCAGCGGCTGCCGCAGTTCCCCGATGTGCCGGCCATTGCCGAGCAGCTGCCGGGGTTCCAATCGCACGCCTGGTTCGGCCTCTTCGGCCCGGCGCGCATGGCGCCCGATCTGACCAGGCGCATCAGCGACGCAGCGCGTGCCGCCGTGCGCAGCGAGGCCATCCGCAAGCGCCTGGAGGCCGATGCCGGCGTGGCCGTGGGCTCGTCGCCCGAGGAGTTTTTGGCCTTCGTGAAGGCCGACATCCCGCGCTGGGCCGAGCTGGTGCGCTACTCGAACGCCACACCGGGTTGACCGATGCCCGCCACGCTGGCCCAGAAGCTGATCGCCCGCGCGGCCGGGCGGGCGGCGGTGTTGCCCGGTGAAATCGTCACCTGCCGCGTGGACCTGGCGATGTTCCACGATTCCTCCGGCCCGCGGCGGTTGAAGCCGATGCTGGAAGAGCTGGGTGCACAGGTCTGGGACAAGGACCGCGTGGTGCTGGTGATCGACCACTACGTGCCCGAGTCGGACGACGAATCGCGCCGCATCGTGAAGATCGCGCGCGACTGGGCGCAGGCCCAGCAGCTGCCACATGTGTACGACAGCCAGGGCATCTGCCACGTGGTGGTGCCGCAACACGGCCACGTCCGGCCCGGGATGTTTTGCGTCGGCGGCGATTCGCATTCGCCCACCGGCGGCGCGTTCGGCGCCTACATGTTCGGCATCGGTGCCACCGAGATGCTGGGTGTGGTGGTCACCGGCGAGCTCTGGCTGCAGGTGCCGCACACCATCTTCATGCGCTGGAGCGGCCGACTGGCGCTCGGCGTGGCGGCCAAGGACATGGTGCTGGCGATGATCGGCCGCTTCGGCATGAACGGCGGCCAGTACCAGGCCGTGGAGTTCTGCGGCGAGGCGGTGGCCGCGTTGCCCATGGCCGAGCGTATGACGCTGTGCAACATGAGCGCCGAACTCGGCGCGCAGGTGGGCCTGGTGGCGCCGGACGAGGTCACGCGCGACTGGCTGGCCCGCCATGGCGCGCCAGGCGTGGACACCACGCCCTGGCACAGCGACGAAGACGCCCCCGGCGTGCGCCACAACTTCGATGCGTCCGCGCTGGCGCCGCAGGTGGCGCTGCCGCACAGCCCGGCCCACGTGCGCGCGGTGGACGACCTGGAGCCCACGCGCATCGACGTGGCCTACATCGGCGCCTGCACCGGCGCCAAGCTGGACGACCTGCGCGCGGCCGCCCAGGTGCTGGCCGGTTACCGCGTGGCGCCGCATGTGCAGCTGCTGGTGGCGCCGGCCAGCATCAAGGACCGTGAACGCGCCGAAAGCGAAGGCATCCTGAACCGTTTGCGCGAGGCGGGCGCCACGCTGCTGCCCACCACCTGCGGCGCCTGCGCCGGTTATGGCGCGGCCATCCCCGAAGGCAGCACCGTCATCAGCTCCACCGCGCGCAATTTCAAGGGCCGCATGGGCGCGGCCACGGCGCAGGTCTACCTGGGGTCGCCCTACACCGTCGCCGCGTCGGCGCTGGCGGGGCGGATTGCCGATGCGCGGGAGTTTCTGCGATGAGAACATGGCGCCTGCCCGCGGACGTGGACACCGACCAGCTCGCGCCCGGCGCGACGATGAAGTTCGGCCTGGACGTCGTGGCCCGCCATTGCCTGGAGGTGGTGCGGCCCGACTTCGCGCCCGGCGTGCGGCCGGGTGATGTCATCGTCGCCGGGCCCGGCTTCGGCATCGGCTCGTCGCGCGAGCAGGCGGCCAGCGTGCTGGTGCACCTGGGCGTGGCGGCCGTCGTCGCGCCCTCGTTTGCAGGCTTGTACTTCCGCAACGCCTTCAACGTCGGCCTGCTGCTGCTGAGCTGCCCGCGCGCGGCCGAGATCGCCGACGGCGAAGCCATCAGCTTCGACGCCCGCGCCGGTGTGCTCACCCGCGCCGGCGGCCAGCGCCTGCCGCTGGACCCCATCCCCGGCTTCCTGCTCGACATGGTCGAAGCGGGTGGCCTGCTGCCTCAACTCAAGCAAAGACTGGCTCACCGATGACCACCCCTGAATTCGACCTGCTCCTGAAAAACGTGCGTGTCGTGCGCCCGCACGGCAACGTGGTGTTCGACGCCGACATCGCGATCAAGGACGGGCGCTTTGCCAAGGTCGCACCCGGCATAGCCACCACCCGCGCCAAGGCCGTGCACGACGGCCGCGGCCAGCTGGCCTTCCCGGGCGTGGTGGACGCGCACATGCACAGCGGCATCTACTCGCCGCTGGCGGAAGACGCGGTGACGGAGTCCAAGGCCGCGGCGATGGGTGGCGTGACCAGCTCGCTGAACTACTTCCGCACCGGCCAGTACTACCTGAACAAGGGCGGCAGCTACGCCAAGTTCTTCCCCGAGGTGCTGAAGATCTCGAAGAACCGCTTCCATGTGGACTACGGCTACCACCTGGCGCCGATGGACCGCAAGCACATCGAAGAGATCCCGATGCTGATTGCCAAACACGGCGTCAGCAGCTTCAAGATCTTCATGTTCTACGGCTCGCACGGCCTGCACGGCAGCTCGAACAGCCAGCGCGACTTCCTGATGATCGGCGAGAACGAGCGCTACGACTACGCGCACTTCGAGTTCATCATGCGCGGCGTGCAGGCGGCGCGCGAGGTCATGCCGGACAAGGCGCGCCAGATCTCGCTGAGCCTGCACTGCGAGACGGCCGAGATCATGACGGCCTACACCAAGATCGTCGAAAAGGACAAATCGCTCAGCGGGCTGGCGGCCTACAGCGCCTCGCGCCCGCAGCATTCCGAAGGGCTGGCGGTGTTCATCGCCGCCTACCTGGCCAACGAAACGGCGCTGCCCAACATCAACCTGCTGCACCTGAGCTCGCGCAAGGCGGTGCAGGCGGCGATGACCATGGCCGATGTCTTCCCGCACATCGATTTCCGGCGCGAGGTGACCATCGGCCACCTGATGCTGGACACGGGCTCCAAGGCGGCCGAGCTGGCCAAGGTGAACCCGCCGATCCGCCCGCGCGAGGACGTGGAGTTCCTGTGGGAGGCGCTGCTCGCCGGCGAACTGGACTGGGTGGTGTCGGACCACGCCTGCTGCCGCCAGGAGATGAAGATCCCGCGGCGTTACTTCGGCAACATCTGGATGGCCAAGAGTGGGTTTGGTGGCACCGAGTACCTGCTGCCCGCGCTGGTGAGCGAGGGCACCAAGCGCGGCATGGGCTACAACCACATGGCGCGTGTGACCAGCTGGAACCCGGCGCAGCGTTACGGCCTGAACCACAAGGGCGACATCGCCGAAGGCTTCGACGCCGACATCGCGCTGGTCGACCCGGCCAGGACCTGGACCATCGCCGCCAAGGACTCGCCCTCCACCCAGGGCTACACACCGTTCGAGGGGCTGGAGCTGTCCGCGGCGGTGACCACCACCTTCCTGCGCGGCATGAAGATCTTCGAAAACGGCGAGGTGATCGGCAAACCGCGCGGCCAGTACCTCCATCGCCCGACGGCATGAGCTTTGACGTCCCCGTCGCCATCGTCGGTGCCGGCGCCTGCGGGCTGACGGCGGCCACGGCGCTGCGCGAGGCTGGCGTGGACTGCCTGCTGATCGAGCGTGACGCCACGCCCAGCGGCTCCACCGCGCTGTCCAGCGGCTTCATCCCGGCGGCCGGCACCCGCTGGCAGCGTGAGGCGGGCGTGGTCGACAGCCCCGAGGCCTTTGCCGCCGACATCCAGGCCAAGGCCCGAGGCCGTGCCGCGCCGCACCTGGTGCAGGCCTACACCGAAGCCAGCGCGCCGGCGCTGGACCTGCTGGCGCGCCACGGCGTGCAGTTCGAGCTGCTCGACGGTTTTTTGTACCCCGGCCACCACACGCGCCGCATGCACGCGCTGCGCGAGCGCACCGGCGCGGCACTGATGGGCGCGCTGCAGCGCGCGGCGCAGGCCGATCTGTTGACCGAGGCGCGCGCCACGGCACTGCAGCCGCTGGCCGAGGGTTGGCGGATGACGTTGACACGCCCGGACGGCGCCGAAGAAGCGCTGAGCGCCCGCGCCGTGCTGCTGGCCTGCAACGGCTTCGGCGGCAACCCGGCGATGGTGCAGGACCTGTTGCCGGAGATGCGCGGCGCGCTGTTCGCCGGCCACGCCGGCAACGACGGCACGGCGCTGGCCTTCGGCCAGGCCCTGGGCGCCGCGACGGCCGACCTGGGGGGTTACCAGGGCCACGGCTCCTGGGTCGTGCCGCAGGGCGCGCTGATGACCTGGGCCGTGATGATGCAAGGCGGGGTGCAGCTCAACGCCCAGGGCCGGCGTTTCCACGACGAAACCGCGGGCTACAGCGAAGCCGCGGTGCACGTGCTGGCCCAGCCCGGTGGCACGGCCTGGAATGTGTTCAGCGCGCCGCAGCTGACGCTGGCGCGTGAGTTCCCCGATTTCCGCGAGGCCGAGGCCGCCGGTGCGCTGCGCGAAGCGGCCGACCTGGCCGCGCTGGCCCACCTGATCGGCTGCGCGCACGTCGATCTGGGCGGCGCCCCGCTGGCCGCGCCGTATTACGCGGTGCGGGTCACCGGCGCCTTGTTCCACACCCAGGGCGGCCTGGCCATCGATGCACGCTGCCGCGTCTTGCGTACCGATGGCACGGCCTTCCCGACGCTGCTGGCCGCCGGTGGCGCGGCGCGCGGCGTGTCCGGTGACGCGGTCTGGGGTTACCTCTCCGGCAACGGCCTGCTCAGCGCGGTGGCCGGTGGCCACATTGCCGCGCAAACGATCACAGAGGTCTTGGCATGAAAACCCGTTTGCAGGAGCACCGCCCGCTGCTGGCGCCCGGGGTGTACGACGCGCTGTCGGCCCTGGTGGCCGAACAGGCCGGCTTCGAGGCGCTGTACCTGTCGGGTGCCTCCATCGCCTACACCCGCCTGGGCCGCAGCGACGTGGGCCTGACCACCTTCAGCGAGGTGCAGGACACGCTGGCCCGCATCACCGAACGGGTGGCCACGCCGGTGATCGTCGACGCCGACACCGGCTTCGGCAATGCGCTGAACGTGCAGCGCACGGTGCGCGGGTTCGAACGCGCCGGCGCCGCGATGGTCCAGCTGGAGGACCAGGGTTTCCCCAAACGCTGCGGCCACCTGGACGGCAAGACCGTGGTCCCGGTGGCCGAGATGTGCGGCAAGCTGCGCGCCGCGCTGGACGCGCGCCACAGCGCGCAGACGCTGATCCTCGCCCGCACCGACGCGCTGGCCCTCGAAGGCCTGGACGCCGCGCTGGACCGTGCCGAGGCCTACCTGGCCTGCGGCGTGGACGCCCTCTTCATCGAGGCGCTGCGCAGCGCCGAGCAGATGGATGCCGCCTGCGCCCGGTTCGCCCAGCGCATCCCGCTGCTGGCCAACATGGTGGAAGGCGGCCAGACGCCGGTGCAATCGGCCGCCGAGCTGGGCGTCCGGGGCTTCCGCATCGTGATCTTCCCGGGTGGCACGGCGCGCGCGGTGGCGCACACGCTGCAGGGCTATTACGCCAGCCTGGCGGCTGCCGGCAGCACCACGCCCTGGCGCGGGCAGATGCTGGATTTCGACCAGCTCAACGGGCTGATCGGCACGCCGGACCTGCTGGCGGCAGGCCGGCGCTACGAGTAGCTCAGACCTTTTGTTGAATACCGGCGATGGCCCAGTTGCGGGAATCGTCGGTCGGCTTCACCAGGTGCCAGATCTCGTCGAAGGCCACCGGCTCTTCACCCGCGGCCTCGATCACCTTGCCCTGGTAGTGCACGCTGACGATCTGGCGCTCGGGCTCCTGCGCGAAGTCCAGCACCTCGGCGTTTACTTCCACCACGTCGGTGTGCTGGGCGGCCGGGCCGCGCTCCTGGATGTCCAGGCGCAGGTCGGCAAACAGCTCGGGTGTCGTGAAGTTCCGCAGGTCGTTGATGTCGGCCGTGTCGTTGGCGGCCTGCATGCGGATGAAGATCATCTTCGCCAGGCGCTCGAACGCGGGTTTGTCGAAGTCGGCCGGCAGCTGCGCCGCGGCGACGCCGGAGCCGATGGCCAGGCCGGTGAACGCGGCCGGCCGGGCCGCCGCTGCCGGTTGCGCGGGCTGCACCGGTTGGGCCGGGGCCGGCTGCAGCGGCTGGAAGGGCGTGCGCTGCATCTCACCGGCACCCGCGGCGGCGGTGGCCAGGCGCGGGCTGGTGCTGCCACCAGCACGGCGGGCCATGAAGAAGCGGAAGGCAAAAAACGCCAGCGCCACCAGCAGCGCGATCATCACGAAGTTGGCCAGCTCGGCGCCCAGGCCCAGGTGGCTGAACAGCGCGGCGATGCCCAGACCGGCGGCCAGACCGGCAATCGGGCCCATCCACGAGCGTTTGCCGGCGGCCGCGGCGGCACCGGCCGTGGCGCCCGCAGCGGTTGGCGCGGCGGCGCCCGGGTTGGCGGGGGTGGCCGGGCTGGGCGGCGTGTTCTGCGCCGGCTGGGTGGGCGTGCTGCGCTGCATGCCCTTGGACGCGCCCCCGCCCAGGCGCTTGGCCTCGGCGAACTCGGGCACCACGGCCAGGGCCATGGCGGACATCACCACACCCACGATCCAGTTCTTCATGCGCAAAGTCTCCATCGTTTGCTAGTGGCCGCATTCTGCGCGAGCCGGCACGCTGAGATGGCGACGATCCCTGCAGGTTCCAGGGCTTTGTGCCCGCTCAGGCCAACAAGGCCTTGCGCGCCCGGTGCAGGCGCACAAACAGGTTGTCTTCGCTGATGGCCAGCGCGGCGCACACGTCCTCGGTGGACCGGTCCTGCAGCACCCGCAGCACGAAGGCGTCGCGCAGGCCGGCGGGCAGGGCCTCGACGCGGCGCAGCGTCTGCGCCAGGTGTTCACGGTGCGTGGCCTGCTCCTCCGGGCCGGCGTGCGGGCAGACCAGCTCAAACCCGGCGTCGTCGTCGCCGCCGTCGGGCAAGCTGTCGTGGCCGCTGCGCTCGCGCACCAGATCGACGATCTTGTGTTTGAGGATGCCCACCAGCCAGGTGCGCAGCGTCGATCTGCCGGCGAAGGCCGCGCGGCCACTGGCCACGGCCTCGAACACGTCGTGCACCAGGTCCTCGGCCAGGCTGGGGTCCATCAGCTTGCGGCGCGCGTAGCGCACCAGTTCGCCGCGGTGGGGGATCAGGTCGGGCCAGGTCAGGGTGGTCATCGTGCCGCTCCAGTGAATGGCTGCACTGTCGCGGCCGGAACTCACGCGGTGATCACCGAAGATCACAGCCAGATCACATCGGTGTAAGGTGCCGCGCCATGCAGCGACCCCCCCGCATGCCCCGTCGCATCCTCGTGGCCGAAGACCAGGCCGACATCCGTGACCTGCTGGTGATGAACCTGCAGCAGGCCGGTTATGCCGTGCACGCCGTGCCCGACGGCGGCGCCGCGCTGGCCGCCGAGGCGCACGAACCCAGCGACCTGCTGGTGCTGGACCTGATGATGCCGGGCCTGGACGGCCTGGAGGTCTGCAAGGGCCTGCGCGCGCGCGAGCGCGACACGCCCATCCTGATGCTCACCGCCAAGAGCACCGAGCTCGACCGCGTGCTGG
>CAYTWU010000021.1:0-22861 GCA_964442175.1 uncultured Rubrivivax sp.
TCGTCAAGAACCACACCGGCTTCACCGGCACCAAGGGCCTGTACACGCAGACCTTTGCGGTGGCGATGAACAAGGCGTCGTATGACAAGCTGCCGGCCGACCTGAAGAAGGTGATCGACGCCAACAGCGGCATCGAAGCCGCGGCCATGTTCGGCCGCGCGATGGACGCAGGCGACAAGGCCGGCCTGGACATCGCGAAGAAGGCGGGCAACAACATCGTCACGCTTGACGCCGCGGAAACCAACCGCTGGCAGCGCGCGGCCGCCGGTGTGCGCGCCACCTGGTACAAGGAAGTCAGCGGCAAGGGCATCGACGGCCCCAAGCTGGCGGCCGAGGCCGAAGCGCTGATCGCCAAGTACAGCAAGAAGTAATCCTTCTCTCCACCCCGGGGCGGCCCTGGCGCCGCCCCGCGAGGCAGCCTCCCCATGAGCAAATTCATCTACGGCCTGAGCCGGGCCATGGCCTGGTTCGGCGGCATCGTGCTGACGCTGATCGCGCTGGTCAGCGTGGCCAGCATAGTCGGGCGCGCCCTCAGCGGCCTGGGCCTGGGCCCGGTGCCGGGCGACTTCGAGCTGGTCGAGGTGGGCACGGCCCTGGCCGTGTTCTGTTTCCTGCCCTGGGCGCACCTGAAACGCGGCCACGCCTGGGTGGACCTGTTCTGGCCCTACTACCCGGCGCCGCTGAAGAAGGTGCTGGAGATCCTGGCCGACGGGTTGATGCTGCTGTGCTGGATCGCCCTGGTCTGGCGCATGGGCGTGGGCTTGATGGATTACCACGAGAACGCTGAAGTGACCTTCATCCTGCAGATGCCCGTGTGGTGGGGCTGGGCCGCCTCGTTCCCGTTTGCCGTGGCCGGCTGCGTGGTCTACGCCTGGCGCCTGGTGGAAGATTTCGGCCTGGCCGTGCCGCCGATGGACCTGGGCCCGGCCGGGGGGGAGCACTGATGGAACCGCTGTGGATGGCCATCTGGTCGCTGCCGGCCCTGCTGGTGCTGATCTTCCTGCGCGTGCCCATAGGGGTGTCCATGCTGGTGCTGGGCCTGCTCGGCTCCTGGGCCGTGTACGGCAGTGCCGCACCGCTGCTGAACCAGATGAAATCGCTGGCGTACAGCACGTTTTCCAGCCACTCGCTGTCCATCGTGCCGCTGTTCCTGCTGATGGGGCAGTTTGCGTCGCTGGGCGGCATGTCGCAGGCCTTGTTCAAGGCCGCGGAAGCCTTCATCGGCCACCGCCGCGGCGGTGTGGGCATGGCCGCCATCGGCGCCTGCGCCGGCTTCGGCGCGATCTGTGGCTCGTCAATGGCCACCGCCGCCACGATGGCGCAGGTGGCCCTGCCCGAGCTCAAGCGCGCCGGTTACCAGGGCGGGCTGTCGGCCGGCCTGCTGGCGGCGGGTGGCACGCTGGGCATCCTGATTCCGCCGTCCATCGTGCTGGTGATCTACGCCATCCTGGCCGAGCAGAACATCGCCAAGCTGTTCGCCGCGGCCTTCATCCCCGGCATCCTCGCGGCGCTGGGCTACATGCTGGTCATCAACCTGATCGTGCGCTTCCGGCCAGGCGTGGCCGGCCAGGTGGCCCCGCTGCCCTGGCCCGAGCGCTGGGCCGCGCTGGCGGCGGTGTGGCCGGTGCTGCTGATCTTTGCGCTGGTGATCGGCGGCATCTACACCGGCCTGTTCACGCCCACCGAAGGCGCGGCCGTGGGTGCCGTGGGCACCGGCGTGCTGGCCTGGCTGAAGGGCGGGCTGTCGGTGGCCAAGCTGCGTGCTTCGTTCGAATCAACCGCCAGCGCCACCGCGATGGTGTTCATGATCGTGATCGGCGCGGCGGCCTACAACACCTTCCTCGCGCTGTCGCAGATGCCGCAGGAACTGGCCAGTTGGGTGGGCACGCAGGGCTTCGGTCCGTACCAGGTGCTGTGGGCCATCCTGGTCTTCTACCTGATCGCCGGTTGTTTCATGGATTCGCTCTCCATGATCCTGCTGACCATCCCGATCTTCTTCCCGATGGTCTCGGGCCTGGACTTCGGCCTCACGCCGGAAGAAACCGCGATCTGGTTCGGCATCCTGGTGCTGATCGTCGTCGAGGTCGGGCTGATCACGCCGCCGGTGGGCATGAACCTGTTTGTGATCCAGTCGATGGCGCCCGACATCCCGATGAAAGACGCCTACCGCGGCGTGCTGCCCTTCGTGCTGAGCGACCTGGCGCGGGTGGTGGTGCTGGTGCTGTTCCCGTCGATCACCTTGTTCATCCTGAGGCTGTGACACCATGACCCCGCGCCGCATCGGCCCGCTCTCGGTCAGCCCGCTGGGCCTGGGCTGCATGAACCTCAGCCACGCCTACGGCACGCCGCCGTCGACGAATGACGCCGCCACGCTGCTGCTGGCCGCGCTGGACGCGGGCGTGACGCTGCTGGACACCGCCGCGCTCTACGGCTTTGGCGCCAACGAGACCCTGCTGGGGCAGGTGCTGGTGCCGCACCGCCACCGCTTCGTGCTGGCCAGCAAGTGTGGCCTGCACGGCGTGGACGGCCAACGGGTGATCGACGGCCGCCCCGCCACCATCAAGGCTTCGTGCGATGCCAGCCTGCAGCGGCTGAAGACGGACCACATCGACCTCTTCTACCTGCACCGCTGGGACAAGACCGTGCCCATCGAAGACAGCGTGGGCGCGATGGCCGACCTGGTGCAGGCCGGCAAGGTGCGGCTGCTGGGCCTGTCGGAAGTCTCTGCCACCACGCTGCTGAAGGCCCACGCGGTGCACACCATCAGCGCGGTGCAGACCGAGTACTCGCTGTGGACACGCGAGCCAGAGATCGCCGTGCTGGCCGCCTGCCGCCAGATCGGCGCGGCCTTTGTCGCCTTCAGCCCGCTGGCCCGGGCCTTCCTGACCGGCACGCTGCGCGACGTGGCCACGCTGGAGCCCAAGGACATCCGGCGCGGCATGCCCCGCTTTGCGCCAGCCACCTACACGCAGAACCTGGCGCTGCTGCCGGCCTACGAGGCGCTGGCGCAGGAAGTGGGCTGCACGCCCGCCCAGCTGGCCCTGGCCTGGCTGCTGGCCAAGGGCGAGGACATCATCCCCATCCCCGGCACGCGCAGCCTGGCGCACCTGCACGAAAACCTGGGCGCCTGGGATGTGGTGTTGTCCACCAGTCTGGTCGAGCGGCTGGACGCGCTGATCAACCAGCGCACCGTGGCCGGCCCGCGCTACACCGCGGCGGCGACGGCAGAGATCGATACCGAATTGTTCTGAGCGCGCCCCTGCGGTGCGGTCAGTGGTAGTCCTCTTCGCGCTGGTGGCGTACCGCCAGCACGACCACCTTGGCAACGCTGACGACTTCGAACAACGCCACATAGCCCGTGTCGCCGAACGGGATGATCAGTTCGCGCTGCGCCGGGTTCTGCGCCGCCTTGCGGAAGCTGAACGGTGTGGTGGCCAGGCAGTGCCGAACCGCCGACCGGATGGCATCGATGGCGGCCTGCGCCCGATCCAAATCTTCAGTGGTGGCGGCGTGCTCGAGCAAAAACTCGAACAGCCGATCCAGATCGGCTTCTGCCGTCGGCGAAAGCTCGACAGCAAAACTCACAGACCCAGCTTCTTGCGCCTGCTGTCCAGCTTGGCCTGCAACCTGTCCAGCACAGCGTCGACCGGCACCGTCGCGCCCGTCTGGTGGTAGGCCGCGGACGCCGCTTGGGCACGTGCATGGAAGTCCGTCTGCACGCGCCGGAACGCGATGGCGTTTCGCACCGTGCTTTCGACAAAATCCGTCAGCGTTTCACCCGGCTTGAGCACGGACTCGAGCTCCTGGCGCAACGCCGGCTCGACGCGGATCTGGGGGATGACGGCTGATCTCATGGGATCAGTGTATTGCGAGTGCGTTACACGCACAAGCGCCAGAGCAGCCGCCACGGCGAAGATCGACACCGAGTTGTTCGTGTAACGATTATTTGCAAGCGTGCGGTGGCACCCCCTTGGATCGGGGGGCACACCCATGCAACATCGCGCCTCAGCTGGCATTTTCCAGCGGAGTGGAGGATTGAGCGATGTTGTTCCGACTGCGTTCCCTGGTGCTGGCCTTGGCCAGCGCCTCCTTGTGTGCTTCTGCCACCTGGGCCGGCGGGCCGAGTGACAGCACGCCCGGCGCCGCGCCCACCGACCGCCTGATCGTGCAATACCGCGCCGGCAGCGCCGGCGCCGCGCGGGCCGACCGCAACGTGCTGGCCGCGCTGCAGGCCGCCGCCAACCAGCGCGGCGTGCAGTTCGACGTGCGCCGCCGCAACGCCTTTGGCGCGCTGGTGCTGCAGCTGGACCGCCGGCTGGACGCCGCCGAGGCCGCCGCGCTGGCCCAGGCCGTGGCAGCGGCCGATGCCGACGTCGAGTTCGCCGAACCCGACCGCATGATGCAGATCCAGCTGACGCCCAACGACGCGCGTTACCTGGACCAGTGGCATTACTACGAAGCCACCGCCGGGCTGAACCTGCCGCTGGCCTGGGACAAGTCCACCGGCGTGGGCGTGCGCGTGGCCGTCATCGACACCGGCTACCGGCCCCATGCTGACCTGGCCGCCAACCTGGTGGGCGGCCATGACTTCATCGGCGACACCTTCGTCGCCAACGACGGCAACGGCCGCGACACCGATGCCAGCGACCCGGGCGACGCCGTGACCGCGGGGGAGTGCGGCGGGGGCAATCCGGCCGCCAGCAGCTCCTGGCACGGCACACACGTGGCCGGCACCATCGCGGCCGTCACCAACAACGGCAGCGGCGTGGCCGGCGTGGCCTTTGGCGCCAAGGTGGTGCCGGTGCGGGCGCTGGGCAAATGCGGCGGCTACACCTCCGACATCGCCGACGCCATCGTCTGGGCCTCGGGCGGCACGGTCTCGGGCGTGCCGGCCAACGCCTTCCCGGCCAAGGTGCTGAACCTGTCGCTGGGCGGCGGCGGCGCCTGCGACACGACCACGCAGAACGCGATCAACAGCGCGCGCAGCCGCGGCGCCGTGGTGGTGGTGGCGGCCGGCAACAGCAACGCCAACGCGGCCAACTACTCCCCGGCCAGCTGCGCCGGTGTCATCACTGTGGCGGCCACCAACCGCAGCGGCGGCCGGGCCTATTACTCCAACTACGGCAGCGTGGTGGACGTGGCGGCCCCGGGCGGTGATGTGCGCACCAGTGCCACCAACGGCATCCTGTCGACGCTGAACAGCGGCAGCAACGGGCCGGGCGCCGATTCGCTGGCCTGGTACCAGGGCACGTCGATGGCCACGCCGCACGTGGCGGGCGTGGTCGCGCTGATGCTGGCCGCCAACCCGGCGCTGACACCCGACGAGGTGGAATCCCGGCTGAAATCCAGCGTGCGGGCCTTCCCGGACGTCTGCTCGCAGTGCGGCACTGGTCTGGTCGACGCCAACGCGGCGGTGGTGGCGGCCACCGGCGGTGGCGGCGGTGGGGGTGGCGACACCGTGGTGGCCGAGGTGGAGAGCAACAACACCCGCAACACGGCGCAGGTGGTCACGCCCAACCCGGCGCTGGTGAACGGCCGCCTGTCGTCCAACAGCGACACCGACTACTTCCGCGTGTCGCTGGCGGCCGGCAAGACGCTGACGTCCACGCTGACGCCGCCCGCCAACGTCGACTACGACCTGTACATCTACAACGCCAACGGCACGCAGATCGCCAGCAGCACCAAGGGGGTGGGCCAGGTGGACAGTGCCGCCGTGATCAACAACGGCGGCACGGCGGCCACGGTGTATGTGCGGGTGCGCTACTACAGCGGCGGCGCGGCCAACTACACGCTGCGCCTGGCGCAGTGAGGATCAGCGCGCGCTGAGCACCGCGCTCAGGGCTGGCGGCCGCCCAAGGGTTGGGTGAGGCCCGCCAGCCCGCTGTCCAGGCTCATCCCCAGGTCCTCGCCCAGCTTCTTCAGCGCGGGCAGCTGCACGGCCATCTCCAGGATGCCGTCCAGCGCTTGGTTCACCGGCGGGCGGGCGCTGCCGTCGCTTGCTGCCCCACCGCCATGGCCCAGCCCGCTGACGTGGTGGATGCGGATGCTGTCGATCTTCTCGGCCGGCTTCACCATCTGGGCCACCACCAGCGGCAGGGCCTCGATCTTGGCCAGCTCCACGCGCGTGGCGCTGCTGCGTTCGTCCAGCGCGTTGTCGGCCTCGGCCATGGCGCGTCGGCCTTCGGCCTGGGCCAGCAACTCGGCCTTCTGCGCCTGGGTGCGCAGCGCGGCGGCTTCGGCCTCTGCCTGCGCGGTGCGCAGCTTGGCGGTGGCACGTTCGGCGGCCATCGCGGTGTCCTGCTGCGCGCTCACCAGGGCCACGGCCTTGCGGCGCTCGGCCTCGGCCACCTGCTTGGCGGTGGGCACGGCTTCGGCGGCGCGCACGGCTTCGGCCCGCGCGGCATCGGCCGCGGCCTGGGCCTGGCTCTCGGCGCGGCTGTGCTCGGCGATGGCGATCTGCCGCTGCTGCTCGGCCAGGGCCAGCGCCTGCGCCTGCGCGATCTCGGCCTCGCGGATGGCACGTTCGCGCTCCAGGTCGGCGGTGCGGATGCCTTGTTCCATCTCGATGCGGGCGCGGGTGGAGGCCAGCTCGCTGTGGGCCTTGCGCTGCACCACCTCGGCCACCTGCGCGGCCTTCAGTGTCTCGATCTGCTGCACCTGCGCGATCTGCGCGGTCTGCTCTTCCAGGTCGATCTGCAGCTTGCGGCGCGTGGCCTCCATCGCGGCGCGGCGCACCGAGACCTCGGCGTCGGCGTCGATCTCGGCGCGCTCCTTCTTGCTCTTGGCGATCACCTCGGCCAGCTTGCGCATGCCCACGGCGTTGAAGGCGTTGTTTTCGTCCAGCGCCTTGAAGGGCGTCTGGTCCAGCGCCGTCAGCGAGACGGTGTCCAGCTCCAGCCCGTTGCGGCCGAGCGATTCAACCAGGCTCTCGCGCACCTCGGTGACGAAGCGGCCGCGGTTCTCGTGCAGCTCGTCCATCGTGAAGCGCGCGGCCACGGCCCGCAGCGCATCGACCAGCTTGCCTTCGATCAGCTCGCGCAGCTTGCCGGCATCAAAGGTGCGGTTGCCCAGGGTCTGCGCGGCGCGTGCGATGCCTTCTTCGGTGGCGATCACCGAGACATAGAACTCCGCGCCCACGTCCACCCGCAGCCGGTCCTTGGTGATCAGCGCCGCTTCGCCCTTGCGGCCCACCTCCAGGCGCAGGCTCTGCATGTTCACGCGCGAGATCTGGTGGAAGTAGGGCAAGGCGATCACACCGCCATCCATCACCACACGCCGGCCGCCGACGCCGGTTTTCACCAGGCTGGTCTCGCGTGTGCCGCGCTCGTAGAAGCGCGCCAGCACGACCACCACGACGGCCAGGACGATGAGGACCAGGATGATCCAGGAAAGGGTGCTCATGGCTGTTTCTCGTTCACAAGGCGTGGATGTTGCACAGCAGGTGAGACGACATGCCGCCGTCCACCGGGAGGTTGGCGCCGCGGATCCAGCCGCTCTGGTCGCTCAACAAAAAGGCCACCACCGGCGCGATGTCGGCCGGCGTGCCGGGCCGGTCCATCACACGCATGTCTTCTTCGGCGCGTGCGCCCAGGGTCTTCACAAAATCGCCCAGGATGGGCGTGTCCACCGGGCCGGGGCTGACGGCATTCATGCGGATGCCGCGCGCGCGCCAGGTCCAGCGGTTCTGCAGCGTCCAGACCACCAGCGCTTCCTTGCTGAAGAAGTAGCTGCGGCCGCCGGCATCGCCCGCGTCGTGCGTGCGCACGAACTCGGCCACGTCGTCGAAGTCCAGCTCTTCACTGGCGTGGATGCTGCTGATGTGGTCGGCCCAGCCAAAGCCGGCCAGCGAGGCCAGGTTGACGATGCTGGCGCCATCGGCCATCTTGGGCACCAGCTGCGTGGTCAGCGCCTTCAGGCCCACGAGGTTGACCTTCAGCACCAGCTCGGCCGGCGCGGTGGGCGGCAGGCCGGCCACGTTGGCCAGGCCGTGCACGCCGTGCGGCAGCGCCTGCACCAACTGGCGGATCTGCACGGGGCAGGACAGGTCCACCTTGTACAGCTCGTCCACATGCTCATGTGTCACCGTGCGGTCCACGCCCAGCACGGTGGCGCCCCAGGCCTTGCACAGGCGCGCGGTCTCCAGGCCGATGCCGCTGGCGCAGCCGGTGACGACGATGGTCTTGCCTTCCAGGAGTCGTTTCATGGTCAGAACATCGGGGGATACGGACGGCCGCCACGGTCCAGCGTGATCCAGCGCGTCTCGGTGAAGGTTTCGTGCGACCAGCGCCCGCCGTGCCGGCCCAGGCCCGAGGCCTTGGCGCCGCCAAAGGGCACATGCGGCTCGTCGTTCACGCTGCTGCAGTTGATGTGGCACATGCCGGTGTCCAGCTGCTGCGCGATGCGCAGGCCCCGGGCTTCGTCGCGTGTCATCACGCCGCTGGACAGGCCGTACTCGGTGTCGTTGGCGATCGCCACCGCCTCGGCATCGCTGCGGAACGGGATCACCGGCACCACGGGGCCGAAGGTCTCTTCCTGGTAGACCTTCATCTGCGGCGTCACGCCCAGCAGGATGGTGGGCTCGACATAACGGCCGCGCACACCGCCGCCCAGCAGCACCTTGGCGCCGCGGGCCACGGCGTCGTCGATCTGCTCCTTGACCTTGGCGGCCTGCTTGTCGTTGATCAGCGGGCCGATGATGGCGCCGTCGTCGCGGCTGGGGTCGCCCACCTTGAGCTTGGCGGCGCGCTCGACAAAACGTTGGACGAAGGGCTCGAAGATGCTGTCCTGCACCAGCACCTTTTCCACCGACATGCAGATCTGGCCCTGGTGCATGAAACTGCCGAAGTTGGCGGCCTGGGTCGCGCGTTCCATGTCGGCGTCGTCGCAGACGATCAGGCTGTCCTTGCCGCCCAGCTCCACGCAGGCCTTCTTCAGATGCGCGCCAGCCCGCGCGGCGATCATGCGGCCCACGGGTGTGCTGCCGGTGAAGCTGATGCCCTTGATGCGCGGGTTGTCGATCAGCTCGTCGCCGATGGCGGCCACGTTGTCGCGCGAGCAGGTCACCACGTTCAGCACGCCGGGCGGCACACCCGCTTCTTCAAACACCTCGGCGAAAAACAGGCCGCCGGTGTAGGGCGTTTCTTCCGAGGGCTTCAGCACGCAGGTGTTGCCCGCGGCGATGGCAAAGGCGATGCCGCGGCCGGTGAGCAGGGTCGGGAAGTTCCAGGGGCTGATGCAGGTCACCACGCCCATGGGCCGGCGCATCGCCATCGAGAGCTTGCCGTTTTCCGACGGCATGATCTCGCCGATGGCCGCGTAGTTGCTGGCCGCGGCGGCGTAGAAGACCTCGGGCACGTAACCGGCCTCGAACATGCCCTTGCCGAACCAGCCGCCGCCTTCGAACTTCAGCGCTTCGACCAGGTCCTTCTTGCGCCGCTCGATGATCTCGGCGATCTTGATCATGTAGTGGCTGCGCTGCTGGAACATCAGCCCCGCCCAGGCCGGGAAGGCGGCCTGCGCGGCGTCGATGGCCGCGCGGGCATCGGCCAGGCTGCCATCGGGCACCCGGGCCCAGACCGAGCCGTCGGCCGGGTTCAGATCGTCGAAGTTGCGGCCGGGGTGGACCCAGCGGCCGCCGATGTACAGGCCATCGAAGTTGCGTGCCATGTCAGTCCTCTCGTTTCATGCTGCCGTCGGGCTGACGGCGGTAGACCTCGATGCCGGGGCGGCGCCAGACTTCCAGCGTCGGGGCCACCACGGGCGCTGGGCGCAGGCGCGACACCGCCGCGTCGATGCTGGCCACAGCGGCGTCCAGCGTGCCATCGGCGTGCAACTCGGCCTGGGCCCGCTGCAACTCAACGTCTTGCGCCTGGCGGTTTGTCGCCACTCGCACGAGGTCGGCGATGCGGATAGGCACCAACTGGTCGGCCGAGGTGGTTGGCGTGCTGGGCGAGACCGGCGCAGGCGCGTGTGCAGCCGCCACGGGCACCGCCGGTACCCTGGTCTTGGCCGCCGCACCGCCCAGGTAAGCCGCCTGCACCGCCGGGTCCCGCGCCAGCTGCGCGGCCGGCCCCTGGCCGACGATCTGGCCGTTTTCCAGCAGGTACGCGCGGTCGGCGATGGCCAGGCTCTGGCGGGCGTTCTGCTCCACCAGCAGGATGCCCACACCGGTGGCGCGCACGGCCTGCAGCGCCTTGAAGAGTTCGCTGCACAGCAGCGGCGACAGGCCCAGCGAGGGCTCGTCCAGCATCAGGATCGTGGGTGCGCTCATCAGCGCGCGGCCGATGGCCACCATCTGCTGCTCGCCGCCGCTCATGGTGCGTGCGATCTGCGCGCTGCGCTCGGCCAGCTTGGGGAACAGGCCCAGCACGCGGTCCAGATTTGTTTGCTGGTCGCTGCGCGCACGCTGCGCAAACGCGCCCAGCACCAGGTTCTCGCGCACCGACAGGTCGCCGAAGATGCCCCGCCCTTCCGGCACCAGGGCCAGGCCGGCTTCGACGATGGTGTGCGGCGGCTGGCCGCTCAAGGCGTGTCCGTCCAGCCGCACCTGGCTGCCGGCATCGGCGCGGATCATGCCGGCCACGGCCTTCAGCAACGAGGTCTTGCCGGCGCCGTTGGCGCCCAGCATCACGACGATCTCGCCGGGTTTGACGAGCAGGTCCACGCCCTTCAGCGCACGGTGCTGCCCGTAGGTGACGGCGAGCTTGTGGACCTCAAGCATGTTCGTCCCCCAGGTAGGCGCGGATCACCTCCGGATCGGACAGCGCCTGCTCCGGCGTGCCCTCGGCGATCTTGACGCCGCTGCTCATCACCACGCAGCGGTCGCACAGGCTGCGGATGGCGTCCATCACATGCTCCACCAGGATGACGGTGCGGCCGTCGTCGCGCAGGCTCTTGATCAGCGCGATGCCGGTCTGCAGCTCGGTCGGGTTCAGGCCGGCCAGCCACTCGTCCAGCAGCAGCACACGCGGGTCACCGGCCAGCGCGCGTGCCAGCTCCACGCGTTTTTCGTCGATGTAGGTGAGCGTGGAGACGGGCGCGTGGAGGGCCTGCGACAGGCCCACGCGCTCCAGCTGGCGCTCGGCATGTTTGCGGGCCTCGCGGCCCCACAGGCGCTTGTGGCCGAACACCGCGCCGGCCATCACGTTCTCGACCACGCTGAGCGAGGGCAGCACGCGCACCAGCTGGAAGGTGCGGCCCACGCCGGCGCGCGAGATCTCACGGGCATGGCGGCCGGAGATCAGGCGCTCGTCGAGGAAGATGTCGCCCGAGGTCGGGGCCAGCGCGCCGCTGATGAGGTTCATCATCGTCGTCTTGCCGCTGCCGTTGGGGCCGATGATGCCCATCACCTCGTGCTCGCGCACGTGGAAGGAGACGGCGTTCACGGCCTTCAGGCCACCGAAGTGCTTGGAGACGCTTTGCACGTCGAGCACGGTGCGCTCACCCATGGTCACGCCTCTTGAGTTTTTCCAGCAGCCCCACCACGCCGTTCGGGATGAAGTACACGATGAGCAGGAAGGCCACGCCCAGCAGCAGCACCGTTTGCGTGGGGAAGCTGGCGGAGATGGCTTCCCACAGGAAGGTGAACGGGATCACACCGACCAGCGGCCCCCAGAGCCGGTGCACACCGCCCAGCAGCGCCATGATCACGACCTGGAACGAGAGGTCGGGCGAAAACGCCATCGCCGGCTCGATGTAGGTGAAGCGCGGCGCCATGATGGCGCCGGTGATCGCGGCCACGGTGCCGCTGATCACGAACAGCGCCACCTTGGCGCGCGCCGAGTGGATGCCCACATGCGCCGCCACCAGCTCGTCGTTGCCGATGATGCGCAGCGCAAAACCCAGGCGCGAGCGGTTCACCGCCCAGCCGATCCCCGCCACCACCGCGCCCAGCACCAGCAGCTGCCAGTAGATGTGGTGGTCCTTCAGCTCGGTCAGCACATAGAGGCCGCGGCTGCCGCTGAAGTTGTTCTGCACCCAGGTCACCACCTGGCGGATGAACTCCGCCAGGCCCAGCGTGAAGATCACGAAGTACACACCCGACAAGCGCAGCGTGGCCACGCCCAGCGCCAGCGCCAGCAGCGCGCCGGCGGCGGCGGCGATCAGCACCAGCACCGCATACGGGATCGTCTCGATGCCCGAGGCGACGATGTACGCACCCAGCCCGTAGAAGGCCGCGGTGGCCAGCGAGATGTAGTGCGTGGGGCCGGAAAACAGTGCCCACGAGGTGGCCAGCACGCCGTACATCGCGATCGAGATGCCCAGTGTCAGCCAGTAGCTGTCGCCCAGCAGCGGCAGGCCGGCCAGCACGACAAAACCCGCGGCCACGACCGCGAACCAGACAACTTCACGGCGGCTCATGTGGCGCGCCTCCCGAACAGCCCTTGCGGTCGGAACAGCAGCACCCCCACGAACAGCAGATAGGCCGCGGCCAGCGTCAGGCCGGGGTCGATCAGGCTGGCCACCAGGGTTTCGGCCAGGCCCAGGATCAACGCGGCGATCACGGCGCCACGCACATCGCCCACGCCGCCCATGATCACGATGATCAGCGCCTTCATCGTGAACAGAACGCCGATGGACGCGTCCAGCGTCAGGAAGGTGGACAGGATGGTGCCGCCCGCGGCCATCACCGCGCCGCCCAGCGCAAAGGCGAGTGCGTTCATCTTCGGCACGTCGATGGCCACCAGGCCAGCGCTGCGCGGGTCCACCGCCACGGCGCGCAGCGCCATGCCGGTGCGCGTGGCGTTCAGGCCGAAGTACACCAACGCGCAGATCAGCGCCGCGGCCAGCGCGGCGACGATGCGGTTCAGCCCGAACGGGCTGCCGAAGAGCTCAAACGGCACGGCCAGGAAGCTGTAGCTGAAAAACTCGCCGCCAAAGGCCAGCCGCATGAGGCCCACCATCGCGAAACTCATGCCGAAGGTGGCCAGGATGCTGTCCACCTCCAGCTGCCCCCGGCTCTTGGCGCGCCGCACCAGCGGCGTCAGCAGCCAGCGGTAGATCAGCCAGTTCAGCACGAAGGCCGCCGGCACCACGAACAGCAGCGCCAGCATCGGGTTGGCCTGCTGCGCGGTGAAAAGCCAGAAGGCGCCAAAGGCACCGGCCACCAGCATCTCGCCGTTGGCCAGGTTCATGATGCGCGCCACGCCGTACTGCAGCGTCAGGCCCATCGCCAGCAGCGAATAGGTCGCCCCCAGCAGGATGCCGGTGATCAGGATGTCCATGGGTTCGGTGTGGGCGCAGGCCCGTTCACAGGCCCGCGCCGGGTTTCACAGCAGGATCAGCGGCTCACCAGCCGGTCTTGATGGCCACGGGCTTCTCGCCCGGCTTGCCGGTGGAGGCCACGCCGACGAACTTGCCGTTCTGCCACTGGCCCACGGTCCAGAAGTTCTTGATCTCCTGGTTCTGGAAGCGCCAGTCGCCGAGCACCGTCTTGAAGCTGTTTTTCTTGATGTAGTCGGTCACGGCCGCGCGGTCCACACCGCCCGTGCCTTCGATGGCCTGCTCCAGCACCTGCAGGCTGGCGTAGGTGACGGGGCCAGCCCAGTAGTCGGCGTCCACACCGGTGATCTTCTTGTGGTCGTCGAAGTAACCCTTCATCTCGGGTGCGTCGGGGTTGATGCCGCCCGCGCCCAGGATGCCCTCGGCCGACTTGCCGTACTTGGCGCCGAAGGCCGGGAAACACGTGGCCACGGCGGAGTAATACGCCTTGACGTTCAGACCCTCGATCTTGGCCAGCTCGGCCAGCGCGAAGGTGTCGGGCGGGTAGCTCCAGGCCACAAACGCGTCGGGGTTGGCCGCCTTGGCGCCCTTCATCACCGGCGCCAGGTCTTGTGTGCCCAGCGGGTAGCTCTTGTCGTACACGATCTCCAGGCCGTGTTTCTTGAAGATCGGGCGCGCAGCTTCGGCGAGTTCGATGCCAAACGCGTCGGCCACGTTGACCATCGCGATCTTCTTGCCGATCTTGCCTTCGTCGACCATCTTCTTCAGCACGTCGGCCACCGAGTTGGCAAATGCCGTGGTGGTGCCCAGCGTGAAGAAGATCGTCGGGTAGCGCTTGGCCAGCTCGTCGGTCTTGTCGGAGATGGCACTCACCGCGATCTGCGGGTAGCCGTACTTGGCGAACACCGGCGCGGCGGCCAGGTTCAGGCCGGTGCCGTAGGGCGCGAGGATGAAGTCGGCCTTGTCCTGCGTGGCCAGGCGCTCCACGGCCTTGATGGTCTCACCGGGGTTGGTGCGGTCGTCGTATTCGATCAGCTCGATCTTGCGCATCGAGCCGTCCTTCATCTTCAGGCCGCCACGGTCGTTGACCTTGGTGACCCACATCTTGTAGGTGGGCCACTGCGTGACCGCAGCGCCGCCGGCCAGCGGCCCGGTCTTGGGCGCCACGGCGCCGATCTTGATGGTCTGCTGCGCGGCGGCCGGCAGCGCGGCGAGCGCGGTGAGGGCCGCGGCGGTGATCAGGCCCAGGGTGTTTCTGCGTTGCATCGTGTTGTCTCCTTGTGGGTGGGTCAGAACGGCAGGTGAGGGGCTTGGCTGGCCAACGTGATCCAGCGCAGCTCGGTGAACTCGTCGATCGCGGCCTTGCCGCCGAAGCGGCCGTAGCCGCTGCCGCGCACGCCGCCAAACGGCATCTGCGGCTCGTCGAACACGGTGGGTGCGTTGACGTGGCAGATGCCGGAATCGATCTGGCGCGCCACGGCGAGTGCGCGTGTGACGTCGCGGCCGTAGACCGCGGCGGCCAGGCCGTACTCGGTGTCGTTGGCCACCGAGATGGCTTCTTCGGGCGAGGACACACGCACCACGGCGGCCACGGGGCCGAAACTTTCATCGCGGTAGAGCTGCATCGCCGGCGTGACATGGTCCACCAGCGCCGGCTGCAGGATGGTGCCGTCCAGCTCGCCGCCGGTGACCAGGCGCGCGCCCTTGTGCACGGCGTCGTCCACCATGCCGCGCACCCGCTGTGCGGCCTCGCGGCCGATCATCGCGCCCAGCACGCAGCCTTCGGCACCGGGCACGCCGGCGCGCAGCGTGCGGGTGCGCGCGGCCAGGCGTTCGACGAACTCGTCGGCGATGCGCACATCGACCACGATGCGCTCGGTGCTCATGCAGATCTGGCCCTGGTTCATGTAGGCGCCAAAGGCCGCGGCCGGCACGGCGGCGTCCAGGTCGGCGTCGTCCAGCACCACCAGCGGCGCCTTGCCGCCCAGCTCCAGCAGCACCCGTTTCAGATGCTGCGCGCAGCTCACGGCCACCAGCCGGCCCACGCGCGTGCTGCCGGTGAAGTTGACACGCCGCACGGCCGGGTGCGCGATCAGCGCATCCACCACGGCCTTGGCCTCGCCCGGCGCGTTGCTGATGACGTTGATCACGCCCGCCGGGATGCCGGCTTCGCGCAGCACGCTGGCGATCAGCCAGTGCGTCATCGGGCACATCTCGGCCGACTTCAGGATCACGGTGTTGCCGCAGGCCAGCGGCATGGCCACGGCGCGCACGCCCAGGATCACCGGTGCGTTCCAGGGCGCCAGGCCCAAGCACACCCCCGCGGGCTGGCGCACCGCCATCGCCAGGCGGCCGGGCTCGTCCGACGGGATCACCTCGCCGCTGATCTGCGTGGTCATCGCCGCCGCTTCCTGCAGCATGTTGGCGGCCAGCTTGCAGTTGAAGGCGGCCCACATCGGCGAGGCGCCGGTTTCGGCCGCCATCGCCCGCGTGAACTCCGCCGTGCGCGCCAGCAGGCGCTCGGCAGCGCGCTGCAGCAGCGTGCGGCGCTGGGTTGGCGGCAGGTCGGCCCAGGCCGGGAAAGCGGCCGCGGCGGCGTTGGCGGCGTCGCGTGCGTCCTGCACGCTGGCGGCGGCGGCCACGCTGGCCAGGTCCCCGCGTACCGGGTCGCGACGTTCGAATACCGCGGCCTGCGCCGGCAGCGCATCGCGGTCTCCAATCATCAAGGGCACCCGGTACATCGGCACGGCGCAAGGCCTCCACAAGAAGAGCCGCGACTGTGCACGGGCAAACCACGATCCGGGATGCACGTTCCTGGCGTTAGATTGACGTTTTCTGGTGATGTGCCCCGGGGTTTACAGCAGGCCCCCACAGGAAGCGCCCCGATGCCGGCCCTGAGCCCCGTGTTGATGAGCGCGCGCGACGTGCTCGCGATGAACATCCAGCCCACGCTGCACGCGCAGCGCTGGTCGCTGAACGCGGGCGATGGCGTGGCGCTGGGCCGCTTCGTGCACCTGGCCTCGGGCCGCGGCAGCCTGGTGCACACCCGCGGCGAGATGACGCTGCACCCGCTCGACCTGGTCTGGCTGCCAGCCGGGCAGGCGGTGGCGCTGCGCGTGGCGCCGGGCAGCGAAGGCATCGTCGTCGGCGTGTCGGATTCGCTGCTGGCCGCCGCCATCGGCAGCCATGCCGAGGCCCACCTGCTGCGCCACCTGACCGGCCGCACCGCGCGCCTGACGGTGCACGAGACCGACCCGCGGGACGAGATCGGCCGCTCGCTGCGCGCCATCGAAGCCGAAGCGCGCAAGGGCCTGGCCGGCTCCTGGGGTTACCTGAGCGCGCACCTGACCATCGTGCTGGTCTGGATGTGGCGGCTGGGCAGCCAGGGCTCGCTGCCGCTGCAGGCGCTGCCGGCCGGGGCGCAGCGGCTGCAGCGCTTCCGGCAGCTGGTGGAGGCGCAGTTCCGCGAACACTGGCCCATCCAGCGCTACGCCCAGGCCCTGGGCACCACGCCCGACCGCCTGCACGACCTGTGCATGCGCAGCGTGGGCCGCGCACCGCTGACGCTGCTGCACCAGCGCGTGGTGCTGGAGGCCGGCCGCCTGCTGGTCGGCACCGACCTGAACGTCGAGGCCATCGCCGTCGAACTGGGGTTTGGCAGTGCGGCGCACTTCAGCCGCTTCTTCCGGCGCTGGACGGACATGCCGCCCAGCGCCTGGCGCACCCAGGCCCGCGGCCGCGCCGAAGGCAGCAGCACCCCCGGGCTGCCCGCCAGCTACGCCGACTGGCCCTGAGAAGGGCTGCGGCGCCAGGCGGCAGCGCGGTGGGCCGGACAAACCCTCGACGCGGGTTTGTTCTTACGATCACATGCGCACTAGCGCATATGCTGGATTCATGGTTTGCGAATCATCAACCGGGAGTCTGCGATGCACGAAGAGATGAACCCCGTCTTCGACGCCGTGGCGCGCTACTTTGCCCTGATGTCCGACCCCACGCGGCTGCGCATCCTGCACGCGGTCTGCAACGGCGAGCGCAGCGTCAGCGAGATCGTCGAACACACCGGCGGCACCCAGACCAACATCTCGCGCCACCTGAACCTGATGCATGAGCGCGGCGCCCTGGCGCGCCGCAAGGACGGCAGCCTGGTCTTCTACCGCGTGGCCGACAAGGCCTTGATCGCGATGTGCCGCGACGTCTGCCAACGTGTGTCCGAAGCCCAGGAAGTGAAGCCGACGCTGCGCGAGGGCCTGCGCAACATGATCGACGAGTTCAGCTGACGCCCGGCGGCCGGCGCGCCGCCCCACCCCTTGATCCGTCCACTGTCCAGCCCCCGCGTGGGCCGGGCCAGGCCGCGCCATGCCTGGCCGACACGCACCACCCCCAGGAGAACCACGATGAACCCAGTGACGCGCCGCGAGGCGCTGTTGTCCACCGCGCTGATGTCGGCCCTGGCCACCATCGGCCAGCTGGGCACCACCACCGCCCGCGCCGCCAGCGGGCCGTTTGCCGCCACCTCGGTGGCCGATGCGCTGAAGGCCCTGGGCGCCGAGCCCACGGTCAGCGCCGAGATCGCCCTGAGCTCCCCGGACATCGCCGAAAACGGCGCCGTGGTGCAGGTGGGCGTGACCAGCCAGCTGGCCAGGACCACCGAGATCCACGTGCTGGTGGAGAAAAACCCGATGCCGCTGGTGGCCAGCTACCGCATCCCGGAGGGCACCGATGCCTTCCTGCAGATGCGCTCGAAGATGGGCCAGACCACCAACGTCTGGGCCCTGGTCAAGGCCGATGGCCGCTGGTACTCGGCGAGCAAGGAAACCAAGGTCACGCTGGGCGGGTGCGGCGGGTGAGCCGGGCAGAAAACCAGCCACAAAACCACCTTCCCCACCGCAATCAACACCACCAGGAGAGACCCCATGGGAGCCCCCATCCGCATCCGCGCCAAGCTGGCCGACGGCAAGGCCGACGTCCGTGTCCTGATGTCCCACCCGATGGAATCGGGTACACGCAAGGACGCGTCCGGCAAGCTCGTGCCCGCGCTCTACATCACCGACGTGAGCGCCACGCTCAACGGCAACCGCAGCGTGCTGTCGGCGCAGTGGGGCGTGGCCGTTTCGCAAGACCCCTTCCTGTGGTTCCGCTTCGGCGGCGCCAAGCCCGGCGACAAGCTGGCCGTCAGCTGGAAGGACAACACCGGCGACACCCGCACCGACGAGATCGCGCTCGCCTGAAGCGCGGCCCGGACACCCCCACGGAGACAACACCCATGACACCTTGCCCCTGCCCCGGCACGCCCCGGGCGCTCGCCGCCTGTGCCGCGCTGGCCTTGCCGTTGCTGGCCCAGGCCACCAACGGCATGCTGCTGGAGGGCTACGGCCCCATCGCCACGGGCATGGGTGGCGCTGCCACCGCGCTCGACAACGGCCTGGCCGCCGCCACCAACAACCCGGCCACGCTGGCGCTGGGCGACGGCAGCACCCGGCTGGATGTGGCCGTGGGCAACCTGGGCCCGCGGGTCTCCAGCCGCGCCGGCCCGATGAACGCCGACAGCGGCGGCACCAGCTACGTGATGCCGGCCTTCGGCTGGGGCCGGCGCAGCGGCGCCCTCAGCTACGGCCTGGCCCTGTTTGCGCAGGGTGGCATGGGCACGGAGTACGGCAGCCAGAGTTTTCTGGCGCTGGGCTCGGGGCAGCGTGTGCGGTCGGAGCTCGGTGTCGGCCGTGTGATCCTGCCCCTGGCCTGGCAGGCCTCGCCCGAACTGGCCCTGGGTGCGTCGCTGGACCTGGTCTGGTCCAGCCTGGACCTGAAGATGGCCGCCACCGGCGCGCAACTGGCCGGCATGGTGACGGGCGCCGACGGCAACCTGGCCATGGCCCTGGGCCCGCTGGCCGGCGCCCCCTGGGCACGGGTCGACTTCTCCGACAACAGCCGCTTCAGCGGCGAAGCGGCCTCCACAGGCTGGGCCGGCAAGCTGGGGCTGGTCTACAGCCTGAGCCCCACCCTGCGGCTGGGCCTGAGCCACCACCTGAAGTCCTCGTTGAAGGACATGAAAACCGGCCGCAGCGCCGCCACGCTGAGTGCCCCGGGTTTTGCCGACAGCGGGCGCATCTCGGAGCAGGATTTCAAGATGCCGGCCAATACCACCCTGGGTGATGCCTGGCAGTCAAAACCGGCCACGCTGGTGGCGGTGGACCTCAAACACATCGGCTGGGCCGAGGTGATGAAGAGCTTCCGCATGCGCTACGACAGCAGCGGCATGGGTGGCAGCGTGAGCTTCGCGATGACCCAGAACTGGCGCGACCAGACCGCGCTGCAGTTTGGCGTGTCGCACCGCCTGAACACGGCCTGGACGCTGCGGGCCGGTGCCAACCTGGCCCACAACCCCGTGCCCGACAGCCTGGTGAACCCGCTGTTCCCGGCCATCGTGAAGAACCACCTCACGGCCGGTGTCGGCTGGGACCTGAGCGCCAACCAGGTGCTCAACGCCGCCGCGGCCTATGCCCCCAAGGTGAGCATCGACACACCCTCGGGCGTGGTCGTCAGCCACCGCCAGCTCAACCTGCAACTGATGTTCAGCCAACGCTTCTAGGACCCCACAACCATGATCAAGAACCTCCTCCTGCGCCTGGCCCTGCCCGCCACCCTGGCCCTGCTGCTCGGCGGCTGCGGCACCCTCAACGCCATCGGCAACCTGGAAGACGGCGCCGGTGCCGAAGCCTCCAGGATGTGGGACCGCTGGGTCGCGAGCAACGGCGACATCGCCGTGGCGACGACCTGGGAACGCAAGGTCAAGAAGGGCGTGACGGTCGAACAGATCGAACAGGCCCTGGCCAGTGTCTCCAGCGAGATGAACATCCGGCCGGTGGGCGAGCTGCCGCTCTCGAAGGAGCTGGAAGCCCGGACCGGAAAGCCGCAGAAGCTGCTGAAGGTCTACAACTACTGCAACCCGTTCACGGCGCGTGAGATGGTCGACTTCTCGCCGCACATGGCCGCCTACCTGCCGTGCCGGATCTCGTTGGTGGAGAAGGACGATGGCCTGTGGCTGTACACGCTGAACATGGACATGATGATCCGCATGGGCCGCCAGCTGCCGCCCGGCCTGAAGACCAACGCGCTGAAGGTGCGCGAGGCCATCTGGCTGATGATGGAACGCGGCTCGACGGGCGAGTTCTGACGCCCTCGCGGCGGGGCTGGCCGCGGCTCACTTCAGCCCGGCCAGGTAGGCCGCGACGGCCTTGACCTCCAGCTCGGTGAGTTTGGAGGCCACCGTGTGCATGACCATGTTGTCGTTGGTCCGCGTGCGGTTGTTGAACTCCTTGATCTGCTTTTCGGTGTACCGCGCGTGCTGCCCGGCCAGGCGCGGCAAGGCACTGGTGCCGTAGCCGCTGGGGCCATGGCAGCCGGCGCAGGCCGCGACACCGGCGAATTCGTTGCCACGTTTGTAGATGAAGGCACCCACCTGGGCCAGCTCGGCGTCTTCCACCTGGTGCAGGTGGGTCGGACGGCTGGAAAAGTACTTGCCCAGCGCCACGAAGTCGTCGTTGTTCAGAGCCGCCACCATGGGCTGCATCGCCGGGCTGACGCGCTGCCCGCTTTTGTAGGCCTGCAGCTGCTTGATCACGTAGGCTTCGTTCTGGCCCGCCAGGCGCGGGAAGATGGGGCTGGAACTCTCGCCGTCCACACCGTGGCAGATGAAACACTGGCCCTGCACGATTTCTTCGGCGCGGGCGTGTTCGTTGGCCCACGCGGCCGGCAGCCCGACCAGCAGCGCACAGAACAGCAGCGCCGGGCGCCACGACAACATCCGGGTCATGCAGATCCTCCATCCATCAAACGATCAGTCAGGGCAGCGGCGGTCCACATCGCACACAGCGCGACCCAGGCCGTCATCGTGAACACGGCCGCGCCCGACAGGCCCGCGCCCACCGCGCAGCCGCCGGCCGTCATGCCGCCAAAACCCATCAGCACCGCGCCCACGATGTAGCGGCGCATGCTGGCCCCGCCCTGGAAACCTTCGAGCTTGAGTTCGCCGAACAGCGCCGCGGCCAGGAAGGACCCGAGGAAGACCCCCGGCATCAGACCCATGTCGAAGTTGGGTGGGCGCTCGCTCGTGAACAGCACCCGGGTCAACACCTCGGCCGACGGGCCGGTGAAGCTGAGTGCCTGGATGGGGTGCGGGTCGAAAGCCACGGTGCTGACGGCGTAGGTGGCCCACCAGGCGGCCGTGATGGCCAGGCCCACGCCGATGGCGCCGGCCCAGCCCCAGACCGGCACCCGCTGCCGGCGCGCCCAGAACACCGCAGCCGCCAGCCACACGAGCCCGAACAGCAGGGCCCCGCCATGGCCGATGCCAAACCGTGCGATCAGGTCGCGCGAGGGGCCGCCGTCCACCGTCCACCAGCCGGAAATGGCTTCACGCGCTGGCGAGAGCATCCCGGTCCACGCGGCCTGCGCGCTGACCGCAAACACCAGCCCCGACATCACCGAGCGCAGGTTGCCCTGCGCCGCCAGCACCAGCAACCGGCTGGAACAACCGCGCGCCAGGATCATGCCGATGCCAAACAGCGCACCGCCGATGGCCGCCCCCGACAGGCTGCCACGCGCCGCGATCTGGCGGGCGTTGCTGGCGTCGAAGGCGCCCAGGAGCGCCAGGGCCTGCGTGGCCACCACGGCGGTGGCAAAAGCGAACAACCAGACGGTGAGCTTGCCGCCCATCTGGCGGCGGGCGAACTCGATCACGGCGGAGCGCAGGCAAAAGCGCGAGCGCTGCGCGAAAAATCCAAAGGCCAAGCCGACCACCACGCCGGCCCAGGCCAGGGTCCAGGGCTCGCCGAGCCGGTCGATGAGCGTCTGGACCATGCCGGGCATCTGGTTCAGGTCACGGCTTGATGTAAGCCGCGCCCTCCTTCTGCAGCTTGGCCACGCGCACCACGCCCGAGGGGGTGAACTCGGCGTCGAGGATGAACTGCTCCTTCTTCAGGTTGCGGTTCTTCAGCGTGATCTCGCAGACCTCGAACTTCACGCCACGCGCCTTCAAGGCACTGACGAGCGGCGCGAACTCGGTGTCGTTGGCGGCCTTGGCGCCTTCCAGCAGGAAGTCCACGCCTTCGGCATGGGCCACGGCCGTCAGCCGGGCCTGCGGGTCCACATCCAGGTGGTTGCGCATGTTGCGCAGGCCTTTCAGGGCCTGGGCCGCCGTGTTGTCGAAGTGGTAGACCACGCGGTCCTGGGCTTGTGCGGCCAGGCAGGTGCCAGCGATCAGCAGGGCGGCGAGGGTGTGGCGAATGGGGTGCATGTCCGTCTCCTTCCAAGGGGCGCTGACTATGCCAGCCCCGGGTTGCCCTGCACGCCGATCAGACGCGGCAGGTTGGGCTGGCGCGGGGTGACGCGGCCCTGGGCCTTGAGCCAGGCTTCCACCACGTCCCAGATCATCTTGTGGCCGGCCTTGCTGGCTTCTTCGGCCACCGGCGCCCAGCCCGCCACCTTGTAGGTCTTGCCCGCTTCGATGGGCACACCCTTCAGCCGCATGTCCTGGATGCGCTTGCCCATGGCCGCGCCCGGCTCGCAGGCGTAGGTGAGGCCGCCGATGCGCACCATGTCGCCGCCCTGCTGGTAGTAGGGGTCGGGGTTGAAGAGGTTGTCG
>CAYTWU010000022.1:0-22594 GCA_964442175.1 uncultured Rubrivivax sp.
AGGACGGACAGGGCTGCGGCCTCCAGGCCCTGGCCCGTCCACAGGTAGCGCAGCACCAGGGCCAGGCTGACCAGGAAGACCACGAACTGCAGCGGGGCGAGCAGGCCCTGCACCAGCGTCCAGCGGCTGCCGTCGCGGCGCAGCCGCTCTTCGGGCGTGTACAGCGGGGAGACCGTGGAGAGAGAAGGCCGGGGCATGAGGGGAATCTATGTCGCCTGCCGGTGAGTGTCAACAGGGGTTGACGTAAGGTAATGCTGACACTACGCTGGGTGCCATGGACTTGCCTCGCCCGCCATGGACCGCCTGAGCCCCGTTCCGGGGGAAGGCCCTTCCTGGCTGCGGCCGGGCGTTGCACGAGCGCTGGAGGGGCAGGTCATCCCGCGCCTGTTGGCCCGGCACCGGCCCCTGGCCACGCTGGCGGGCGATGCCATGGGCGCGCGCTGGCTGGCCGACCTGGCGCTGGGCGCCGATGACACCGGCCTGGCCGATGCCGTGCATGGCCTCGGTTGCCAGGGCATCCCGGTCGAGGCGCTGCAACTCGATTGGCTCGGCCCGGCCGCCGCCGAGCTGGGGGCCATGTGGGGCCGCGACCAGATTTCCTTCTCCGATGTGACCATTGGCCTGGTGCGCCTGCAAAGCCTGGCGCGCCGCCTGCCCAGCCCGCTGGGGCCGGGTCTGGACAGCGTGCCGCCCTGCCTGGCGCCGCGTGTGCTGCTGGCCCTGATGCCCGGTGAACAGCACAGCTTCGGCCTCTCGCTGCTGGGCGAGGCCTTCCGCCGTGCGGGCTGGGATGTCGTGCTCGCCGGCGCCGATGTGTCGCCCACCACCTGGGTGGCCCGTCGGCCGTTCGACGTGGTCGGGCTGTCGATCGGCTCGTTGGGCCGCGCCGCTGCCGTGCCGGCCTTGTGTGCCGCGCTGCGCCGTGCATCGCGCGAGCCCGGCCTGCGGGTGATGCTGGGCGGGCCGCTGTTTTCACTGCCCGAGCTGCCCGGTGCACCGGCCGCCTGGGGTGCGGACGCTGTCGCGCTGGATGCACGTGCCGCCGTCGCACTGGCCGGCCAGTGGCTGGCCCATCGGCGAGATGCCCGGAGGGCGCCGCCAGGCGTTCAGGACACAGTGGGTCGTTGAACGAAAGGCGGGTCTCCGATGAGACCGTTTCAACAGGCGCAGTTGTGGCTGGCGGCATTGGATGCGCCAGCGTTGGCGCGCCTGCTTGCGCTGTCGTCGGATGTCAGTCTGCTGCTGGATGCGGCTGGCCGCGTCCTTGACCTGGCCCATCCGCAGCCGGTGTCGCCGATGCCGTTGACGGCCGAACGTGCCCAAGGCCGGCCCTGGACCGACTTCCTGGCCTTCGACAGCCTGCCGAAAGCGGCCGAGCTGATGCGGGACGCGCCTGCGACCGCCGCGGTGGAGGGTGTTGGCCCTGCGGTCTGGCGGCAGCTCAACTTTGAGATCGACGGCGAGAACTGGCCTGCCATGTGCCTGGCCGTGGCGTTGCCGGAAGCGTCGCGCACCCTGGTGATGGCGCGCGACCTGTCGGCCCTGGGCGCATTGCAGCAGCGCTTGGTGGAAGCCCAGCAGGCGATGGAGCGCGACTACTGGAGCTTCCGCCAGGCCGAGACCCGTTACCGCCACCTGTTCCACGTGGCCCTGGAGGCGGTGCTGGTGGTCGAGGCCGGCAGCCACAAGGTGCTGGAGGCCAACCCGATGGCCCACCAACTGCTGGGGCCGGCGGCCGGCCGGCCGCTGGTGGGGGCGGCTTTCCCGATCGGCTTTGACCAGCGCAGCAGCCAGCACATCGTCGACGCCTTGGCCAGCGTGCGCGCCACCGGCAGCCCGCAGCGCCTGCGGGCGGAACTGGCCGGCGCGGCCGGTGAACTGGAGCTCGGGCTGTCCGGCTACCGCCAGGACGGCGCGGCACACCTGCTGGTGCGCGCCTGGCCGGTGGTGGCGGCCGCACCCGCCGGCGAGCTGCCCAGCCACGCCATGCTGATCACGCTGGCCCAGACCGGCCCCGATGGCCTGGTGGTGACCGACCTGGAGGGCCGTGTGCTGTCGGCCAACGGGGCCTTTGTCGAGCTGGCACAGCTGAATGCCGAGCCCCAGGTGCGTGGGCAGTCGCTGGACCGCTGGCTGGGCCGCACCGGGGTGGACTTGTCGGTGCTGATCAGCAACCTGCGCCAGCGTGGCGCGGTGCGCTTGTTCGGCACCACGCTGCGTGGCGAGTACGGTGCCGTCACCGAGGTGGAGATTTCGGCCACGGTGGTGCCGCACGGCGAGCTCAGCTACCTGGGCTTCACGATCCGCGATGTGGGTCGCCGCTTGCGGGCCGATCAGCAGCAGCGGCCGGCCGACATGGAGCGTGCGGTGGGCAAGCTCACCGAGCTGGTGGGGCGCTTGCCGCTGAAGGCCATCGTCGGCGAGACCAGCGACCTGATCGAACGCATGTGCATCGAGGCTGCGCTGGAAATGACCCGCGACAACCGGGCCTCGGCCGCCGAGATGCTGGGCCTGTCGCGCCAGAGCCTGTACGTGAAGCTGCGCCGCCACAACATGGTGGACAACAGCACGACGGACGACTGAACCGCTGCGTCCGTCTCAGCGGCCCATCGTCAAGGGGTTGGGCAGCACCGATTCCAGCGCCTTGGCCGAACTCAGCACACCGGGCAGCCCGGCGCCGGGGTGGGTGCCGGCGCCCACCATGAACAGGCCGGCGATGTCCTCGCTGCGGTTGTGCGGGCGGAACCACGCGCTTTGCAGCAGCAGCGGCTCCATGCCAAAGGCCGCGCCGTGGTACGAGAGCAGCCGGTCCTGGAAGTCCTGCGGTGTCGTCAGCCTGGAGGTCACGATCTCGCTGGCCAGGCCGGGCAGCACCGTGCGCGCCAGTTCGGCCTCGATGCGCTGGCGGTAAGGCTCGGCCATCGCCGCCCAGTCGGTGCCGCTCTTCAGGTGCGGCACGGGTGAGAGCACGTAGAACGCATCATGGCCGGCCGGCGCCATGGACGGATCGGTGGCCGTGGGGCGGTGCAGGTAGAGGCTGAAATCGTCCGCCAGGTGGTGCTTGTGGAAGATGTCGGCCAGCAGGTCCTCGTAGCGCGGGCCCAGCAGCATCATGTGGTGCGGCACATCCGGGTACTGGCGGCGCGTGCCGAAGTACCAGACGAACAGGCTCATCGAGTAGCGGCTGTGCTCGATCTTGCGGTCCGTCCAGTGGCGGCGGTGCTGCGGCTCCACCAGGTGGCGGTAGGTCCAGGCCACGTCGGCGTTGGAGACCACGATGTCGGCGGCGATGTGTTCGCCGTTGGCCAGCATCACGCCGTTGGCGCGCGGCGTGCCGGTGCTGCTGTCCACCGTGATGCGCTGCACCGTGGCACCGCAGCGGATGGGCACGCCTTGCTGGGCCAGCAAGCCCACCAGGCCGCGCACCAGCGCGCCAGTGCCACCCATCGCGTAGTGCACGCCCCAGCGTTTTTCGAGCGCCGTGATCAGCGCGTAGACGCTGCTCACCTTGAACGGGTTGCCGCCGATCAGCAGCGGATGGAAGCTGAACACCGTGCGCAGCAGCGGGTGCTTCAAGTGGCCGCTGACCATCTGGTGCAGCGAGCGCCAGGCGCGCATGCGCACCAGCGACGGCGTGGCCTTGACCAGGTCGCCCAGGCTGTCGAAGGCCACCGCGCCCAGGTCGTCGAAGCCCAGCTGGCAGCAGAACTCGCCTTCGGCCATCAGGCGGTCGAAGCCGGCCACGTCGTCCGGGTTGAAGCGGGCCACCTCGGCGCGCATGCGCTGCGGGTCCCGGCTGTAGTCGAAGTGGCTGCCGTCGTGAAAACGGATGCGGTAGAACGGGTCGATGGCGCGCAGTTCTACATCGTCGGCCAGGCGCCGGCCGCACAGCGCCCACAGCTCCTCGAACAGGTGCGGCGCGGTCACGATCGTGGGGCCGGCGTCGAAGCTGAAGCCGTCCTGCCGGTGCACACAGGCCCTGCCGCCGGGCGCGTCCAGCCTTTCCAGCACCTGCACGCGCCAACCGCGCGCGCTCAGCCGCAGCGCGGCGGCCAGGCCGCCAAAACCACTGCCGATCACCAGGGCGAGGGGCGCTTCAGCGCCGGGGCGTGCTTTCATCAACATGCCGGCAGCTTGGCGCAAGCCTGCCGGAGTGTCAATTGACACTGACAGTCAGTCTGTCAATGAGATGCAACGACGGCGGCGCGGATGGCCAGGGCCACCGCCTCGGCCGCCAGCGCCCCCAGCAGCGTCAGGTCGGCGCTGCGGCCGCTGCCGCCGGTGGCCAGCGCAAACAGCGTGTCGCCGTCGTGCACGGTCAAGGGGCTGATCGCACGCGACAGCCCGTGGTGCGCCAGGCTGGCGAGCTGGTTGGCCTGCGCCTTGCCCAGCACCGCATCGGTGGCCACCACGCCGATGGTGGTGGCGCTGCCCGGCAGTTGCAGCCGGGCGGGCAGGTCGCCGCGCAGCAGGCAGGCGGTGCTGTGCTGCAGCGCGGTGCCGTCGGCGCTGCGGGCCCCCGCGATCACGCGGCCGGTTTCATCGACGACGTCGCCAATGGCGTTGACGGCGACCAACGCCGCCACGGTGATGCCGGCCACCGTGACCGATGCACTGCCGATGCCGCCGGGCATCGCGCGGGTTATGCCCCAGAGCTTGCCGACCATCGCACCCGCACCGGCACCGACGCGGCCTTGGGCCGGTGGCTGTGTCGATGCCGCCTCGCAAGCTGCAAAACCGGCCGCCGCATCCGGCCGGATGCGGGGATCGCCTTGCCAGAGGTCGAACAACACCGCGGCCGGCACGATGGGCACACGCGCCGGGCCCACCGCCAGGCCGTGGCCATGTTCATCCAGCCAGCGCATCACGCCGCCCGCAGCGTCCAGGCCGAAGGCACTGCCACCGGTCAGCAGCACGGCGTGCACGCGGTCCACGGTGTTCTCGCTCTTCAGCAGATCCGTTTCGCGCGTGCCGGGGGCACCGCCGCGCACGGCCACGCCGCAGACCACACCCTGCGGGCACAGCACCACCGTGCAGCCGGTGGCGCGGGCCGCCAGCGTGTGGTGGCCGACCTGCAGGCCGGCGATGTCGGTGATCGAGCCGGCCATGCCGCGGGTGCGTTCAGGCAAACACGCCCGCCGTGTCCTGCATGGCCGCCGAGACCTCGCCCAGGTGGTGCAGCGTGTCGCCGAAGGCCAGCTCCAGCATCGTCAGGCGCTTGAAGTAATGGCTGGCGATGTATTCGTCGGTGACGCCGATGCCGCCATGCAGCTGCACACATTGCTGGCTGACAAAACGCATGCTCTGGCCCAGCTGCACCTTGGCCTGGGACAGCGCGCGGCGGCGCTGCGGGGCCGGTTCGCCCAGCTTCAGCGTGGCGTAGTAGCTCATCGAGCGGCCCAGCTCCAACTGCATCTTCACGTCGGCGATGCGGTGGCGCAGCGCCTGGAAGCTGGCAATCGGCACGCCGAACTGCTTGCGTGTGTTCATGTACTCCACCGTGATGGCCACCAGCCGGTCCATCAGGCCCACGGCCTCGGCACAGGTGGCGGCGATGCCGATGTCCGCCACGCGCGCCAGCACCTCCGCGGCGTCGGCGGTGATCATCTGGGCCGGCGTGGCGGAGAAGCTCAACTCGGCCGCCCGGGCGCCGTCCTGCGTGGGGTAACCACGCACGGCCAGGCTGGGCGCGCCGCGCTCGACCAGGAAGAGCGCAATGCCTTCGCTGTCGTCGTCGTCGCCCACGGTGCGCGCCGGCACGATGAAGGCATCGGCTTCGTCACCCGCCGGCACGCCGGTCTTGCTGCCGGTGATGCGCCAGCCGTCGCCCGAGTGCGCGGCGCGGGCCTGCACCTTCAGCACCTGGTAACGCGCCGCGCGTTCGTTCAGCGCCGGCAGCACCAGGGCGCTGCCATCGGCGATCTTCGGCAACCACGCGGCCTGCAGCGGCGGCGGCGCCAGCGCCAGCAATGCGGGCGTGATCAAGGCGGCATGGGCGTAGGGTGCGTTGACCAGGCCGCGGCCCAGCTCCTCGCCCACCACCATGGCCTCGACGGCGCCAAAGCCCATGCCACCATGTTCCGGCGGCACCACCAGGCCGGTCAGGCCCAGCTCGGCCAGTTCGATGTAAATGGCACGTGTGGCGCCGCCGGCCTTGGCCAGCGCGTGGCGGCGCTCGAAGTTGAAGCCTTTTTCCACCCAGCGTTGCACGGCATCGCGCAGGGAGACCTGGTCGTCGGTGAAGTCAAAGTCCATGGTTCAGCTCCCGAGCACGGTCTGCGCGACGATGTTGCGTTGCACTTCGTTGCTGCCACCGTAGATGGTGGTCTTGCGCAGGTTGAAGTAGGTGGCGGCCAGCGGCGCGATGTGGGCCGCACCCACGTGGTCGCCCTGCCAGCCGGCTTCCATGGCCTCGCTGATGAAGGCGCGGCTGCAGGGGCCGCCGGCCAGCATCATCAACTCGGCGTACCGCTGCTGGATCTCGCTGCCGCGGATCTTCAGCAGGCCGGCCACGTCCAGGCTCTGCTTGCCGCTCTTCTCGGCGCTCAGCACACGCAGCACCATCATCTCCAGCGCGACGATGTCCACCTCCAGCAGCGCGATCTGGTCGCGGAAGCGGAAGTCGTCGTACACACCCTCGGCCTTGGCGATGCGCTTGAGCCGCTCCAGCTCGCGCTTGGCGCGGTTCACGTCGGCGATGTTGGTGCGCTCGTGGGCCAGCAGGTGCTTGGCGTAGGTCCAGCCCTTGTTCTCCTGGCCGATCAGGTTGTCCGCCGGCACCTGGACGTTGTCGAACCAGACCTCGTTGACCTCGGGCTCGCCGTCCATCAGCACGATGGGGCGCACCGTGATGCCGGGGCTCTTCATGTCGATCAGCAGGAAGCTGATGCCGGTCTGCGGTTTGCCTTCGTTGCTGGTGCGCACCAGGCAGAAGATCCACTCGCCGTACTGGCCCAGCGTGGTCCAGGTCTTCTGGCCGTTGACGATGTAGTGGTCGCCCACCCGTTCGGCCTTGCACTTGACGGACGCCAGGTCGCTGCCCGAGCCAGGCTCGCTGTAACCCTGGCTCCACCAGACCTCGCCGCTGGCGATGCCGGGCAGGAAACGCTGCTGCTGTTCGGGCGTGCCGAAGGCCATGATGACGGGCGCCACCATCACCGGGCCGAAGGGCACCACACGCGGCGCGCCGGCCAGCGCACATTCTTCTTCGAACAGGTGTTTCTGGACCGCGTTCCAGCCCGGTCCACCGAACTGCTGCGGCCAGCCCCAGCCCAGCCAGCCCTTGCTGCCCAGGATGCGCGCCCAGCGCTGCATGTCCTCACGGGTCAGGCGCAGCGCGTTGTGCACCTTGTGGCTGAGCTCGGGCGGCAGGTTGGCCGCCACCCATTGGCGGATCTCCGCCCGGAACGCCAGCTCTTCGGCGGTGAAATTCAAGTCCATGCATGGTCTCCGGCAAGCAGCTTGCCGTTTTAGCACGACCGTTCGATTCCCGGCTGTCCGGGCGGTGACAAGCGCGAGAGCTTGGGCGCCTCAGCCGACCAGCCGCACCAGCGCGCGCTCCCAGAGCTTGCGGCTGCGCCACTGGGCCCAGGCGCGGTCGGCAAAGGCGCGGCCGCGCGGGGAGATGCGGTAGTAGCGCACGCCGGGGAAGCCGTCCGGGTTCTCCACCTCGTCCACCAGCCCGTACTGCAGCAGCGTGTCGGCCGAGTGGTGCACGATGCCGCCGCCGATGGCCTTGGTGTTGGCGCCGTCGCCCAGGTGCACCATCAGGTGGCCGCGTTGCAGCAGGTGCAGCGCGTCGATGAACTCGGCGCGGTCGGGGATCAGGGGCGCGGGCTGGGCCATCGGGGTCTCCACGGCGTGGGATTCGACGGCGTCAGTGTGCCGCCTGGCGCCGGCCGGTGCAGCCGGAAATCAGCGGACAAGGCCGCGCATTTCTGCGCCGGGCCGCGCGGCGTCAGCGCAATTCGAGCCGCATCACGTCGTTGTCGCGCTGCATCTGGAAGCGCGACAGGAAGCTGTTGCCCAGCAGCACAAACGGCATCTCGGTGGGCATCACCACGGCCTGCACGTTGGCCAGCGTGACCTCGCCCACGGTGACGGCGCTCAGCGTCAGGGCATGGCCGGCGACGGTGCCGCCGGCGGTCTGCATCAGCACGCGCTGGGCGCCCGTCAGGTCCAGCCCCACCCGCTGGGCATCGCTGCGCCCGAGTGCGATGGTGGTGGCGCCGGTGTCGACCATGAAACGCACCGCGCGCCCGTTGATGTTGCCGCCGGCCATGAAGTGCCCGCCCGGGCCCACCGGCAGCACGATGCTGCGGCCCACCACCGGCCCGCCGCCGGCGCCCACACGCGCCGGGGCACCACCCACGCTCAGTGTGCTGACGCGGCCACCCCATTCCACCTGGGCCTGGCCATCCTGCAGCGACCGCAGCGTGACGCCGCTGCGGCTTTCGCCCACTGCCAGCGTGACGGTCTGGCCGTCGATCAGCAGCAGCGCCTTGCGGCCCATCTGGCCCGCGAGCTGCACGGTCTGCGCCCACGGCAACGCAGGCAGCAGCAGGGCCGCGGCGCCGATCACGAGCCCGCGGCGCCGCACGGCGTCAGTCTCTGAAATTGTTGAAGGTCAGCGGCAGCTCGATCTCCTTGCGCAGCACCGCCATCGCGGCCTGCAGGTCGTCGCGCTTGGCGCCGCTGACCCGCACCGCGTCGCCCTGGATCGCACCCTGCACCTTGAGCTTGCTGGCCTTCAGCGCGGCCTGCACCTTCTTGGCGTTTTCCGCGTCCAGCCCGGCCTTCACCGGCACGGCCTGCTTGAGCTTGTCGCCGCCCAGCTTCTGTGGTTTGCCGCTCAGGTCCAGGAAGCGGATGTCGACGTTGCGTTTGCTCAGCCGGCCCAGCAGCACGTCCTGCACCTGCTGGAGCTGGAAGTCGCTGTCGCCGTAGAGCGTGATCTCGCGTTCCTTGGCGCTCTTGTCGGTCAGTTCGACCTTGGCGCTGGAGCCCTTGAAATCGAAACGCGTGCCGATCTCCTTCATCGCCTGGTCGACGGCGTTGCGCACTTCCACGAGGTCGGGTTCAAGCACGGTGTCGAAGCTGGGCATGGCGGTGTCTCGGAAAGCGGCGGAGGTTCGTCGTCATTTTGCCAGCCGTCAGGCCAGCCCCATCTGCTCGCACAGCGCCCGGCTCTGCGCCCAGGTCTGGGCCAGCCGGTCCGCCTGCAGGGTGCAGGTGCCCGGGTCCGCGTCGGCACCGGCGGCCTCGACCTCGGCGGCCAGCGCCTGCAGGGCCTTCAGTCCCAGGCTGCCGGCCGCGCCCTTGACGGCGTGCGCCCGCTCGGCCAGCACCGCGGTCTGCCCCGACAGCAGGGCCTGGCGCAGCGCCTGCAGGCCGCCCGTCTCGTCGGCCAGGAAGGGCTGCAGCAACTGCCGGCAGCCGCCGACCGACAGGCCGAGCATCAATTCGCCCATCACCTGCAGGTCCAGCACCTCGCCCACCTCGCCGGGGCGGAAGCGGCGGCGGCGCCGCGGCGCGGCTGCGGCGGGTGCCGGTGCCTTGTCCGGGGCCGGCGCCGCCTGCAGTTGCGTCAGGCCACCGTGCCGGGCCAACAGGGCCTGCAGCTCCGGCAGCTGCACGGGTTTGGCCAGGAAGCCGTCCATGCCACCGGCCAGCAGGCGCTCCCGGGTCTCGCGGAAGGCGTCGGCGGTGAGTGCCACCACTGGCACGCTGGCTGCGGGCGCGGGCAGGGCGCGGATGGCCTGCGTGGCCTGCAGGCCGTCGAGCACCGGCATGTGCAGGTCCATCAGCACCAGGTCCGGCTTCTGCTGGCGCACCGCCTCCAGCGCCTGGGCGCCCTCGGCCGCGAGGCGCACGCGGTGCCCCATGCGGGCCAGCAGGCGCTGCATCAGCTTGCGGTTGACGGCCTGGTCGTCGACGACCAGCACCTCGAGCGCCCGACCCCCCGTGTCTGCCGTGGTGTCGGCCACCGTGGATGCGGGCATGGCGCAGCGGGGCAGCGGCAGTTCGACGGTGAAGCAGGAGCCCTGCAGCGGCTGGCTTTGCGCCGTGATGTCGCCGCCCATCATGCGCGCGAGGTTGCGCGAGATCTCCAGCCCCAGGCCGGAGCCGCCAAAGCGCTTGGCCGTGCCGTTGTCGCCTTGCATGAAACGTTGGAACAATCGGCCCAGCGTCGCGGCATCCATGCCGATGCCGGTGTCCAGCACCTGGATCACCAGCTGCTCTTCACGCCACGCGGCACGCAGCTGCACCTGCCCGCGGTCGGTGAACTTGATGGCGTTGTTCAGCAGGTTCAGCACGATCTGGCGCAGCCGCATCTCGTCGGCCAGCACCGCGTCGGGCAGCTCGGTCGCCAGTTCCAGCCGCAGGTCCAGGCCCTTGGCTTCCGAGGTCAGCAGCATCAGGTCCCGCGCGTCGCCCAGCACGCGGCGCAGGTCGGTCGGCTCGGGCTGCAGGCTGAGCTGGCCGGATTCGAGCTTGGTCAGGTCCAGGATGTCGTTGAGCAGGTGCAGCAGGTGCGTGGCCGATTGGCGCGCGGTGCGCAGGTGGTCGCTCTGCTCGGCGTCCAGCGGGCTCACCTCCAGCAGGGTCAGCATGCCCAGCAGCCCGTTGAAGGGGGTGCGCAGCTCGTGGCTCATGTTGGCCAGGAAGCTGGTCTTGGCCGCGCTCGCGGCTTCGGCGTCGGCGCGGGCTGCATCCAGGTGCCGGGCCAGGTCTTCCTGCTCGCGGCGGCGCCGTGTCAACACCTGCATCTGGCGCCAGGCCAGGGCCACGAAGGCCAGCGTCAGCAGGCTCTGGAAAACCGTCAGGCCGATGCCTTGCCGGCTCAGCGTGCCAGAGACCTCGTTGCGCGCGGCCACCAGCTCGCCGTTGCGCTGGTTGATGCGCAGGATCAGGTCGTGCACCGCGGCGGCCTGGCCGTCCATGCGCTGCACCAGGCGGGCCAGCGGCGCCTGCGCCAGCGGCAGGGCCGCGAATTCGGCAAGCCAAGGGTCGGCCTCGGTGACGAAGGCCTGCAGGTCGGCCAGCAGGATGGCGTCTGCGGCATTGGTTGCGCCCGGGCCGAAGACGGCCTCGGTGCGCGCGGCGCTGAGCAGGGGCAGCCGGCTGGCGAAGATCTCGAACTGCAGGCGCAGGGCCTCGGCCGCGGTGTCGTCGGGTTTGCGCCGGGCATCACGCAGCTGGTCGCGCAGGCGCAGGAACTCGGCCTCCAGCTGGAAGTAGGCCCACAGCACGTTGTCGCCTTCATAGTGCACCGCCGTGCTCAGCACCGCCACCTGGCGCATCTGCACCCAGGCGATGCCGGCGAATGCGAGGACCAGGGCGGCGCCGATGGTCGCCAGCCAGGCGGAACTGGCGCGCTTCACGCCACGATCAAGGTGCGCAATTGCCAGGCGGAGCGTGAGTAGTAGCGCTCGGAACGCAGCTCGGCCACCTGGTGGAAGGGGTAGACGATGAAGAGCGGGCCCTTGTCGCGTGTGGACATGGGCTTGTCGTCCAGCAGGCGCGCCATCACCACGTCCCAGCGTGTGGCGTCGGCCATCGGCAGCTGCACCTTGTAGTCGTTCAGCGCGACGGCGGTCAGCTGCGTGCCGTCGGCGCCGGCCAGGGCCAGCACGTCGCGCAGCAGGGGGCCGGTGAACTTCACCGGTGCCGGGAACCAGGGCGTGGCTGCGCTGAAGCTGTGCTGCGGCAACGTGGCCAGGGTGGCCATGTCCAGATCGTGCCGATCGCCGGCGTTGGGTTTGCTGACCTTCCCGGTGATCGACAGCACCGTGCGGCCGGGTGCGGCCGACCAGGCCGGCCAGGCAGCGAAGGCAGGGAGGGTGAGCAGGAGATGGCGGCGGTCGATCTTCATGCCGGGATGGTTGCACCACCGGCCCCGCGGGATCGGGCGAACAAGCGGCTGTCCTGCACACAAATCCGCGTTTCAAGGCGGCCGCGAGGCATGGCCCAGAATCTCGGCATGTCTGCCCGGATCGCCGTCGAACACCAGGTCAACCTGGCCCCCATGAACACCTTCGGCCTGCCCGCGACGGCCTGGCGGCTGGTCCGCATCCGCAGCGAGGCCGATGTGCAGGCGCTGCTGCAGCACCCCGAACTGGGCCGCCTGCCGCGGCTGGTGATCGGCGGCGGCAGCAACCTGGTCTTCAGCCGCGATCCGGACGGTGTGGTGCTGAAGATCGAGGTCCCCGGCCTGCGCCTGGCCGAGGCCCGGCCCGAGGCCTGGATCGTCGAGGCCGGAGCCGGCGAGTCCTGGCACGGCCTGGTGGCCTGGACGCTGGCCCAGGGCTGGCCCGGGCTGGAGAACCTGGCGCTGATTCCCGGCTCCGTCGGCGCGGCGCCGGTGCAGAACATTGGCGCTTATGGCGTGGAGCTGCAGGACCGCTTTGAATCGCTGGACGCGATCGACCTGGCCACTGGCCGCGCCGTGCTGCTGGACCACGCGGCGTGCCGCTTCGGCTACCGCGACAGTGTCTTCAAGCAGGCCCAGGCGGGGCGCTTGCTGATCCTGCGCGTGCGTTTCCGCCTGCCGCGCCCCTGGCGCCCGGTGCTGGGTTACCTGGACCTGGAACGCAAGATGGCCGAGACCGGCAACACCCACCCGGATGCCGCCACGCTGTTGGAGTGGGTGGTGGGCATCCGCCGTGCCAAGCTGCCGGACCCGGCCGTGATCGGCAATGCCGGCAGCTTCTTCAAGAACCCGGTGGTCACGGCCGAGCAGTGCCGCGACATCATCGGCCGCGACCCGAACGTGGTGCACTACCCGCTGGACGACGGCACTTTCAAACTGGCCGCGGGCTGGCTGATCGACGCCTGCGGCTGGAAGGGCAAGACCGTGGGCGACGCCGCGGTCTACGACAAGCAGGCCCTGGTGCTGGTGAACCGTGGCGCCGCCACCGGCGCGCAGGTGCTGACGCTGGCGCGGGCGATCCAGGAGAGTGTTTACGGGCGGTTCGGGATCCGGCTGGAGCCAGAGCCGGTGGTGGTGTGAGCGGCGAGTGCCGCGTAGTGGTCCACCAGCCAAGCTGAGGCCGAGGTGCCCCGAAGCGCGTGAGCAGCTGCGGCCATTTCGCGGCGTCCTTCCTCCGCCTGCCCGTTGCGCATCAGGGCCAGCGCGCGCTCAGCCCGAACCCTGTGGTCCCAGGTGGGCGCCAGTTGGAGGTTGCGCAGGTGCTGGGTCTGTATGGAGGCCAGCAGCGGCAAGGCTTCCGCCGACCGGCCGTCTCTGATCAGGATTGCCGCACGGCCCAGGTTTGTCCACGGCAACCACACCTGGCGGCCCTGCTTCTGCTGCCACTGGTCCGCCGCTTGAAAGCGCTGCGCAGCCTCCTTCTGCCGCCCCTGGTCAAGCCTGACGAAACCCAGGCAAAGATCGGTGAAACGAACATACTGGTGGTCATCACCCACCACTTCGTCAAACAACTGGCGCGCGCTCTGAAGTGCCTGTTCCGAAGCCTTCAGATCGCCCAGGCCGTGCCAGGTCTGGCCCAGGTCCAACTCGACGAAGGCCAGGGTGAAGCGAATGGGTCGTGGGTCGGACAGCACCAGCTGTCGTGCACTGTGCAGCAGGGGCAGGGCGGTGGCGTAGTCGCCCACCGCTACGGCCCTGTTTGCGGGGGCCAGCAACTGCCGCACTTTGAATGCCGTGCGCAGTTCCGGCGCAAAATACGGCGCCCCGGCAAGTTCACCAATCAGCGCGTCTGCCGCAACTGCCTGACCCAGCCTGAAGTGGGTCTCGGCCAGGCGGGTTTTGGCATCGGCGCGCAGATGCGCCGTGTCGGGATAGGCGTGATCGGCTGCCGCGACCAGCAGGTGCCCCAGGGGCAGCGCCTCCTCAAATCGTTCTTCGGCAAACATCAGTTCAAATCGGGCTCTGGCGGCGTAGTAGGCGACCTCACCCGCCAGTTTGACCTGCGGGCCCAGTGCCGCCTCCGACTCGGTCAGTATCTGGCGCGACACCGCGGTCTGGCCGGCCCACGCCATCAAACGAGCGCGTAGATACCCCACCATCAGCAACTCCGGGTCGTTGGCCGGTACACGGGCCTGAAGCAGCGAATGCGCGCGATCCAGTTCCCGTCTGGCATCGATCAGACTGGCCATGCGCATGAAGGTGTCGGCCAGCCGGCGGCGTGTGGCTGCTTCGGCGAGCGGGTCGTTGGCGAAGCGCTGCGAGGTGGCCGCCGACGCTGTGCGCAGCACTTCCAGCAGCGTGCGTGGGCGCAGCAGGTTGGTGAACTGGACATTGGGCGTCTGCAGCACATCCCGGTGCAGGAACTCTGTGATCGCGGTAGCGCGGGCTGTTTGGGCATCGGCGCTCGCCAGTGCGGCCTGCAACTGCACCTGCGTCCACAGGCTCGCCGACAGGCCCAGGGCCATCGCGACACCGGCCGCGATGACCCAGGGTCGGCGTGCGCGCACCCTGGCGGCGCGTCGTTCTGCCTCTGCAGCGCGCTGTTCCACGAGCAGCTTCTGCCGCTGCGCAGCCCGCCTGTCGTCTAGCCGCTGCAGCCGGTCCAGCAGCTCGGCTGCGGCACGCAGGCGCGTCGCAGGGTCACCGTCCGTGGCAGCGGCAATGTCGGCCCGGACGAATTCATCGTCCACATCGCGTTCCCAGCCGGTGGTCAGCGGCCGCCGCAGATCGCCGGCCATGAGCTGGTAAAGCATCACGCCCGCAGCGTAGATGTCGGACTGTGCATTGGGGGCGTGCCCGGCCAGCAGTTCCGGGGCCAGGTACAGGGCCGTGCCGGCCAGGCCGTCGTCCGGGGTCATGGCATCCACCGTCGTACCGGCCAGCGTCAGCCCGAGCCTCCGCACACGCTCTGGGTCCAGCAGCTGGCTGTTGCCGAAATCCGCGATGACGGGCGTCCATTGCCCATCAACCTGCGCCATCAATACGTTGGCCGGCTTCAGATCCTTGTGGATCACCGCCATGCCATGTGCGGCGACGAGGGCAGAAAGGAAGACGCAGAAGATTCGCAGGCGTTCATCGAGCGGCATCGTCGCCAGGCCGGCTGGCCCCTGCGACCATTCCAGCAGGTCCGGGCCAGCGTACTCGAACTCCAGGCAGAAAGGAGCCTGGTCGAAGTTGTGGTCCAGGATCGCAACGATGGGCACGGTGCTGCCCAGTTCGGCCTTCATCAGCCGCTGAATGGTGAATTCGCGCTTCAGCCGGCGCAGGCCGGTACCGTCGGACGCGAACTTGAAGACCCGCTGCTGCCCGGGCAGCTTGGCGTGCCGGGCGAGCCATACATTGCCCTTGCCGTGCCGCCCCAGCGGCTGGACCAACACGAAGTTCGGGTGATGCGGCACCGGCTGGCCCGCCATCAGGCCCGGGTCGCCCAGGTGCGGAAAGTCACCGACGGCCACGCGCTCGATGGGTCCCTTGAGGCGGTACCCCGTGCGCGGCAGGTTCACCAGCCGGGCGCCGGCCTGGGGCCCCAGGGCCCTCTTCAACTTGGAGACGGCATTGGCCAGCACGTTGTCGACCGTCGGGCGACCTGCCCACACCGAATCCAGCAGCTCGTCACGCGTGACGACCTCGTCGACCCGGCGCAGCAACTCCACCAGGACCTGGATCGGGCGCGGCTCCAGGGCCACCTTGCGGCCGGCGACGGTCAACTCCAGCTTGGCTTCGTCGAACTCGGTGTCGTCGAACCGGTACCGGAAGGCAGTGTCCGGCCCGGGGAAGGAAATGTCGATGGCGCTGCTGTGTCTGTTCCTTCGCGGGTCTGTCGAAGACATGGAGTCCCCCTCCCATTGCGTCGCCGCGCGTAGCCGTGCCGCCGGTCTGTGCCGTTGTTTCTGTGGAAACGATAACGCAGCGGCGCCACCCGATTGCGATGTGATTCGCCATTCGGAGGGACGTTGGCAGGCGCCGTTAGCGTTTCGTGAGGGGCTCGTGAAGTTGAGGAGGCGAAATCCCCAGACCATTGGTCAAGCACCCACACCACAAGGAGAAGCCCCGTGCCGACAACGCTCACCAGCCTGACGTCCTGGCTCTTTCGCCGATGGGCATGGACACTCGCAGCGGCTATCTTCCTCGCAGGTTGCGGCGGCGGAACGTCATCTCCCACCGAGTTGGCGCCGACGCCCGTCAGCATCTCTGCCCAGCCCGTGGATCAGGCCGTCACGGCCGGCGGGACAGCGCAGTTCAGTGTGTCGGCCAATGGCGACAGCATCCGGTACCAATGGCAGCTCAGCATTGACGCAGGCGGTACGTGGACCGACGTCGGGGGCGCAAACGCCGCCACCTTGAGCCTTGCAAACGTCAACGCCGGTCAGAGCGGCCACCGCTACCGGGTGGCAGTCATCGGAACCGCGAACAGCGTGACCAGTTCGGCGGTGGCCTTGACCGTCGCGGCGACGGTGGTCGCCCCGGCGATCACGGTGGATGCAGCATCCCAGTCTGTGACGGCCGGCGCCAATGTGAGCTTCAGCGTTACCGCCACCGGCACCACGCCCGCCTACCAGTGGCAATCCAGCAGCGACGGCGCTGCTTGGAGCGACATCTCGGGCGCCAGCGGAGCGACCTTGACGCTGACGGCCGTGTCCGTGGGCGACAACGGCCGGCAGTTCCGCGCCATCGTCAGCAATTCGGCGGGCAGCGTCACCGGCGGCGCCGCCATCCTCCAAGTCGTGACGGCTCCCGCCGCAGCGGCTGTGGCGATGCCGCCGGCGTCGCTCAGCGTCCAGGCACCGGCCGCTGCGACCTTTGCAGCTGCCGTCACGGGCTCGCCTGCGCCAACGCTGCAGTGGCAGCAGAGCACCGATGCAGGGGCGACCTTCACCGACATTGCCGGTGCCACCGGCAGCAGCTACACGCTGGCCGCAACAGCACTGTCAGACAACGGCAAGCGTTTCCGGATCGTCGCGACAAATGCGTCGGGAACGGCGACCAGCAGCGCCGCGACGCTGACGGTGACGGCATCGCCTGTCGCTGCGACGGTCATTGCTTCGCCTGTCAGTGCGACTGTCACCGCAGGCGCAACCGCCAGCTTTTCCGCCACCGTTGGTGGAACCCCAGCCCCGGCCGTGCAGTGGCAGATCAGCCGCGACGCGGGCGCCAGCTTTGCCAACATCAACGGCGCCACAGCGACGGCGTACACCACGCCGGCCACGGTGCTGGCGGACAACAACAACCGTTATCGGATCGTGGCCACCAATGCGAGCGGCAGCGCCACCAGCGCGGCAGCGACCTTGACGGTCAATGCACCTGCCAACGTGTTCCAGGGCCGTGCCTGGGCCACGGGGCAGCAGCTCGAGGTCAACGACAACGACGTGCTCAAGTACGCCGGTGTCATCGACGACCTGGGCCGGGTGACGGTGCTGTTCACCAAGTCCGACGGCACCCGCAACGTGTTGTGGGCCACCCGAGGGGTGGCCAATGGGGCGGGCCTGGCGCCGACCTGGAGCACGCCGGTGGCCATCGACACCAGCGCACCCATCAACACCAGCTACAGCTTTTCCGTCAACGTGTCGCCGGCCGGCAACGTGGCGGCCGCGTGGACTCGCATCGCTCCGTGTACGGGCAGTTCCTACAACACGTCCGGGAACTGCAACTACCGCATCGTGGCGCGGTATCTGGCCAACACGGGCGCCTGGGAGGCGCCGGTCACTGCTGCCAGCACGCCAACCACGACGCTCTCCGGGCTGGAGATCAATGATGCAGGCGACGTTGTTGTTGATGCGCAGGGCTGGGTGCGCTCCGGCGGCAGCGGCCATACCCGCGCGACGGCGCTCACGTGGCGGGTGTCCGGCGAAGCGGCCTTCCGGCAACAGGTGCTGCCCGATGCCGACTTCAACGACCGTGTCTTCCACCTCAGCCGGGCCGGGGACCTGGTGCTTGTCGGCGAGGCCGAGCAGAACGCCACGGACGACATCGTGGCTTACCGCGGCACGGTCACGACCGGACTAGGTGCGCAGGAAGTGCTGGACAGCCGCGGCGCCGACGCCAAATTCCGGGGCAGCTGGGCCAACCCCGGCTCCGGCCGTGTGGTGCTGATGTGGAACCAGAACAACGGCACCAGCGATGCGCGGTATGCGGCGGCCCTGGACAGCCCAACGGGGGCGTGGTCGGTGACGGACCTGGGCTACTCTAGTGAGGTGGGGCCGGGGGGCAATGACGATTCGCCCTTCTATGCAGTCGTCAAGGACGACGGTGATTTCGTTTCCTACCGCAGCGGCGACCGAGTGCGGCGTATCGCAGGCGTGTGGTCAGGCCTGGAGCCTTTTGAGGCCTGGGGCTACTTCAACTACTTCTACAGCTCAGTTGCATTGCTTCGGGACGGCAGCGCACTCGTTATCCGGGTCGACTCGTCCAATACCAACTCCTGGGCCGCGCTGGACGGACCGACCCAGACCCTGGTTCAACCGTTCGTCTCGGTGGAGGGATTTCCAAACGCTGGCAGCGGCCCGGGTTATGTGATCGGAGTGTCCGCTGGCACCAACGGATTCTCACTCCTGTCCAAGAGCGGCATCGGCGCCTACATCTCGGTTAACACCTTCGACGTGCTGCCCACCGTGGCTCAACCCGCGGGCGACGGCCGAGGTATTGACAACCTGTGGGGGTTTTTCTTCAAGTAGGACGTCGATCCCACCATGCTGGGAAGGCCAACAGGCCTTCAATGTCAGTCCAGCGGCGGAGTACTACATGTCGGCCTTGAAGCCGTCGTTCATCGAAGGGCGCTGCGACTGTGCATTTGCGCAACTGTTGACGGGGGGCGGCGTGTTCGTCGCAAACTGCATGACTGCGGGCCAGGGCTTGTTTCAGTTCGATCCTGTCTTCAGGTGAGCAGGCCCGCGGCCTCGACCGCCGCCCGCGTGCGCGGCAGCAACTCCTCGAACCGCTGCACCAGGCGCGCGATCTCGTGCGCCGGCAGGTGGGTGGCGCCTTCCTGCAGCGCTTGCGCCGTTTGCGCCAGTGCCGCGAGGCCCAGGTTGGCGGCGGCGCCGCGTGCGGCGTGGGCGTGCACGCTCAGCGCGCGCGGCTGGCCGTCGCGCACGGCGGCGCGCAGGTGGGCCACGGTGGCCGGGCCTTCGTCCAGGAACTGCGCCATCAGCTTACCCAGGCGGGTGCGCGGCATGCCCTGCAGCACGGCTTCCACCGCCACCGTGTCCAGCAGCTGCGGCGTGGTGGCGGGCACAGGCGGGGCCGAGGCATCGGTGGCATGCGCCGCATCGGCCGCCTCCTGGCCGTAGAGGCGGCGCAAGGCGCTGGCCAGGTCCTGCGGGCTGACGGGTTTGCTCAGGAAATCGTTCATGCCCGCCAGCAGGCAACGGTCACGCGTTTCCTGGAACGCGTCGGCCGTCAGGGCAACGATGGGCACGGTGGCCGCGGCCCGGTCGGGCAGGGCGCGGATGGCGGTGGTGGCGCCCAGGCCGTCCAGCTCGGGCATGTGCAGGTCCATCAACACCAGGTCGAAGCGCTGTTGCCGCACCAGGTTGACCGCCTCGAGCCCGTTGGGCACAAAGTGCGCGTGGTGGCCCAGGGTCTCCAGCAGCGAGCCCAGGTACTGGCGGTTGACCGGGTGGTCTTCTGCCACCAGCACCGTCAGCGCCCGCGTGGCGCCCGTCGGCAGCAGTTCCTGGCCCACCGCGCGTTGGGCCGACGTGGGCGGTCGCAGCAGCGGCAGCTCGAACCGGAACCGGCTGCCCACGCCGGCCTCGCTGTCCACCGTGATGTCGCCACCCATCATGCGCGCCAGGTTGCGCGAGATCTCCAGCCCCAGGCCGGTGCCGCCATGGCGCCGCTGCGGTGTGGGGTCGCCCGGCGCAAAGCGGCGGAACAGCCGGGCCGTGGTGGCGGCGTCCATGCCGATGCCGGTATCGGTGACGACAAACACCAGGCGCTCGGCGTCATCGTCTTCCAGCCGAACGTCCAGCGTGATGTCGCCCTGCTCGGAGAACTTGATCGCGTTGGACAGCAGGTTGAACAGCACCTGCTTGACACGTGTGGCGTCGGCGACGATCCACTCCGGCACCGCCGGCTCGGCGTCCAGGTGCAAGGCCAGGGCCTTGGCCGTGGCCTGGGGCCGCATCAAGGCGTCCACCTGGCGCAACAGCGGCCGCAGCTCCAGCGGCGCGGGGTTCAGCGTCAGCCGGCCGGACTCGAGCTGCGACATGTCCAGGATGTCGTTCAGGATGGCCAGCAGGTGGTCGGCCGATTCCGTGGCGACGCGCAGGTACTCGGCCTGGCGCGGCTGCAGCCCGGTCTCGCGCAGCAGCGACAACATGCCCAGCAGGCCCTGGAAGGGCGTTCTGATCTCGTGGCTCATGTTGGCCAGGAACACGCTTTTGGCCTCGCTGGCCGACTCCGCCTCGCGCCGGGCTTCGCGCAGGTGGCCGGTCAGGTCTTCCAGCGCCAGGCGGCGCTGCTGCAGTTGCCGCATCTGCCGCATCGCCAGGCCGGCAAACACCGCGCACAAGGCGCCCAGGAAGACCGACAGCGCGATGCCCAGCTGGCTCTGTTGGTGCAGCGCGCGGTTGCCGGCATCGGCGCGTTGTGCCACACGGTGGGCGGCGGCGAGCGAGAGGTCGTGCACGGGGACGGCCAGGGCCTCCAGCGGGGGCAGCAGCGCCCGCAGGCTGTCGCGGTCTGGCGGGTCGCTGCGGCCGGTGCCCAGCACACGGTCTGCCGCGGCAACAAAACTCTCCAGCTGCTGCACGGTGCGGTGGTAGGCAGGATCGTCGGCCATCAGGCGCAGCTGGCTGGGGGACCGGGCCAGCGTGACGCGACTGACCCAGACGTCGTAGCGCAGCTGCAGCGTCGCCACCTCCGGATCGGCCGTGGCCAGGGAGCGGCGCCATTGTTCGGCCAGCCGCAGGTAGTCGATCTCCACCTGGTACAGGCTGAGCACCGAATAACCATCGCCCGAGCGCAGCGCCTGGTCGGCCAGCGTGAGCTGGCGGCCCTGCACCAGCACGGCGGCGCCCAGCACCAGGGCCAGCACGGTGCCGATCAGGCCCAGGCCGCCAAAGCGCTGCCAGAACTTCACAGCACCTCGATGGTCCGCAACTGCCATGCCGAGCGGGCGTAATACAGCGCGCTGCGCAGTTCCGGGTGGTCGTCAAAAGGGTAGATCAGGAACAGCGGGCCCTTGTCGCGCACGGCCATCGGCTGGCCGTCCAGCAGGCGGGCCAGGATCAGGTTGTGCCGCTGCGCATCGTCCCAGGGCAGGTCGACGCGGTAGTCGTTGAGCGCACCGGCGCGCAGCACCGTGCCCTGGGCGCCGGCCGCCGACAGCACGTCACGCAGCAGCGGCCCGCTGAAGCGCCGCGGGCCGGCGTACCAGGGGGTGCGGGTGGAGAAGCTGGTCTGGGGGAAGGCCTCCAGCATCGCCATGTCGAACTGCGCCTGGGTGCCGGCGTTCGGCTGGCGCACGCGGCCGCTGAGCACCAGCACCACGGGGCCTCGGGCGGGCTCCAGGGCCGATGCAGGGCCGGCCGCCGAGCAGGCCAGACCGGCCATCGCATGCAGGCACTGGCGGCGCGTGAGAAGGGACGCGTTCACGCGCCGATTGTAGTTTCGCGCGTTTTTGTCGAATCGGGCACCGGCCCTGCTAAGCTGATGTTCAGCATGGAGCACAGCGCCACCCGACCTTCTGCCTACCCGGCGAACGCATTGCCGCCCGGCACGCGGCTGGGTGAATTCGAGGTGCTGGACCTGCTGGGCGTGGGCGGCTTCGGCATCGTCTACCTGGCCATGGACCACGCGCTGGAGCGCGAGGTGGCGGTCAAGGAGTACATGCCGGCGATGCTGGCCGGGCGCACCGAAACCCTGCACGTGTCCTTGCGCTCGCAGTCCGACGCCGAGACCTTTGCGCTGGGCCGCAGCTCGTTTGTCAACGAGGCCAAGCTGCTGGCGCGGTTCGACCATCCGTCGCTGGTCAAGGTCTACCGTTTCTGGGAGGCCAACGACACCGCCTACATGGCCATGCCGCTGTACCGCGGGCAGACCTTGAAGGCCGTGTGCGCCGCCATGCCGCAGCCGCCGGACGAAACCTGGCTGCGTGGCCTGCTGACGCCCTTGCTCAGCGCGCTGGAAACCCTGCACGCCGCAGCCGTGTTCCACCGCGACATCGCGCCCGACAACATCCTGATCGAGCCCAACGGCCGCCCCGTGCTGCTGGACTTTGGCGCCGCGCGGCGCGTGATCGGCGACAAGAGCCAGAACCTGACGGCGATCCTGAAGCCGCAGTACGCGCCCATCGAGCAATACGCCGACGTCGCCGGTGCGCGCCAGGGGCCCTGGACCGACCTGTACGCGCTCGGGGCGACACTGCACTTTGCGCTGGTCGGCGTGCCGCCCACGCCCGCCACGGCACGCAGCCTGTTTGACGACCTGCAGCCCCTGTCGCAGCGCGGTCTGGCCGGTTTCAGCGAAGATTTTCTGCACGCCATCGACTGGATGCTGGCCATGCGCCCCGGCGACCGGCCGCAGAGCGTGGCCGCCCTGCGTGCCGTGCTGGACGGCGGGGCGGTGCCGCCTGCACCGGCACCGCTGCCGCCGGCGGCGCCCCCGAGCTGGCAACGCACCGTGATGCAGGCGGGCCAGCGCACGGCCGCCGTGGCCACC
>CAYTWU010000023.1:0-22460 GCA_964442175.1 uncultured Rubrivivax sp.
ATGTCGTTGACCTTCTTGGCGAAGTCGTTGGCGTACTCGTGGAAGATGTCCTTGGTGGGCCAGGTGCTCTGGAAGCGCAGGCTGACGGTCTGCGCCTGGCTGACGGCTGGTGCGGCCAACGCACCGGCGGCGGCGGTGGCACCGGCCCCCTTCAAGAAGCGGCGACGGCGGGCGGGTGTGGGCTGGGTCATGCTGTGTCTCCGGGTGTTGATGCGTTGCGGGCGCGAGCTGCGCGGCTGACGACGATCGAACCCACGACACGGCGCAGCAAGCGGGTCTAACCCGCAAGCCGCCGGCGTTCCCAGGGGGCAGCAGTTTTGACTTTTCAGGCTGGAATCAGGCCACGCTCACACGCCGGCCAGCTGGCGCAGACCGGAGGCATCCAGCACCCGCAACTGGTAGCCGCTGACCGCGATCAAGCCCCGCTCCGACAGGCTGCGCATCAGGCGCGACAAGGTCTCCGGCGTCATGCCGAGCTGGGAGGCGATGTCGCGCTTGCGCTCGGCCAGGCGCAGCACCGCAGCGCCGGGCCTGTCGGCGGATTGTGCGCAGATCCACGCGGCCAGGCGAGCACCCGCGTCCTTGTGCATCAGCTCGTGCAGGCGGGCCTCGAGCCGCCCCACCTCGCGGGCCAGCGCAGCGGTGAAACGCAGGGCCAGCAGGGGCTGGCGTGCCAGCAGGGCCCGCAGCGGCGCCATCGGCAGCTCCACCAGCACGACCGCCGACTGCGCCAGCGCGTCACAGGCATGCCGGCCATCCACCCAGGGGCCGGCCAGCGCCAGCCAGGCCGGTGCGTGCAGCACACGTTCGGCCGTCAAGCCACGCTCCGGCTGCCACCAGCCACAGGCCGCCTGGCCATCCAGCAGCGCGATCGCGGCCGGGGCGGTGTCGCCGCGGCTGAACACCATCCGCCCTTCACCCACGGTGCGGGCCGTGGCCAGGCCATCCAGGGCCTGGGCATCGGCCGCGGCCAGCGAACCCAGCAAGGCCGGCCAGGGCACCTGCACCGGGCTGCGGGCCGGGGGCAGGGCCGACAAGGCAGGCAGCGGCACGGCGGGAGACCCGGGTGGCAGGGGCGGGGCGATGGCGTTCATGGCAGTCGGCGGGTGGCGTGACTGCAATGTCCCCAAGCCGGGGCCGGCGCGTATTGCGCTACATCAAGGGCCTGTGTCAGGCCAGGTTCACACGCGCACGCCGCGTGCTCACACCACCAGCACAGCCCGGAAGTCGTTGACGTTGGTGTAGGTCGGGCCCGGCACCACCAGGTCGCCCAGGGCCTGGAAAAACGGGTAGCTGTCGTGCCGGTCCAGGTGCTGGGCGGCGTTCAGGCCCAGTGCGGCGGCGCGCGCCAAAGTGTCGGGCGTCACCAAGGCACCGGCGTTGTCTTCCACGCCGTCGATGCCGTCGGTGTCGGCGGCGAGCACAAACACCCCGGGCTCGCCCTGCAGCGCCAGCGCGCAGCCCAGCAGGAACTCGCCGGCCCGGCCGCCACGCCCGCCTGGGCTGCGCACGGTGACGGTGGTCTCGCCGCCGGACAGGATCACGCAGGGTTTGGCAAAGGGCGCGCCGCGCCGCGCCACGGCGCGTGCGAGGGCGGCATGCACCTTGCCCACCTCGCGGCTCTCGCCTTCCATCTCGTCGGACAGGATGTGGGCCTCGATGCCCGCAACGCGCGCCACGGCGGCCGCGGCCTCCAGGCTCTGCTGCGGTGTGGCGATCAGGTGCAGCACATGGCCGGCAAAACGTGGGTCGCCAGGTTTGGGGGTTTCGAGTTCACCGCTTGCCAGCGCGGCACGCACCGCAGCGGGCACGGCGATGGCGTAGCGGTCCAGGATGGCCAGCGCGTCGGCGCAGCTGCTGGCATCGGGCACCGTGGGGCCGCTGGCGATGACGGCCGGGTCGTCGCCTGGCACGTCGGAGATCAGCAGGCTCACCACCCGCGCCGGCGCACAACGCGCCGCCAGGCGCCCGCCCTTGATGGCCGAGAGGTGCTTGCGCACGCAGTTCATCTCGCCGATGGCGGCGCCGCTGTGCAGCAGCGCGCGGTTGATGGCCTGTTTGTCGGCAAAGCTCAGCCGCGCGTCGGGCAGCGAGAGCAGCGCCGAGCCGCCGCCCGAGACCAGGGCCAGCACCAGGTCGTCGGCCGTCAGGCCGTCGGCCAGTGCCAGCATGCGTGCGGCCGCAGCGCGCCCTGCTTCGTCGGGCACCGGGTGTGCGGCTTCCACCACCTCGATGCGACGCGAAGCGCCGGGTGCAGCCGGCGGCACGTGGGCATAGCGCGTGATGACCAGGCCGCTCATCGGGGCATCCGCCGGCCACAGCTGCTCCACGGCCGCGGCCATCGCACCGCCGGCCTTGCCCGCACCCAGGACCACGGTGCGGCCCTTAGGCACAGGTGGCAGAAAACCAGCCATCACCTGGCCGGGCAAGGCACGCTGCACCGCAGCGTCGTAGAGCTGGCGCAGCAGCGCGCGGGGGTCGGCGATGTTCATGTGCAGGGTCCTGTGGTCTTTGGCGCGGCTTCCACGCGGTCGCGGCCGGCCTGTTTGGCCCGGTACAGCGCCGCGTCGGCGTCGCGCAGCGCAGCCTCCCAATCGGCGCGTTCGCTGAAGGCCGGCGAGACGCCGATGCTCACAGTGCAGCCCAGGCTCTCGCCCCCGGCCACCGCGTGGCGGCGCTGCGCCACGGCCGCGCGCAGGCGTTCGGCCAGCGCCAAGGCCTGGGCCAGGTCGGCACCGCTGCAGCCGACCAGGAACTCCTCGCCGCCCAGCCGGGCCACGAAGTCGCCGCCGCGCACCTGCGCCGCCAGCGTCTGCGCCACGCCCTTCAGCACGGTGTCACCCGCGGCATGGCCATGGCCGTCGTTGATGCGCTTGAAATGGTCGATGTCCACCTGGCACAAGACCAGCGCCTGCCGTGGCCGGGTGCCGAAGTGGCGCTGCAGCGCCTCCTCCAGCCCGTGGCGGTTGAGCAGGCCGGTGAGCGGGTCGTGCGTGGCCAGCTGGGCCAGGCGGTCGTTCAGGCGCACGAACACCATCCACAGCAGGTTGGGACCCAGGACCACGGTGACGATGGTGGAAAAGCCGTAGTACAGCTGTGCCAGCAGGCCTTCGAACAGCGGCGGCACCCCGAGCGTGGCGGCCACGATGGCGCGCCCGGCCGTCAGCAGCGCCAGCACCCCGGTGAACCCGGCCAGCACCGTGAGCGGGATCTGCAGCGTGCCGGTGACACGCCGCGTGGTCAGCACCGCCAGCACCGACAGCATGCCGTAGGTGAGGGCCAGGCCGCCGTTGAGCACCAGGTGCCGGCCCATGTCCTGCCAGGCCAGGGTGCAGACCAGCGACAGGCCGGCAAACGCTGCCACCGCGGCCCCGATGGCGCGCCGGCCCAGCGGCGAACGGCCGCCGAACTGGCGCAGGCCGGTGGCGTAACACAGCGTGGCGTAGACCATGGCCGCGTCGGGCACCACACTGATCGGGCCGCTGCTGCTGTGGCCCACCGCCAGCCGCAGCAGGTAGGCCGCGCCGAAGACCACCGAGCCCGTGGCAAACCCGCGCATGCCCTGCGCTTCGTCCATGCGCCGCCCGATCAGCGACAGGAGCGTCCCGATGGCGATCAGGTTCGACGCCAGGATGACGATGACGGTTTTGGGGTCCATGGCAGCCCGGGGCCACCGGGCTGGGGCCACACTTCATCGGTCGATTATCGGCACGCGGCCGATCAGGCTGCCGGGCTGTCCAGCCGATGCGCCGCCATGTGTTCCAGCGCCTGCACCAGGGCCGAATGGTCCATCTCCTGCAGGCCCTGCGCCGCACACACCTGCATCAGTTGTGCCGCACCGGCCGTCTGCGGCAGCGCCACACCCAGCGCACGTGCACCCTGCAGCGCCAGGTTCAGGTCCTTCTGGTGCAACTTGATGCGGAAGCCCGGCGCAAACGTGCGTTTCAACATGCGCTCGCCATGCACCTCCAGGATGCGGCTGGCGGCAAAACCGCCCATCAGCGCCTGGCGCACCTTGGCCGGGTCGGCCCCGGCCTTGGCAGCGAACACCAGGGCCTCGGACACCGCCGCGATGTTGAGCGCCACGATGATCTGGTTGGCCACCTTGGTGACCTGTCCCGCGCCCGGCGGGCCCACGTGCGTGATGTTCTTGCCCATCAGCGCCAGCAGCGGCTGCAGGCGCTGGAACACCGGCTCGCGCCCGCCGACCATGATGGTCAGGCTCGCCGCCTTGGCACCCACTTCGCCGCCGGAGACCGGGGCGTCCAGCCAGTCGGCACCCGCGGCTTCGATGCGCGCGGCAAAGGCCTGCGTCTCGATGGGCGAGATGCTGCTCATGTCGACCACGGCCTTGCCTGGCGCCAGGCCCGCGGCCACACCGTCGGCACCGAACAGCACCTTCTCGACATCCGGCGTGTCGGGCAGCATCAGGAAGACCACCTCGGCCTTCTGCGTGACCTCGGCGGCGCTGGCACAGGCCAGTGCGCCCGCGTCCAGCAGGGCGGGCGGCACCGCGCTGCGGGTGTGCACAAAGAGCTCGTGCCCGGCAGCACGCAAATGGCCCGCCATCGGCGCGCCCATGATCCCGAGACCGATGAAACCGAGCTTCATGCCGATTTCCTCATCGCGCCCAGCAACTCCTGCGAGCCCGCGGCCAGGATGCGTGCGTCCGAGCTGACGGTGACGAAGCGGAAGCCCTTGGCAATGCGCGCCAGCGCCACGTCGGGCCGGCCGTTGTGGATGCCGGCGGCCACGCCGTGGGCCTTGGCCCGGTCGATGATGTGGTCGATGGCCTGGGCAACTTTCGGCTCCACGTCGTCGAAGGTGGGTTTGCAGCCGAGTGCCAGCGACAGATCGGACGGGCCGATGTAGATGGCGTCCAGGCCTTCCACCGACAGGATGCTGTCCAGGTTGTCCAGCGCCTGCGCGGTTTCGATCATCGCAAACGCGACGATGGTGCGGTTGGCTTCACTCGGGTAGTCGGCACCGCCGTACAGCAGCGCACGCACCGGGCCGAAACTGCGCGTACCCTGCGGCGCGTAGTGCGTGTAGGCCACGAGCTTCTGTGCGTCTTCGCGTGTGTTCACCATGGGCGCGATCACGCCGTAGGCGCCGGCGTCCAGCGCCTTCATCACGATGCCCGGCTCCAGCCAGGGCACGCGCACCAGCGGCACCGTGGGTGTGGTGCTGATGGCCTGCAGCATCGTCACCATGGCCTGGTAATCGATGACACCGTGCTGCAGGTCGATGGTCAGCGTGTCCCAGCCCTGGTGGGCCATGACCTCGGCGGCGAAGCTGTTGGGGATGGCGAGCCAGCCGTTGACGGCGGCCTGGTCCTGGCGCCACAGCGTGCGCAGTCGGTTTTCTCTCATGGGGGACCTCTTCAATCGATCTTGACGCCACCCCGGGCGACGACGCCGGCCCAGGTCTTGCGCTCGCGTTCGAAGAACGTCGAGAACTCGCTGGGGTTCATCGTATAGACCTCGGCGCCCTGCGACACCAGGCGCTCGCGCACCTCGGGCGAGCGGATGATGCGCGTCAGCTCGGCCGTGAGTTTGCCGACCACCGCAGGCGGTGTGCCGGCCGGCATCAACATGCCCTGCCAGGTGCCGGACTCGAAGCCCTTGACGCCCTGTTCGGCGATGGTCGGCACATCCCGCAGCAGCGGCACACGCGTGGCCTTGGAGACGCCCAGCACCTTCAGCTTGCCGGCCTGCACGTGCGGCAGCGTGGCCAGCATGCCGTTCATCAGCACCTGGGTCTGGCCGGCGATGGTGTCGCCGATGGCCTGCGCGCCGCCCTTGTACGGGATGTAGGTCCAGCTGGCCTGGGTGGCCGTCTGCACCGCCACACCGGCCAGGTGCGGCGCGCTGCCGATGGCGGTGACGGCAAAGTTCAGTTTGTCCTTTTTCGACAGCGCCACCAGCTCCTGCAGGTTGTTGGCCGGCACCGAGGGGTGCACCACCAGCATGTGCGGCGAATACGCCAGCATCGTGATGCCCTTCAGGTCCCGGCTGGGGTCAAACGGCAGTTGTTTGTAGACCGAGGGCGAGATCGCCAGCGCGCCCACGTCGCACAGCAGCAGGGTGTGGCCGTCGTTGGCCTTGGCGACGAAGTCGCTGCCGGTGTTGCCGTTGGCGCCGGGCTTGTTTTCCACCACCACGGTCTGCTTCAGCGCGGCCGACAGCGGCTGCGCGATGGTGCGCGCGATGATGTCCGACGAGCCACCGGGCGGGTAGGGCACGACGATGCGGATCGTGCGGTTGGGCCAATCCTGCGCATTGGCGTGCAGGGCCAGCGCAGCCAGCGCTGCGACGATCACTCTTCTCTTCATGCGGTCTCCTGTTTGTCGCGTCATGTTGTAGGACATCGTACAACTAAGCAGGCGGCTGTCAATCCACAGCCGCCCCGGCCTCTCACGCGCTCAGCCGGCCGCCGCGGCCCGACGCCGGCGTTCGCGGCTGTTCGCCAGGTGGGTGCGCATCGCAGCGCGCGCCGCATCGGCGTCACCGGCGGCGATGGCGTCGTGGATGCTTTCGTGCTCGGCGTTCACCCGCCGCAGGTAGGCCAGGCGCTCATCGTCCGGCGGTTCGGCCGAGGTCAGTCGGGCGCGCGGGATGACGCCGGTGCCGAAGGTGGCCATCAGCCGGGTGAAGTGTTCGTTCTGCGTCGCGCGGGCGATCTCGCTGTGGAACTGGAAGTCGGCCGACACCGCGTCACCCCCGGCCTGCACGGCCTGCGAGAAGGCGTCCAGCGCGGCGCGCATCACCGCCAGGTTCTGCGGCGTGCGGCGCTGCGCCGCCAGCGCCGCGGCTTCGGTCTCGACGCCGATGCGCAACTCGAGCAGCGCCACCACGTCGCGCAAGGTCTCCAGCTGATGGGGCGCCACACGGAACGCGGCCGTGTCCCCCACCCCGACGACGAAGGTGCCGACGCCGTGGCGGGTTTCCACCAGCCCGGCCTCGGCCAGGCGGCCGATGGCCTCGCGCACCACGGTGCGGCTGACGCCGTAGCCGCCCATGATCTCGGCCTCGGTGGGCAGCTTGTCGCCGGTGGCCAGCCGGCCATCGCGCACCTGCTCGGCCAGCTGGTCCATCAGTTCCAGCGCCAGCGTGCGCAAACGGCGGCGCGGCACATCGCTTGGGTTCATGAGATTCCGTGTTTACCCGCGAGCCGCTTGACAGGGCCGGAAGCAGGCTCGAACAATCGCTTCTGTTGTACGACAACCTACAACTGATGACAAGTTGTGGTTGGCCCCAGGTCCCCATTCTCTGAAACAACGCCGATGCCAGCGCCCACCCCTGTTTTGCACACCCCGATCCGCTTCCGGCGCCTGCTGCTCACCGGCGCCGCAGGTTACCTGGGCGGCGTGCTGCGCCCGCGCCTGAAGGCGTATTGCGACACGCTGCGCCTGAGCGACCGCCGCGCGCTGGGCGATGCCGCGCCGGGCGAGGAGCTGGTGGTTGCGGCGCTGGACGATGGCGATGCGATGCGCCAGCTCGTGGCGGGTGTGGACGCCATCGTGCACCTGGGCGGCATCTCGGTCGAGGACGCCTGGGCGCCCATCCTCGCGGCCAACATCGACGGCCTGTTCAAGCTGTATGAAGCAGCGCGCCACCACGGCGTGAAGCGCGTGGTGTTCGCCAGCTCCAACCACGTCACCGGCTTCTACCGGCAGGACGAGGTGATCACGCCGCAACACCCGCCCAAGCCCGACACGCTGTACGGCCTGTCCAAGGCCTTCGGCGAGAACCTGGCGCAGCTGTACTGGCACCGCCACGGCATCCAGACCGTGAGCCTGCGCATCGGCTCCTGCCTGGGCGAGGTGGCCGACCGCCGCATGCTGGCCACCTGGCTCAGCCACGACGACCTGGAGCAGCTGGTGCTGCGCGGCCTCACCGCGCCGGTGGCGGGCCACACGGTGGTCTACGGCCTGTCGGACAACCACACGCGCTGGTGGGACAACACCAGCGCTGCCCACCTGGGCTACCGGCCCCAGGACAGCTCGGAGCCGCAGCGCGCCCGCGTCGAGGCGCAACAGCCGGTGCTGGACCCGAACGATCCGCAGGTGATCTACCAGGGCGGGCGCTTCGTCCACCTGGGCCCCTTCGACGCTTGACCCCCCTCAGGAGACAACCATGAAGATGAACGTGAACACGCTGGCGGCCGCCGGCCTGCTGGCCTTCGCCGCCCTGGCCGCCAGCGCTCAGACCATGAAGGCGGCCGACGTGCACCCCGCCGGCTACCCCACCGTGGTGGCGGTGGAGAACATGGGCAAGAAGCTCGATGCCGCCACCCAGGGCCGCATCAAGTTCCAGATGTTCCCCGGCAGCGTGCTGGGCGGCGAGAAGGAGATGATCGAGCAGACCCAGGTCGGCGCGATCCAGATCCTGCGCACCAGCCTGGGCCCGGTCGGCCCCGTGGTGCCCGAGGTCAACGTGTTCAACATGCCGTTCGTGTTCCGCGACATCGCCCACATGCGGGCCGTGATCGACGGGCCCATCGGCCAGGAGCTGCTGGACAAGCTCAGCGCCAGCCCGGCGCGCATGGTGGGCCTGGCCTGGATGGACGGTGGCAGCCGCAGCCTGTACACCAAGAAGCCGGTGCGCAGCCCGGCCGACCTGAAGGGCCAGAAGATCCGCATGATGGGCAACCCGCTGTTCGTGGACACCATGAACGCGATGGGTGGCAACGGCATCGCGATGGGGTATGGCGAGGTCTTCACCGCCATCCAGACCGGCGTCATCGACGGTGCCGAAAACAACCCGCCCAGCCTGTACACCGCCAACCACTTCAAGGCCGGCGCGAAGTACTACACGCAGACCAACCACCTGATCATCCCGGAGATCCTGGTGATGTCCAAGGTGGCCTGGGACAAGCTCAGCCCGGCCGACCAGGCCCTGGTGAAGAAGGCGGCGCGCGAGGCGCAGCTGGAGCAGCGGCAGTTGTGGGACGCCGCCGTGGCCGACTACAGCACCAAGCTCAAGGCCGAGGGCGTGGAGTTCATCGCGATGGACAACAAACCCTTCTTCGACGCCACCGCGCCGGTGCGGGCCAAGTACGGCGCGCAGTTCACCGCGCTGATGCAGCGCATTGCCGACGTCAAGTGACGGCACCATGAACGCTGCGCTGGACCGTCTCTACCTGGCCTGCATCTGGACGGCCGGCGCGGCGATTGCGCTGATGTCGCTGATCATCCCTTTCGGCGTCTTCACGCGCTACGTGCTGGGCACGGGCTCGCAGTGGCCCGAGCCCATCGCCATCCTGCTGATGATGGTGTTCACCTTCATCGGCGCTGCGGCCGCCTACCGGGCCGGTGCCCACATCGCGGTGACGATGTTGACCGACGTGCTGCCCGCCCCGCTGCAGCGTGGCCTGGCGGTGGGTGTGCACGTGCTGATGGGGGGCGTGTGCGCGTTTGTGGCCTGGTACGGCCTGCACCTGTGCCGGGACACCATGGGCCAGACGATCGCCGAGCTGCCCTGGCTGCCGGTGGGCGTGACGTATGCGCCCATCCCGATTGGCGCGGCCTGCACGCTGCTGTTCGTGCTGGAGCACCTGTTCACAGGCTCACAAGCGCACAGACCCCTGGTCGCCTACGAAGAACACCACTGACATGGATACCTTGGTGCTGCTCGGCAGCTTCTTCACGCTGATGATCGTCGGCATGCCCGTGGCCTATGCGCTGGGGTTTTCGGCGCTGATCGGTGCGCTGTGGATCGAGCTGCCGCTGGACGCGGTGATGATCCAGCTGGCCGCCGGCGTCAACAAGTTCAGCCTGCTGGCGATCCCGTTTTTTGTGCTGGCCGGGGCCATCATGGCCGAGGGTGGCATGGCGCGCCGGCTGGTGGCCTTTGCCGGCGTGCTGGTGGGTTTTGTGCGCGGTGGGCTGAGCCTGGTCAACATCCTGGCCAGCACCTTCTTCGGTGCGATCTCGGGTTCGTCGGTGGCCGACACGGCCAGCGTCGGCTCGGTGCTGATCCCGGAGATGGAAAAGAAAGGTTACCCGCGGCCGTTTGCCGCCGCCGTCACCGTCAGCGGCTCGGTGCAGGCCATCCTGATCCCGCCCAGCCACAACGCCGTCATCTACTCGCTGGCCGCCGGCGGCAGCGTCAGCATCGCGGCGCTGTTCATGGCCGGCGTGCTGCCGGGCCTGCTGCTGGGCCTGACGCTGGCCGCGCTGTGCCTGGTGATCGCGAAGAAGGAGAACTACCCCAAGGGCGACGTCATCCCGCTGAGGCAGGCGCTGAAGATCTGCGGCGAGGCGCTGTGGGGCCTGATGACCATGGTCATCATCCTGGGCGGCATCCTCAGCGGCGTGTTCACCGCCAACGAAAGTGCCTCCATCGCGGTGATCTGGGCGTTTTTCGTCACGATGTTCGTCTACCGCGACTACCGCTGGCGCGACCTGCCCAAGCTCGTGCACCGCACCGTGAAGACGGTGACCGTGGTGATGATCCTGATCGGCTTCGCGGCCTGCTTCGGCTACCTGATGACGCTGATGCAGATCCCGCAGACGGTGACGGCGTTTTTCACCAACGTCTCCAGCAACCCCTACGTGGTGCTGGCGATGATCAACGTGATGCTGCTGGTGCTGGGCACGCTGATGGACATGTCGCCGCTGATCCTGATCCTCACGCCCATCCTGCTGCCGGTGGTCAAGCTGATGGGCGTGGACCCGGTGCACTTCGGCATGATCATGATGGTGAACCTGGGCATCGGGCTGATCACACCACCGGTGGGCACGGTGCTTTTCGTCGGTGCGGCGGTGAGCAAGCTCAAGATCGGCGTCGTGACCCGGGCCATGACACCGTTTTTCATCGCCCTCTTCATCGTGCTGATGATGGTGACCTACATCCCCTGGCTCAGCCTGTGGCTGCCACGCACGCTCGGACTGTGACCATGCCCGACTTCACCCCGAACACCCGCGTGCCGGACCCGGCTGTCGAGGTGTTGCACGAGAGTTTCCGCGCTCTGCGCCTGTTCAGCGCGACGGTAGAACGCCTGGCCACCGGGCTGCGCTGGGCCGAAGGGCCGGTGTGGTTCGGCGACGGGCGCTACCTGCTGGTGTCGGACATCCCGAACGACCGCATCCTGCGCTGGGACGAAACGTCCGGCGCGGTCAGCACCTTCCGCCAGCCGTCCAACAACGCCAACGGCCACGCCCGTGATCGACAGGGTCGGCTGGTCAGCTGCGAACACCTGAGCCGCCGCATCACCCGCACCGAACACGACGGCGCCATCACCGTGCTGGCCGATCACTTCGACGGGCGGCGCTTGAACTCGCCGAACGACATCGTCGTGGCGCAGGACGGCAGTGTCTGGTTCACCGACCCCACCTTCGGCATCGGCGGCTTCTGGGAGGGTGAACCCGCAGCGCCGGAGCTGCCGCATGCGGTGTACCGCATCGCCCCCGACGGCACGCTGCAGCAGAAGATCACCGACCTGGCCGGCCCCAACGGCCTGGCGTTTTCGCCCGACCAGCGGCTGCTCTACGTGGTGGAGAGCCGCGCGACGCCACGCAAGGTCTGGGCCTACGAACACGCGGCGGACGGCACGCTGGGCCCACGCCGGCTGCTGATCGACGCCGCAGGCCCAGGTGCGCTCGACGGCTTTGCGGTCGACGTGCAAGGCAACCTCTGGTGCGGCTGGGGCAGCGATGGTTCGGCCGGGGCCGACGCCGCGCAGCTCGACGGTGTGCGGGTGTTCAACCCGCAGGGCCAGGCCATTGGCCACATCCACCTGCCCGAGCGCTGCGCCAACGTCTGCTTCGGCGGGCGGCACCGCAACCGGCTGTTCATGGCGGCCACACATTCGCTGTACGCGCTGCACGTCAACACCCAAGGGGCGGCCTGAGGCCGGCCCACACCTGAAGGAGACCTGCATGAAGTTCACACGCCGCCACGCCGTGGCCACGCTCGCCACACTCGCCGCAGCGCCGGCCTTCGCCCAGGGCGACGCCTGGCCCGCCAAACAACCCATCCGCATCGTCGTGCCCTTTGCGCCCGGCGGCACCAGCGACATCCTGGCGCGCACCCTGGGCGAAAAACTGCAGGCGGCGCTGAAACAGACCGTGGTGATCGAGAACAAGGCCGGTGCCGGCGGCGTGATCGGCGCCGATGCCGTGGCCAAGGCCGCACCCGACGGCTACACGCTGCTGCTGGGCACCATTGCCACCCACGCCATCAACCCGGCCGCCAAGGCCAACATGCCCTACGACGCAGGCAAGGACTTTGCACCCGTGTGGCTGATCGGCAGCATCAGCAACGTGCTGCTGGTGGGCGCCAACCAGCCCTACAAAACCGCGCAGGACGTGATCAAGGCCGCCAAGGCAGAGCCCGGCAAGCTGGTCTTCGGCTCGGCCGGCCAGGGCACCTCGCAGCACATGTCGGGCGAGACGCTGCGCCTGCTGGCCGGCATCGACATCACCCACGTGCCGTACAAGGGCAGCGGCCCGGCCACGCAGGACCTGATCGCGGGCCAGATCCCGATGACGATGGACACCGCGCTGGTGGCGCTGCCGCACATCCAGGCGGGCAAGATCCGCGCGCTGGCCGTCACCTCGGCGCGCCGCACCGGCGTGCTGCCCGACGTGCCCACGCTGGCCGAGGCGGGTGTGCCGGGTTTCGATGTCTCCTCCTGGCAGGCCTTGTTTGCACCGGCCGGCACACCGGCGGCCATCGTGCAGCGGTTGAACACCGAGCTGGCCAACATCGCCGCCCAGCCCGACATCAAGGCCCGGCTGGCCAGCCTGGGCGTGGACCACAGCGCCAACACACCGGCGCAGTTCAGCGACTACCTGGCCAGCGAACGCGCCAAGTGGGTCAAGATCGTCAAGGACGGCAAGATCCAGCTCTGATGACCCACACTCGCCAAGAACCCCGCACGGTCCGCCTGCACCCGGACGACAACGTCGCCGTCGTGTTGAACGACGGCGGCCTGCCCGCCGGCACCGTGCTGCCGGGCGGCCCGGTGCTGGTGGACAAGGTGCCCCAGGCCCACAAGGTCGCGCTGACGGACCTGGCCGCAGGCGATGCCGTGCGGCGCTACGGCGTCGTGATCGGCCGCGCGAACCGCGCCCTTCCGGCCGGCAGCTGGGTGCACGAGCGCCTGCTGGACATGCCCGCGGCGCGCCCGCTGGAAGGCCTGCCGATCAGCACGGTGCAACCCCCGCTGATGCCGCCGCTGGAGGGTTACACCTTCCAGGGCTACCGCAACCCGGATGGCTCGGTCGGCACGCGCAACCTGCTGGCCATCACCACCACGGTGCAGTGCGTGGCCGGCGTGCTGGACGTCGCCTTGGCGCGCATCCGCCGCGAGCTGCTGCCGAAATACCCGAACGTGGACGGCGTGGTCGGCCTGGAACACGGCTACGGCTGCGGCGTGGCCATCGATGCCACCGATGCCTACATCCCGATCCGCACGCTGCGCCACATCAGCCTGAACCCCAACTTCGGCGGCGAGGTGATGGTGCTCAGCCTGGGCTGCGAAAAACTGCAGCCCGAGCGCTTGTTGCCCCCTGGCAGCATCCCCATCGGCGGCCATGTGCGGCTGCAGGACGACCAGCACGTGGGTTTTGCGTCCATGGTGGACGACGTGCTGGCCACCGCCGAACGCCACCTGCAGCGCCTGGACCAGCGCCGCCGCGAGACCGTACCCGCCAGCGAACTGGTGGTGGGGGTGCAGTGCGGCGGCAGCGATGCACTCTCCGGCATCACGGCCAACCCGGCGGTGGGCGCCTGCACCGACCTGCTGGTGCGCGCCGGGGCCACGGTGCTGTTCAGCGAGGTGACCGAGGTGCGCGACGCCATCGACCAGCTCACCGCGCGCGCCACCACGCCGGAAGTGGCGCAGCAGATGATCGAGCAGATGGCCTGGTACGACAACTACCTGGCCCGCGGTGGCAGCGACCGCAGTGCCAACACCACGCCCGGCAACAAGGCCGGGGGCCTCTCCAACATCGTCGAGAAGGCGATGGGCAGCATCGTCAAGAGCGGCAGCGCACCGATTGCCGGCGTGCTGGGCCCGGGCGAGAAGGCCAGCACCAAGGGCCTCAAGGGCCTGCTCTACGCCGCCACGCCGGCCTCGGACTTCATCTGCGGCACGCTGCAGCTGGCCGCGGGCATGAACCTGCACATCTTCACCACCGGCCGCGGCACACCTTACGGCCTGGCCGCCTGCCCGGTGGTGAAGGTGGCCACACGCACCGAACTGGCCACACGCTGGCACGATTTGATGGACGTGAACGCCGGCCGCATCGCCGACGGCGAGATCGGCATCGAGGCGCTGGGCATGGAGATGTTCCAGCTGCTGCTGGACGTGGCCAGCGGCCGGCGCACCTGGGCCGAACACCATGGGCTGGAAAACAGCCTGGTGCTGTTCAACCCGGCGCCTGTGACCTGAGGGCCAGGCCGGTCCCCTGGGCGTTGCAACGGCCTTGCAACGCCAGCCGGCGACATTGGCCTCACGGGCGCAGCGTCTGCGTCCGACCCCGCAGGAGGCCCCATGAACACACCCCTCTTTGGCGCTCTGTGTGGCGCTGCGCTGTGCACGCTGGCCAGCGCGGTCCACGCGGTGGGCGTCCCTGGCCAAGGCACCTGGGAAACCACGTTGCTGGCGCGTGACCTGGACGGCAACCTGGCCACCACCGAGGCCTACTACGACACGGTGAAGAACATCACCTGGCTGGCAGACGCCATCCACGACAACCACGGCTCTGGCGGCTACCTGAGCGGCAACGCGGCCCTGGCCTGGGCCGCGGGCCTGGACCCGTATGGCAGCGGCATCAGCGGCTGGCGGCTGCCCACCACCGTGCCGACCTACTGCGGCCCGGACCCCTACTACAACTGCCACAAGAGCGACCTGAACAGCGAGATGTCGTCGATGTTCTTCACGACGCTGGGCAACATCAGCAAGTACAACCCGGCCACCGGCGCCGACATCGCGCCGCCGGGTTGGGGCCTGAGCAACACCGGCCCCTTCGTCAACCTGGTGGGGAACAACTGGTGGTCGTCGACGCCCGACACCGATTTCAACGCCAACGTGTTGTGGGCCTTCGACTTCAACCGCGGCCAACAGTACTCGGCCCATGTCAGCTACCTGGCTTACGCCTGGGCCGTGCACGACGGCGACGTCGGCACCGCCATCTCCCCCGTGCCCGAGCCCGGCACCTGGGCGCTGTGGGCCGCCGGGCTGGCGGTGGGCGGCGCGGGCTGGCGCCGGCGGACCAGAGTGCCCCAACCGTCATGAGGGCTACTCGATAGTTTTCACCCATGATCGGGCGCGCCCGCCAAGAATCCGGCGATCAACCCCTGCCGGAGACTGGCCATGCGTCTGATGACTTCCCTGGTGGCGGCCGCCGCCGCCCTGCTGTGTTCGTCCGCCATGGCGCAAGCCGGCAAGACCGAGGTGCTGTGGCTGGGCCAGGCGGCCTTCAAGATCACCACGCCGGGTGGCAAGGTGATCGTGGTCGACCCCTGGCTCAAGACCAACCCCAAGACCCCGGCCGCCTTCAAGGACCCGGCGGCGCTGGGCAAGGTGGATCTGGTGCTGGTGACGCACGCGCACTTCGACCATGTCGCCGACGCGCCCGAACTGGCCAAGGCCAACAAGGCGATGATGTTTGCGCCCGCCGGCCTGAACGCGACGCTGAACGCGCTGGGCCTGTTGCCGCCCGAGCAGGCCGGCCGCATGAACAAGAGCGGCATCGCCACACCCATCGGCCCGGACATCAAGATCCACATGGTGCGGGCCGAACACAGCTCGGAGTTCAACCACAAGAACCCCGCCACCGGCAAGGACGAGGTCTGGCCCGGTGGCGAGCCGGTGGGCTGGATCATCGAGCTGGAAAACGGCTTCAAGATTTACCACATGGGCGACACCGGCCTGTTTGGCGACATGCGCCTGATCGGCGAGCTCTACAAACCCGATCTGGTGCTGCTGCCCATCGGCGGCAACTTCACGATCAATGCCAACCTGGGTGCGCTGGCGGTGCGCGACATGATCAAGCCCAAGTACGCGCTGCCGATGCACTACGGCACCTTCCCGGTGCTGGCCGGCAAGCCGGAAGACTTTGCCAAGGGCATGGAAGGCAGCGGCGTGCGTGTGGTGGTGCCGCAGCCGGGTGATGCGGTGACGTTCTAACGGCCGGGCGCGCGGCGCCCCATGAGAAAACGCCGGGCCGCTCCCAAGTTTTCTCATCCCCCTCGGGGGGCCTGACGCGATGCGGCAGGTCGGGGGGCGCTCTTAACCCAGCAGGTCGGCCATCGCGTCGGCCGGGATCACGGCGCCGCGGTGCTGCACGACACGCGCCGCCAGGCGATTGCCGGCCGCAGCCGCCACCGCCGGGTCGGCACCGGCCAGCCGCGCGGCCAGGTAGGCGCCGGCAAAAGAATCCCCGGCGGCCGTGGTGTCCACCACCCGGGGCACCGGCTCGGTGGCCACGGCGACAGGGCCCTGCGCCCCGAACCGCACCAGCGTGGGCTGGGCGCCGCGCTTGACCACCAGCTCGGGGCCATCGCTGGCCAGTGTGCGCTGCAGCTGGGCCTGGGCGTCGGGCTGGTCCCACAGCGCCATCTCGTCGTCCAGCGTCACCAGCGCCACGGTCGCGATGCCCATGAACTGCACAAACGCGGCCTGCGCCGTGGCGCGGTCGGGCCACAGACGCGGCCGGTAGTTGTTGTCGAAGGCCACCAGCGCGCCCCGCTGCGCCAGCCGCGTGGCCAAGGCCAGCAGCCGGGCACGGCCGGCCGGCGGCAGGATGGCCAGGCTGATGCCGCTGAGGTACAGCGCGTCGATCTGATCGGCCTGCTGCTCCAGCGGCGTGTCGTCTTCGGCGGTGTCGAAGTAGGCGCGGGCCGCGGCCTGGTCGCGCCAGTAGCTGAAGCGGCGCTCGCCGGTGGCGTCCACCTCGATCAGGTACAGCCCGGGCAGCCGGCCCGGCAACCGCCGCACGAGGCCGGTGCCCAGGCCCTCGGCCTGCCAGCGCTGCAGCAGGCCCTCGCTGAGCGGGTCGTCGCCCAGCGCCGTGGCGTAGCCCACCTGCAGGCCGTGGCGGGCACCGCAGCGGGCCAGGTAGACGGCGGTGTTCAGCGTGTCACCGCCGTAGGTCTGCTGCATCGTGCCGAAGGCCTGGCCTTGCAGTTCGAGCATGCACTCGCCGAAACAAACCACGCGCCGCTGGCTGCTCATGGGACTCCTGGGTGGTGAGAGAGACATGCCCGCCATTCTCGCGGCGCCCAGACCCCGGCAAGCCCGGATGGCGGTCGCCGTCCGGGCGCCTTAGCGTGCGGGTCATGAGCCCGCCGGGCCGCCCCAAGGGCGAATTCCGGCGTGCGCAGCACAAAGGTATCCAATGAGCACCCAACAATTCCAGGTCCGGCGCCAGGCGCTGGCCGACACCCGCATCGTCACCCTGCCCGATGTGCCGCTGGCCGATGGCCAGGTGCGTGTGCGGGTGCTGTGCTTCGCCTTCACCGCGAACAACATCACCTACGCGGCCTTCGGCGAGGCCATGCAGTACTGGCAGTTCTACCCGGTGCCCACCGATCCCGATGCAGACGCCGACGGCCCGGCCTGGGGCAACATCCCGGTCTGGGGCTTTGCCGAGGTCGTGCAATCGCTGCACCCGGGCGTGGCGGTGGGTGAGCGGCTGTACGGCTACTGGCCCATGGCCTCGCACGCGGTGCTGCAGCCCACCCGGCTCTCGGCCGTGGGGTTCAGCGACGGTGCACCGCACCGGGCCGCGCTGCACCCGGTCTACAACCAGGTGATGCGCTGCAGCGCAGACCCGTTCTACACGGCCGACACCGAGGCCCTGCAGGCCCTGTTGCGCCCACTGTTCCTGACGGCCTGGCTGATCGACGACTTCCTGGCGGATCAGCAGTTCTTCGGTGCACAGACGCTGCTGCTCTCGGCCGCCAGCAGCAAGACCGCCTACGCGACCGCGGCGCAGCTGGCGCAGCGGCCGGGCGTGCAGGTCGTCGGCCTCACCTCCGCCGGCAACCGCGCCTTCTGCGAAAGCCTGGGCTGCTACCACCGCGTGCTGGCCTACGACGAACTGGCCAGCCTGCCGGCCGATGCCGCGTGTGTGTACGTCGATTTCGCCGGCAGCGCCGGCCTGCGCGCCGCGGTGCACGGCCGCTTCACCGCACTGGCCTACAGCTGCGCCATCGGCGGCGCGCATGTGAACGACCTGGGCGGCAACCCGCGCGACCTGCCCGGACCGAAGGCGACGCTGTTCTTCGCGCCGGCGCAGGCCAAGAAACGCAGCGCCGAGTGGGGCGCCGAGGCCTTCAACCAGCGCCTGGTGGCGGCTTGGCAGGCCTTTGTGGCGCAGGTGCGGAACCCGGCGGCGCCGTGGCTGGTGGTGCAGGCGCAGCAGGGCGCTGAAGCCGCCACCACGGTCTACCAGCAGGTGCTGGGCGGCCGGGGCGATGCGCGCACCGGCCACGTGCTCTCGCTTTAGCCGAAGCGCCGCTTCAGCCGCGCCAGGCCCAGCAGGCCGGCGGCCATCAGCGCCCAGGTGCCGGGCTCGGGCACCGGCGCGGTGCTCAGCTGCAGCTGCGCAAAGCCCACCACCGCGTCGTCGGCGTAGAGCATGGGCATCAGGCCGTTGAAGTCGGCCAGGAACTGCTTGAGCTGCGCGCCGTCCAGGCCCACGTCCTGCACCAGGTCGGTGGAGATCGATCCACTCTGCCAGACGCCGAAGGTGCCGGTCATGAACTCGGGGATCAACCAGCCGGGGAAGACGCTGGTGACACCGTCCGACGGGAAACTGATGTCGGTGATGGGGCCGACACCGTTGATGAAAAACTGCGTGGACAGGCGGAAGCTCAGCCGCGCCGAGGTGATGGGGCCGCTGGCCATGAAGGCGGCGTAGGCCGGGTCGGCCGTGAAATCGAAGGACCACTGCGTGGTCTCGTCCACGCCGTCGCCCGTCACATGGCCCGGGCCGGCCAGTGGGTTGGCCTTGATCAGGAAGTCGCCGTTGGCCAGGTCTTGGGTGGCGTCCACCGTGACCGGCGGAATCGGGTTCAGCGACAGTGCACTGGCGGTGATGGACACGGCCTGTGCCGGCAGGGTGGCGGCCAGCGCGGCCGCCAACAAAACGATGGACTTCATGTGGGCTCCTCGGGGTGAAGGTGTGACGCCTTCAGTCTGAGGAGCCGGCCCGCGGCGGCCACCAACCGATGGCCCACCGCGCATCACTTGTTCTAGGGGCTCAGGCCGTGGGCAAGGTGTAGCCCTTGAACTGCTCGCGCAGCTTGTTCTTCTGCATCTTGCCGGTGGCGCCCAGCGGGATGGCATCGACGAAGACCACGTCGTCCGGCAGCCACCACTTGGCGATCTTGCCCTCGTAGAAGGCCAGCAGCTCCTCGCGCGTGACGCTGGCGCCCGGCTTCTTCACCACCACCAGCAGCGGGCGTTCGTCCCACTTCGGGTGGTGGGCGGCGATGCAGGCTGCCATCGCCACGCCCGGGTGGGCCATCGCGATGTTCTCCAGGTCGATCGAGCCTATCCACTCGCCGCCGGACTTGATGACGTCCTTGGCGCGGTCGGTGATCTGCATGTAGCCGTCGGTGTCGATGGTGGCCACGTCGCCGGTGGGGAACCAGCCGTCGATCAGCGGGTTGCCGCCCTCGCCCTTGAAGTACTGGTCCACGATCCACGGGCCCTTGACCAGCAGCTCGCCGCTCACATCAGCCCCCCAGGGCAGCTCGGCGCCGTCGCCGTCGACGATCTTCATGTCCACGCCGTAGATGGCCTGGCCTTGTTTGGCCTGCAGCGCCAGGCGCTCGGCGTCCGTCATGGCCAGGTGTTTGTTGCGGAAGCTGCAAACCGTGCCCAGCGGGCTCATTTCCGTCATGCCCCAGGCGTGCAGCACGTGCACGCCGTAGGTTTCCTGGAAGGCGCGGATCATCGCCGGCGGGCAGGCCGAGCCGCCGATGATGGTGCGCTTCATCGTGCTGAAGCGCAGGCCGTTGGCTTCGACGTAGGCCAGCAGGCCCTGCCACACGGTGGGCACACCGGCGGAGACGGTGACACCTTCGGCCTCGAACAGCTCGTGCAGGCTCTTGCCGTCCAGCCCGGCACCGGGGAAGACCATCTTGGCGCCCGTCATGCAGGCCACGTAGGGCAGGCTCCAGGCGTTGACGTGGAACATCGGCACCACGGGCAGGATGACGTCGCGGGCTGAGCAGTTCAGCGCATCGGGCATGGCAGCGCCAAAGGCATGCAGCACGGTGCTGCGGTGGCTGTAGAGCACACCCTTGGGGTTGCCGGTGGTGCCGCTGGTGTAACACAGCGAACTGGCGCGCTGTTCGTCGAACACGGGCCAGGTGTAGGCATCGTCCTGCGCCGCGACCAGGTCCTCGTAACACAGCAGGTTCGGCACCTTGGAGGCTGCCGGCATGTGGCTGCGGTCGGCCATCAGCACGAAGTGCTTGACGGTCTTCAGCCGCGCGGCCACGGCCTCGACCAGCGGCAGGAAGGTGAGGTCGAAACACAGCACCTGGTCTTCGGCGTGGTCGGCGATCCAGACCACCTGGTCCGGGTGCAGGCGCGGGTTCAGCGTGTGCAGCACCGCGCCCATGCCGCTGACGGCGTAGTACAGCTCCAGGTGGCGGTAGCCGTTCCAGGCCAGCGTGGCCACACGCTGGCCATCGCCCACGCCGAGCGCAGCCATGGCCTTGGCCATCTGCCGCGCGCGGGCCGCGAGCTGGCGGTAGGTGCTGCGGTGAATGTCGCCCTCGATGCGGCGCGACACCACTTCCTGCTGGCCGTGGTGGCGCTCGGCATGCACGAGCAACGACGAGATCAGCAGCGGGTGGTGCTGCATCAGTCCGAACATGGTGGTGTCTCCTGCTTCTTTGAAGGGCGTGAACAGCCTCATTGTGCAGGGGGATTCAAGCCACCGATGGCTGGGACATCTCCTCGTTGGGGGCGGTCTCCAGCAAGCGCTGCGCCAACGCGCCGATGCGGCGCAGCGCGGCACGGTGGGCGTCCGTCCAGCGCCCGCCCACCCCCAGGCGCACGCAGTGGCGGTAACGCTCGCTGGCGCTGAACATGGTGCCGGGCGCGATGCAGATGCGCTCGGCCAGGCAGGCGCGGAACAGGTGGATGGCGCAGATGGCGGGCGGCAGCTCCACCCACAGGATGTAGCCGCCCGGCGGATCGGTCACACGGGTGCCACGCGGGAAGTGCTGGGCGATCAAGCTGCGTGCTTCGTCCACCCGTGCCGCGATGGTGCCGCGCAGCTGGCGGAACGCGGCCTCGGTGCCGGCCTGGCCCAGCAGGTCGGCCAGCGCGAGCTCGGTCACCGTGGTCTGGCCGCCGCTGGTGGCCGCCTTCAGCCGGGCCAGCGGCGCGTGCCAGCGCCCGGCCTCCACCCAGCCCAGGCGCAGGCCGGGCGCCACGGTCTTGGAAAACGAGCCGCACACCATCACCCAGCCCTCGGCGTCGAAGGCCTTGACGGCGCGGCGGCGGTCGTCCTGCTCGGCCAGGTCGTTGTAAAGCACGTCCTCGATCAGCGGCACGCGCGCCGTGGCGCACATCTGCGCCAGCCGGCGGCGCTCGGCCGGCGGCAGGCTGGCGCCCAGCGGGTTGGACAGCGTGGGCACGGCCAGCACCGCCTTCACCGGCTGGGTGTCGAACGCCAGCTGCAGCGCATCCAGCGACAGGCCGTGGCGCGGGTGCGTGGGGATCTCCAGCGCACGCAGGTGCAGGTTCTGCAGGATCTCCAGGAAGCCGAAGTAGGTGGGCGACTCCAGCGCGACCACATCGCCCGGCTGCGTGACGGCGCGCAGGCACAGCGCGATGGACTCCAGGCAGCTGTTGGTGATGACGATGCGCTGTGCGTCCAGCGTGCAGCCCAGGCCCAGCGCATGGCGCGCCACTGCACGGCGCAGGGTTTCGTGGCCGGGGCCGCTGGGGTATTCCGCCAGCGTGTGGCGGTGGCGCTGCGCGGCCCGCACCACGGCGCGGCGCACCCGTTCACCGTCAAACAACTCGCTGCTGGGGCAGGCGGCACCAAAGGAGATGCAGGCCGGGTCCTGCGCCAGCTGCATCACCTGCGCGGCCAGCGTGCCCAGGTCCACCGACTGCGACTGCGGCGGCGGGCTGGTGGTGTCGGGCTCGGGCAGGGCCGGTGGGCGTGCCGCAACGAACCAGCCGCTGCGTGGCCGGGCCTCGATCAGGCGGGCGTCTTCCAGCCGGCGGTAGGCCTGCACGGCGGTGGACAGCGAAACGCCGTGCTGGCGCGCCAGCACCCGCACCGAGGGCACCCGCTCGCCCCGTGCCAACGTGCCGCTGCGGATGGACCGCGCGATGGTGTCGGCGAGGGTCTGGTACAGCGTGGCGGCGGCCTGCATGTCAGTGGCTCCACCGCGCGTGGCGCGACCCGCAACGCATGAAACTCAGGCCTGGATGCAAGGCACGGCCTTTTTCAACGCCAAGACGCC
>CAYTWU010000024.1:0-22145 GCA_964442175.1 uncultured Rubrivivax sp.
GCGTCTACACCATGTTCCCGCGCCTAGCCGAGCGCAAGGGCAACGGCGGCGCGCAACTCAGTGGCGGCGAACAGCAGATGCTCGCCATCGGCCGCGCGCTGCTGCTGCAGCCGCGCCTGCTGGTGATGGACGAGCCCACCGAGGGCCTGGCGCCGGTGATCGTCGAGCAGGTGGCGCAGGCGCTGCGCACGCTGGCCGCCGAGGGCGAGATCGGCGTGCTGCTGATCGAACAGAACCTGGGCGTGGCCATCGAGGTGGCCGACACCATCGGCGTGATGGTCAACGGCCGCATCGCGCAGCAGATGCCGGCCGCCACCCTCGGCGGTGACCGCGCGCTGCAGGAGCGTCTGCTGGGCGTGCGCTCGGCCGCCGACGACGAAGCCGAAGCCCCCGCCGCCGCGCCCGAAGCCAGCCCCGCCACCGTGATCACCGTGGCCCGCCGGCATGGCGACGGCGCCCCCTCGCTGGACGACCTGGGCCCGCGCACCGTGCGTGGTTTCAACCGCTGGAACGCGGGTGATGCCAGTGCACCCGTGCCCGACATCCCGCGTGCGGCACCGCCCGTGCCCCCTGCGCCCGTCCCGAGCAAAGCCGCGCAGGTGGTGGAGTTCCCGGTGGCCGCCACCAGCGGCCGCGCCGCCTACGTGGCCGGCACTTTCGACACCAAGGGCCGGGAGCTGTTTTTCCTGCGCCAGCGCTTGGAAAAACTCGGCCTGCGCGTGGTGACGGTGGACCTGTCCACCAGCGGCAAACCCTCGCCCGCCAGCGTGCACCCGCGCGAGGTGGCGCGCCACCACCCGGGCGGCGAATCGGCCGTGTTCAGCGGCGACCGGGGCAGCGCCGTCGGTGCCATGGCCGAGGCCTTCGAACACTACATCCGCACCCGGCGGGACCTGGGCGGCATCGTCTCGGCCGGGGGCTCGGGCGGCACCTCGCTGGCCACACCGGCCATGCGCGCGCTGCCCATCGGCGTGCCCAAGGTCATGGTCAGCACCATGGCCAGCGGCGACACCCGCCCCTACGTGGGCCCGAGCGACATCTGCATGATGTATTCCGTCACCGATGTGCAGGGCATCAACCGCATCAGCGAGCAGGTGCTGGCCAACGCCGCGCACGCGCTGGCCGGCATGGTGATGCACCCGCCCGCGCTCAGCGACGCCCACAAGCCGGCGCTGGGGCTGACGATGTTCGGCGTCACCACGCCCTGTGTGCAGGCCGTGACCAAGCGGCTGGGCGAAGAACTGGACTGCCTGGTCTTCCATGCCACTGGCGTCGGCGGCCAGAGCATGGAAAAACTCGCCGACTCCGGCCTGCTGGCGGGTGTGATCGACGTCTCCACCACCGAGATCGCCGACGAGATCGTCGGTGGCACGCTCTCGGCCGGGCCGACGCGGCTGAACGTGTTTGCGCGCCACGCGCTGCCCTACGTGGGCTCGTTGGGTGCGCTGGACATGGTGAACTTCGGCGCGCTGGAGACCGTGCCCGAGCGCTTCCGCGGCCGGCGGCTCTACAAGCACAACCCCAACGTCACGCTGATGCGCACCACGGCCGACGAGTGCCGGGCCATCGGGCAGTTCCTGGTGGCCAAGCTGAACGCGATGCGCGGGCCGGTGCGCTTCCTGATCCCGGAAGGCGGCGTCTCGGCCATTGACCGCCCGGGCCAACCCTTCCACGACCCCGCCGCCGACCGCGTGTTGTTCGACACCGTGGCCAGCGGCTTCCGCGCCGGGGCCGGCCGGCAGCTGGTGCGGCTGCCGCACCACATCAACGACGAAGCCTTTGCCGACGCGCTGGTCGCCGCCTGGCGCGAGATCGCCCCCCACCCTGCCACGGAGCGCACGCATGCCGCGCATCGCTAGAACCGAGTTGCTGGCGCGCTTCCGCGCCAAGATCGCCGCCGGCCGGCCGCTGATCGGCGGAGGCGCCGGCACCGGCCTGTCGGCCAAGTGCGAAGAAGCCGGTGGCATCGACCTGATCGTGATCTACAACTCCGGCCGCTACCGCATGGCCGGCCGCGGCTCGCTCGCCGGCCTGCTGGCCTATGGCAACGCCAATCAGATTGTCTGCGAGATGGCGAGCGAGGTGCTGCCGGTGGTGAAACACACGCCGGTGCTGGCCGGTGTGAACGGCACCGATCCCTTCATGATCCCGGACCAATTTTTGCGCCGGCTGATCGACCTGGGCTTCAGCGGCGTGCAGAACTTCCCCACCGTGGGCCTGATCGACGGCAGCTTCCGCGCCAACCTGGAAGAGACCGGCATGGGCTACGGCCTGGAAGTCGAGATGATCCAGCGCGCCCGCGCGCTGGACCTGCTGACCACGCCCTATGTCTTCAGCGAGCAGAACGCCAGCGACATGGCGCGGGCGGGTGCCGACATCGTGGTCTGCCACCTCGGCCTGACCACCGGCGGCAGCATAGGCGCCGAAACCGCGCTGAAGCTGGCCGACTGCGTGGCGCCCATCAACGCCTGGGCCGCGGCGGCCAAGGCGGTGAACCCCGAGGTCATCGTGTTGTGCCATGGCGGCCCGATCGCCACGCCGGAAGACGCGCAGTTCATCCTCGGCCAATGCCCGGCCTGCCACGGCTTTTACGGCGCCAGCTCGATGGAGAGGCTGCCCACCGAGGTGGCCTTGACCGAGACCACACGCCGCTTTGTCCAGATCACGAGATAACGGAGACCCACCATGACCGGCGCTGAATTCGGCAGCTTCCTCCTCGGCCTGATCGTCGTTGCGATCATCGTCGCCATCGCGGTGTGGCTGCTGCACTGGTTGTACCTGCGCAGCAGCAAGGAGCGCGCGTTTGTGCGCACCGGCCTCGGCGGCCAGAAGGTGGTGCTCGACGGCGGTGCCTTCGTGCTACCCATCGTGCACGACGTGATCCCGGTGAACATGAACACGCTGCGGCTGGAGGTGGTGCGCGGCCGCGACAAGGCCTTGATCACCAAGGACCGCATGCGCGTGGACGTGATCGCCGAGTTCTACGTGCGCGTGGCCGCGCAGCCCGACGCCGTGGCCGCCGCCGCCCAGACCCTGGGCCTGCGCACCATGGAGCCCGACCAGCTGAAGGAGCTGGTGGAAGGCAAGTTCGTCGACGCGCTGCGCACCGCCGCGGCCGAGATGACGATGGAAGAGCTGCACGAAAAACGCGGCGCCTACGTCAAGCGCGTGCGCGAGACCGTGGCCGAGGACCTGACCAAAAACGGCCTGGAACTCGAAGCCGCGTCATTGACCCAGCTGGACCAGACCGGCATGGAGTACTTCAACCCCAGCAACGCGTTTGACGCCGAGGGCCTGACGCGGTTGACCGAGCAGATCGAGCACCGCAAGAAACAACGCAACGATGTCGAGCAGGACACGCTGATCGCGATCCGCAACAAGAACCTGGAGGCGGAAAAACTCAGCCTGGACATCGACCGCGAGGCCGAACAGGCCCGCCTGGCCCAGCAGCGCGAGGTGGAGATCGCGCGCGCCCGCCAGCGTGCCGACCTGGCCGCCGAACGGGCGCAGCGCGAGCAGGATGCCGAAGGTGCGCAGATCACGGCCAAGCAGGCCATCGATGCCGCGCGCATCCGCAGCGAACAAAGCCTGGAGCAGGCGCGCATCGTCAAGGAGCGCAGCATCCAGGCGGCCGAGATCGAACGCCGGCAGTCGCTGGAACTGGCGGAACAGCAGCGCGCCATCGCCGTGGCGCGCGAGAGCGAAAACCTTTCCAACGCCCAGGCCCAGGCCGAACTGGCCCGTGCCCAGGCCGTGGCCGCCGAAGAAAAGGTCTTCACCGCCCGCGAGCTGGAGCTGGCCGAGCGCAAGAAGGCCATCGAACTCATCGGTGCGGCGCAGATGGCCGAGCGTGAGGCCTTGCAGCTCACGGTGGCCGCGCAGGCCGAGAAGGACGCCAGCGCCGACCGCGGCGCCGCCATCCGCGCCCAGGCCGAAGCCGACGCCGACGCCGAGCGCATCCGCGCGCTGGCCGTGCGCGTGCGTGCCGAGATCGAGGCCGAGGCCGCACGCTGGATGAACGAGGCGCAGAACGTGTTGTCGCCCGAAGCACGCGCCTCGGCGCTGCGCATGCGGCTGGTGGAAAAGGCCGAGGGCATCATCCGCGAATCGGTGCGGCCGATGGAGCGCATCGAGGGCATCAAGATCCTGCACGTCGACGGGCTGGCCGGTGGTGGCGGTGGTGGGGGCGAGGGCGGCGGCGGCGGGTTCAGCGATGGCATCGTGAACTCCGCGCTGCGCTTCCGCGCGCAGGCGCCGCTGGTGGACCAGCTGCTGCGTGAGATCGGGCTGGATGCGGGGGATCTGCAGCGGCTGACCGCCGGTGCCACCAGCGGCCAGGCGGCCTTGCCGCCGAAGGAGTAATCGGCCGTGATCCGCGTCTACGCCAGCAGCGTCATCGACGCCAGCGCCGACAACGTCTGGGCCCGCGTTCGCGATTTCAACGGCCTGCCACTGTGGCACCCGGCCATTGCCGACAGCCGCATCGAAAACCAGGAACCGCCGGACCGCGTGGGCTGCATCCGCCACTTCCACCTGCGCGACGGCGGTTTGATCCGCGAGCGGCTGCTGGCGCTGTCCGACTACGACTACAGCTGCGTCTACGAGATCCTGGAAAGCCCGATGGGCGTGGCCAACTACGTGGCCACGCTGAAGCTCACGCCCATCACCGACGGCAACCGCTGTTTCGCCGAGTGGAGCGCCGAGTTCGATTGCGACGAAGGCCGTGAACGTGCGCTGACCACCAGCATCGGCGACGGCGTGTTCCAGGGTGGCTTTGATGCGCTGAAGCGGCATTTTGGCCGTCGCTGAGCCGGCACCAGCATGCTCCAGAAAGTCATCCGCTCCACCGTCATCGACGCGCCGATCGAGCGTGTCTGGGCCGTGCTGCGCGATTTCAACAGCCACGACCAGTGGCACGACGTGGTGGACGTCAGCCGCATCGAAGCCGATGAGCGCCCCGACCAGGTGGGCTGCGTGCGCAACTTCAGCCTGAAGGACGGTGCCCGCATCCGCGAGCAGCTGCTGACGCTGGACGACCGGCAGTACAAGAGCACCTACTGCATCGTCGAGACCACGGTGCCGCTGCAGCGTTATGTGGCCACCGTGACGCTCAAGCCCGTCACCGACGGCCGGCGCACCTTCTGGCACTGGGAGTCCACCTTCGCCACGCCGCCGGGCATGGAAAACGAGCTGCGGCAGATGGTGGCCGAAGGTGTCTACGAAGCGGGTTTTGCGAACCTGCGCCGCCACCTGGAACGGGGTGGGGACCTGCGTGCGCCCGGCGCGGCGCCCATGCCCACGGCCTTGCCGCTGCCGGGCCGGCGCATCGTGGTGCCGGCGTACGGCGATGCGGCGGCGCTGGTGGCGGAAGACCACGCCGTGCCACCGCCCGGCCCGGGCGAGGTGCGCGTCCGCCAACGTGCCGTGGGCGTGAACTTCATCGACGTCTACCTGCGCCGCGGCTGGATCCCGGGGCTGATGGCGCCGGGCGGTAGCCCGGGGCAGGAGGCCGCGGGCAGCGTGGTGGACTGTGGCGCGGGCGTGCACGGCTTCAGCCCCGGCGACCGCGTGGCCTACCTGGGCCCGGCCACCGGCGCCTACTGCAGCCTGCGCAACGTGCCGGCCGCGTGGCTGGTGCGGCTGCCGCCGGCGGTGGACGATGAACTCGCCGCCGCCGTGCTGCTGAAGGGCCTGACGGCCGACTACCTGCTGCAGGACCTGGGCCGTGTGCGCCCCGGCCAGCGCTGGCTGGTGCACGCCGCCGCCGGCGGGGTGGGCCTGCTGCTGTGCGCCTGGGCCCGACGCCTGGGCGCCACGGTGATCGGCACCGTGTCCAGCGAGACCAAGGCCAGACTGGCGCGCTTGCATGGCTGCGAACACGTGATCGTGACGCCCGATTACCGCTTTGCCGAGGCCGTGCAGCGCGACTTCGGCGGCGCCGATGTCATCGTTGACGGCCTGGGCGTGGCCGCGCAGGCCGAGAACTTCGCGGCGCTGGCGCCCTGTGGCCACTGGATCAGCCTGGGCCAGGCCAGCGGGCCGCTGGAGCCGGTGTCGCCCGATGCGCTGGTGATGAAGTCGGCCAGCTTCTCGCGCCCGGTGGTGTTTGCCTACATCGCCAGCCCGGCCGTGCTGGCCACGCGTGCGGCGCGGCTGTGGGCGGCGCTGGCCGATGGCAGCATCCGCCCCCCGCCCATCGAACGTTACACACTCGATGCCGCGGCCGAGGCGCATGCCCGGCTCGAATCGCGCGCCACCAGCGGCGCACTCGTGTTGTTGCCCTGAGGGGGAGTCCCGATGATCGTCGGCATGAACCACTTCACCGCCATCGCCGAAGACCCGGCGAAGACGATGGACTTCTACACCGGCCTGCTGGGCCTGCAACCCGGCCCGCGGCCCGACCTGGGCTTCCCTGGTGCCTGGTTGTACGCCGGCGGCCCGCAGGCCGTGCTGCACCTGTACTTCGACCGGCCCGTGCCCTCGCACCGCGCCGGTGTGATCGACCACATGGCCTTCACGGCCACGGACCTGAAGGCCGTCAAGGCCCGCTTTGACGCCGCCGGCTGGACCTACGACCTGCGCCGCCAGGCGGGCGCCGGCACCTGGCAGCTGTTCTGCCACGACCCCAGCGGCGCGAAGGTGGAGCTGGACTTCGACCCGTCCGAGACCTTGTGAGGGTGAGAGGCCGCGCCCGGCCTCTCGTGCTCTGCCCCCGGCGGGAATGCGGGCGCCGGCTGCGGCGTATGCTTTCACCATGAAAGCTGTCACCCTGATCTTTGCGGCCGCCTTGCTGGCAGGCTGCGCCACCCCCGGCCTGCGTTCGCTGCAGGCCGGCCTGCCCGAAGCCGAGGTCACGCAGCGCTGGGGCCCACCCACCGCCCGCTACACGCTGCCCAGCGGCACCCGGCTGGAATACGCCACCGGCCCGGCCGGCCTGGAGACCTGGATGGTGGACCTGGACAGCGCCGGCAAGACCGTGGCCTGGCGCCAGGTGCTGGAAGAACGCAACCTGCGTGCCGTGCAGGGCCAACTGCCCGGCATGACACGCAACGAGCTGCTCAGCACCCTGGGCCGGCCCACGCACACCCGCCCGGCCCGCATGGGCGGCGAGGTCTGGTCCTGGCGCCATGAATCGGCCTTCTGCCTGTGGTTCCAGACCTCGCTGAACCCCAGCGGCCGGGTGATGGACGCGGCCTTTGCGCCCGACCCGCGCTGCGACCATCTGGACGATTGATCATGGCCGTCACCCTGTACGGCATCCCGAACTGCGACACCGTCAAGAAGGCCCGCGCCTGGCTGGCCGAGCGCGGCACCGCCGTGCAGTTCCACGACTTCAAGAAAGCCGGTGTGCCGGCCGAGCAACTGGACCGCTGGATCGCCGCTGCCGGCTGGGAAAAGCTCTTGAACCGCCAAGGCACCACCTGGCGCAAGCTGGACGCCGCCACCCAAGCGGCGGTGGTCGATGCGGCCTCGGCCCGCGCACTGATGCTGGCCCAGGCCAGCGTGATCAAGCGCCCCGTGGTGGCCTGGGCCGACGGCCGCATCACCGTCGGTTTCGACCCGGCGGTCTGGGCTTCTCAGCCGAGCTGAAGGTCGAAGCTCGCTTCGGCCAGCACCTGGCCGTTCACCCGCAGGTCCAGCACATGCCGGCCCGCGTGGTAGCGCCGGGTGGTGATGGGCCGCACCGGGTGGGCCTTGCGCAGGGCGCGCGTTTCCCCCGGCGCCAGCACCAGGTTCCAGCCCTTGAAGACCTTGGGGCTGAGCGAGCCATCGGCCTTCACGTGGTGCACCGCGTAGTCGATCACCAGGGTCTGCGCGCGGCGCGCGCTGGACGTGATCACCACCTCCATCTGCAGCGATTGCCCGAGCGTGATGTGCGTGGGTGACAGCGCCAGCGCCAGCTCACCCTTCAGCGGCTGCCCCAGGCCCCAGGCCTTCAGCATGCCGGCATGCCCCTGTTTCACCAGCGTGCGGCTGGCGTGGCGCAGCAGCGCGCGGCGTTCGGCCGGCGCATCGCCCAGGTGCTGCTGCACCCAGGCCACCACCCGCGCCGGGTGGTCCTTGGCGATGTCGTTCAGGTGGTTGGCCACGCTGCGGCGCACGTAGTCGCTGGTGTCGTCCTGCAGCGCCAGCAGCAGCGGCGCGGTGGGGGACGGGTCGGCCACCAGGGCCTTGAGCTGCAGGCCCCAGGGCAGGCGCGGCCGGCTGCCTTCGCTCACGAGGCGGCGCACATGGGCGCTCGGGTCCTGCGTCCAGCGCTGCAGCAGGGGGAACACGGTGCCCGGGTGCGCCGCGATGAAAGGCCGGATCGCAAACTCCGCGCTGAAACGCTGCGTGATGGCGTGCAAGGCCTGCAGGCCACGCGCGGGTTGTGCCAGGCCGCGGCGCGCCACGAACTCGCCCACCGGCCACAGCGCCCAGCCTTCCAGGCCGTCGCGGCAGGGGTCGTCGCTGCCCAACCGGTCACCGGGCCAGGGCGGGGCCAGCGCGGCTTCCAGGATCGCTGCGGCGTGATCGAACTCGGCCGGCAGCGTGGCTTCCAGCGCATCGGCCAGTTGCATGGACCGTGCCTTCATCTCCAGCGCGTCCAGGCCGGTGGTGGCCTGTTGGCTGAAGCCTTGGGCATCGAAGCGGGGCCAGGCGCGCTGCAGGTGCTGCGCCATGCGCAGCACCAGGCCGGGGTGGATCAGGTTCTTGAAGGGTTCCATCGCACCTGTCGTGGGCTGGGCGGGCGGTCCATTGTGGCCTCTCGTGGCGCCCGTGCAGCGCGGCACAATGCGGCCCGATGAAGACCCAGAAGCCGCCTGTCCCCGGGCGTCAGCGCAGCATCCAGAGCTGGATGCTGCTGGTCAGCCTGGTGGCCGTGGCGCCCATGCTGCTGCTGCTGCTGGGCATCACGGTCTGGGGCTTGAAGGCGCAGGAGGTGCAGCGTGCGGCTTCGCTGCAACGCCAGGCCGCGCGCGCCGCGATGGCCGTCCAGGGTGTGCTGGACGTGCACTTTGCGCGCATCGGCATCGTGGCCAACGGGGTGGCCGCCCGCCGTGGCATGCACGAGACCTTGCACGAGGTGCTGGTCGCGGTGGCCGCCAGCGACAACAGCATCTTCTCGGCCAGCCTGGTCGACGGCAGCGGCCGCCGCCTCGTCGACAGCCGCATGCCGTGGGGCCAGCCTTTGCCGCCCTCGGGCACGCCCGATTGGGACCGCGGCGTGCTGGCCACCGGGCGGCCAGGGGTGTCGCCGCTGGTGGTCGGCTCGGTGGCCGGCAAACCCGTGCTCGGCCTGGCCGTCCCCGTGGCCGACCTGTCCGGCCAGCTCGTGTCGGTGTTGCGGCTCACGCTTTCCACGCGCATGTTCGAGCCGATGCTGCAGCGCCATCCGGTGCCCGAGGGCTGGGTGTTGGCCGTCGTGGACCAGCGGGGTGTCATCGTGGCGCGCAGTGCCGACCCTGCGCGCTATGTCGGCGAGCCGGTCACCGAGTCGGCCCGGTTGCTCATCGCCTCGGGTTCCGCTCAGGCCCAGCACGCGGTCTCGAAGGACGGCCGTGCCGTCCTGGCGGCCGCTGCCCCCGTGGGGCAGACCGGCTGGCATGTGCTGCTGGGGGCGCCGGAGCAGGCTGTCGAAAGTGAGCAACGGCTGGCTTTTCTGGCGGTGCTGCTGGCCGGTCTGGTCGTGGCCGTGCTCAGCGCGGGCCTGTCCATGATGCTGGGCCGCCGTGTGGCGGCGTCGGTGCGTGCGCTCGCAGAGGGGACCAGTCCGGGTGGCGAGGCCACGCGGGTGCAGGAGCTGGCCGACATCCGCGCCCGCTTCGATGAACACGAGGACACGGTGCGTGCCCAGGCCCGCGAGTTGCAAAGCGCCAGGCTGGACGTGGTGACGGGCCTGCCGATGCGCGGCCTGTTCAACGATGAGGCCACGCGCCGCCTGTCGTTGCTGCACCCGGGGCAGGCGATGGGCCTGCTCTATGTGGATCTGGACGGGTTCAAGGCGCTCAACGACAGCCAGGGCCACGACGCGGGTGACCGCGCCCTGGCCGCAACGGGCAGCTTGCTGCGCCAGCTGCTGCGCCCCGAAGACCTGGCGGCCCGCCTGGGCGGCGACGAGTTCGCGGTGGCGCTGGTCGCGCCACAGGCGGCATTGCGCAACAGTTGTGCGCAGGTCGCGCAGCGTCTGGTGGCCGGCCTGCCGGAGGCCGCCCCGGGGCTGGCCTGCAGCGTCGGCATTGCCATCGCCTTGCCCGGTGAGACGCTGGCGGCCGCACTGGCGCGGGCCGACCAGGCCATGTTGTCCGCCAAACGCAGCGGCAAGGGCCAGGTGCGGGTGGGCTGACCCGGTGCGGGTGTCAGGGCATCAACCTGACCGGCAGCGCACTGAAGCCCCGGAACCGCACCCGTCGGTCCCGCTGCGGCGGGCCTGCTAACTGCATGTGCGGGTACCGCGCCAGCAGCGCGCCGAAGGCGATTCGTGCCTCCAGCCGCGCCACGTTCATGCCGGCGCAGGCGTGGCCGCCGTGGCCGAAGGCGACGTGGTGGTTGGGCTTGCGTGCGATGTCCAGGCGGTCGGGTTGTTCGAAGGCCTCGGGGTCGCGGTTCGCGGCGCCGATGGCCAGCGTCAAAAAGCTGCCGGTGGGGATCTCCTGGCCGCCCAGCACCATGGTCGCGGTGGTGAGCCGGTTGTTCAGCTGCAGCGGGCTTTCAAAGCGCAGCAGCTCTTCCACGGCCGTGGGCAGCAGGGCCGGGTCGGCGGCCAGGCGCTCCAGCTGCTCGCGGTGCGTCATCAGCGCGTGGGCGCCGTTGACGATCAGGTAGGCCGTGGTCTCGTGGCCGGCGTTCAGCAAAAAGATGCAGTTGTGCAGCAGCTCGGTTTCGCTGAGCTTCTCGCCATTCACCTCGCCCTGGATCAGGCGCGTGAGCACGTCCACCTCGGGGTCGCCGGGCTGGGCGCGGCGCTGGGCCACCAGCCCGCGCAGCGCGGCCAGGAAGTTGGTGGTCGCGGCGTTGGCGCGGGCCAGCACGGCGGGCGAGGGCGCAGGCTCCAGCGCCGACAGGATGGCCAGAGACCAGTCGCGCAGCGGGCCGCGCCCGGCGTGTGGCATGTCCAGCAGGTTGCCGATCACCTCCACCGGGATGCGGGCCGCGAAGTCCTCGATCAGGTCGGGCGCGGGCAGCGTGGCCAGGCGGTCCAGCAGGCCGGCCACCAGCGCCACCACACCGGCTTCCATGCGGACGATGGCGCGCTGGTTCAGCGCGCCCATCAGCAGCCGGCGCACCCGCGTGTGCAGCGGCGGGTCGTTGAACACCAGGCTGCTGGTGTGGTGCTCGAAGATCGGTGAGCCCACGCCCAGCCGCGGGCCGAACTCGCGCACCTTGTCCGAGCTGACATCGGCGCTGCGGTAGACCGCCGACACATCGGCGTGGCGCGTCAGCAGGTAACTGCCGGGGGCCATCTGATGCACCGGCGACGCCGACCGCAGCGCGGCGTAGACCGGGTAGGGGTCGTCGATGAAACCCGGTGGCGGGTCGGTCAGGCGGAAGCGGGACACGTCAGACATGCCGCCAGTCTAGTGGCGCATTCATTCAAGACCTCGGCCTGCGCACTGCACAGACTGCAGGCTCCAACGCTGTAGGAGCTCCGCCATGCAACTGCTGATCAACGGCCGCACGCACGACATCCCGCCGCCATTTCAGGACGACCCCCTGCTCTGGGTGCTGCGTGAGGCCCTGGGCCTGGTGGGCACACGCCTGGGCTGCGGCCTGGGCCAGTGCGGCGCCTGCACCGTGCTGCTGGACGACGCCCCGGTGCGCAGCTGCCAGCTGCCCGCGGCCGCTGCCCTGGGCCGCCGCATCACCACGGTGGAAGGCCTGGCCGCGGCCGACGGCCTGCTGCACCCGGTGCAGCAGGCCTGGCTGGACGAATCTGTGGCGCAATGCGGCTATTGCCAGTCGGGCCAGATGATGGCCACCGTGGCGCTGCTGCGCCAGGTGCCGCGCCCTGACGCGGCGCAGGTGGACGCCGCCTTGGCCGGCCACCTGTGCCGCTGCGGCACGCAGCAGCGCATCCGGCGCGCGGTGCAGCGTGCCGCCGGAGTGGCGCCATGAAGCGCCGCACACTGCTCGGCGGCGCCGGGCTCACGGTGCTCTTGGCCGGCTGTGGCGCGCTGCCGGTGATCCCCAAACGGCCGCTGCCCGAGGGCGCCGATGCGCAGGGCTGGATCCACCACGCCGACGGCCGCTACACACTCTGGCTGCCACGTGCCGAGATGGGCCAGCACGTGGGCACCGCGCTGCTGCAGATCGCCAGCGCCGAGCTGGGCGTGCCACCCGAGGCCATCACGTTGAAGCTGCCGTCCACCGCGCAGATCGCGCCGGTGCGCGCCACGGTGGGCAGTGAATCCATCAGCCTGTTTGCGCTGCCGCTGGCCCAGGCCTGCGCCACGCTGCGCCAGGCGCTGGCCGTGGGCCAGACGACTGGGCAGCTGCCTGCGCAGGCGCTGGCGGTGGAGCAACTGCGCGCGTTCCAGCCTGCGGCCCGCGCGCGCCACGCCGAGCTGCCGCACCCCGAAGGCCCGGCGCTGGTGCGGGGCCAGCCGCTGTTCGCGGCCGACGTGCGGCGCGTGGGCACGCTGTACGGGCGTGTGCTGCGCGCACCGGCCAGCCCGGACCTGCCGTCCCGCCTAGCCGCCGCCGATGAAGGCGCGGCGCGGGCCGTGCCCGGTTTTGTGGCCCTGGTGCGCCACCCGCTGCTGACACACGGCCAGGCCGAGGGCCTGGGCCTGCTGGCGCGCAGCCCCGGCGCGCTGGACCGCATCGAGGTGGCACTGGCGCCGCAGTGGTCCGTCACCGGCAGCTTCGACCGTGACACGATCACCCGGATGCTGGATGTGGATGCCGCACTCGCCAGCGGGGCCTTGCCGCACACCGTGGCCGACGCCAACGACCGCATGGACGGCCCCTGGGACATCGACCTGCACATCGACGTCGCCGCCGCGCCGCACGCCGGCATCGAACCCCGTTGCGCCGTGGCCGAGTTCGGTGCCGATGGCGCGCTGCAGGTCTGGACCGGCACCCAGGACGCGTTTTACGTGCGCGCCGTGCTGGCGCGCCGCCTGGGGCTGGACGAAGCCCGCATCACGGTGCACGGCCAGCGCGTCGGCGGGGCCTTCGGTGGCCGCACCTTGTGCACCGTGGAGCTGGAGGCCGCGGTGCTGGCGCGCAGCGCCGGTGCACCCGTGAAGCTGCAGTGGACACGCAGCGACGAGCTGCAGCAGGGCTTCCACCGCCCGCCCGCGCGCCACCGGGTGCGCGCCCGCGTGGACGGTGGGCGGCTGCAGGGCTGGTGGCACGCCTTCGTCAGCAGCCCCATCCTGCTGACCAATGCGGCGCTGCCGGCCTGGCTGCACCCGGTCACACGTTTCACCGGCGATGGTGGCGTGGCGCGTGGTGCTGCGCTGCCCTACCGCGTGCCCCGGAAGCGCATCGAGTACGCGCTGCAGCGCCTGCCGCTCTACACCGGCCCCTGGCGCGGCCTGGGCGCAGGCCCCAACGGGCTGGCGGTGGAATCCGCCATCGACGAGTGCGCGCGCGCTGCGGGCCAGGACCCGCTGGCCTTCCGCCTGGCGATGGTGGCCGATCCGCGCCTGGCCCGTGTGCTGCAGCGTGTGGCCGATGCCGCCGGTTGGGCCCGGCCTGCGCCGCCGGGCGTGGTGCGCGGACTGGCCTGCGGCATCTACAAGGAGCGCAGCTACGCGGCCGTGGTGGCCGAGGTCCGCGCCGAACAAGGCCGCTGGCGGGTCAGCCGCCTGCTCTGCGCGCACGACTGCGGCCGTGTGCTGCACGCCGACAGCGTGCGCGCGCAGTGCCAGGGCAACCTGGTCTGGGGCCTGGGCATGGTCTTCGGCGGTGCGCTGCCGCTGGCCGCGGGCGGTGTCGCCGCGCGGGGTTTTGATGACGCGCCCATCCCGCGCCTGCCCGAAGTACCGGCCCTGCAGGTGCTGCTGGTGGACGAAGGTGAGCCACCCAGCGGTGCCGGCGAAACCGCCATCGTGGCCGCGGCCGCCGCCATCGCCAACGCCCTGCGCGCGGCCAGCGGTGTGCGGCCCACACGGTTCCCGCTCGCGGCCGACGATCCGGCGGCATCATCAGGCGCATGAGCGACTTTGCTTCTGCGGCCATGCTGCGCCTGATCCGGCGCGGCCTGCAGCGCCAGGGCCTCGCGGCTGCGGCGCGTGAGCCGGCGCAGGCCCTGGTGCCCTTGCAGGACAAACGGGCGCTGCTGGCGTCACTGATGCAGCAGCACGGCCCGCAGGTGTTGCTGGCCATCGGCGATGCGGTGCTGGACGCGCCCGACGAACCCACGCTGACCGCGCTGGTGCTGGCGCGCGACCCGGCCGATCTGCTGGCCCGCTGGCAGCGGCTGGAGCGTTTTGTGCATTCGCGCCACCGCACGCGTGTGCTTGGCGCGGGCCCCGGATGGCTGCGCTTGCAGCATGTGTCGCTGGTGCCCGGGCAGCCGCCCTGGCCGGCCGAAGACCTGCTGGTCTGGGGCCTGCTGCGCGGGCTGATGCAGCGCATCGGTGCCTGCGACCTGCGCTGCGAGGTCGATCTCCAGGACAGCGGCAGCGCACACTTTCAGTGGCGTCCGGCACCGCCCGACGCGCCGCACGCGGCACCGTTGGATGCCCTGCAGGCCGCCCGCGCTGCGCTGGCGGCCGATGTGGCCGCACCATGGACGCTGCTGCGCCTGGCCGATGCGCTGGGCCTGCCCACCCGCAGCCTGCAGCGCCGGCTGGCGGCCGAAGGCAGCAGCTTCAGCGCGCTGTGGACGGCGGTGCGGCTGGCCCAATCGGCGCGGCTGCTGGCCGAGGGGCCGGCGTCCACCGCAGAGATCGGCTACTGCTGCGGCTTTGCCGACCAGGCGCACTTCACGCGGCGCTTCCGGCAGCACACGGCGCTGACGCCCGCGCGGTACCGCGCCGAGTTTGCCGCCAGCCGATGAGCAGCAGGCCGGCGGCCATCAGGCCGGTGGTGGCGGGCTCGGGCACCGGCGCCCGCAGGCTGAAGTGGTCCACGTCCACCACCTGGTTCGTCACGCCGTAGTTGATGCCCAGGAACAGGCCATTGCTGAAGGTGGCCGCCAGGTCGGCCGGCAGCGCGGTGTTCGTCAGGCGGGGCGAGATGTCGGCCGGCAGCAGCCCCGGGTTGGCGTTCAAGCTGGCTTCGTCCAGGCCCAGGCGGTCCAGGCGGTTGAACGGATCCTGGTAGGGCAGGGGCAGGAAGGCCAGGTAGGCATTGCTGAGCACCACGCCGCCGATGCTGCCGCTGGTGTTGCTGGTCCAGGCCTGCAGCGAGACACCTTCCGGCACGCTGGCGCCGGCCTCCTGCTGCGCGATGTTGTTCATCCACACCGCGCCGGGGCCTGCCTGCACCGTCTCGCCGCTGGAGATCCACAGCGTCAGGCTCTGCGTGGCGCCGTTGTAGGTGGTGCGAAAACCCTGGTTGGGCGTGGCATCGCTGAAGTACACGGTGCTGTAGTCCGCCGGGGCCATGTCGAGCACGATCTCGCCGGTGTAGGTGTACGAGCCACCCCCCAGGGTGACGTGGCCGCCAAAGTCGTAGGTGGCGGTTTCCGCTTGCACGTGGGTGGTGGCCAGGCCGGCGATCAGCAACAGGAGGGGGCGGTGTGAGCTCATGGCGGGAGCTTCGTCGCCGATCCTGAAGCCCCGCTGAACCCCCAGCGCAGACCCCCCTGGTCCAGGGGCGGTGGGGTGGGCTGATAAGCTGGCCGCATGTTCACCGGCATCGTTCAAGGCATCGCCACCGTCAGCGCCCTGCGCGAGCGGCCCGGCCTGCGCAGCTTCACGCTGCAGTTCCCTCCCGGCTTTGCGGCCGGGCTCGAGATCGGCGCCAGCGTGGCGGTGGACGGCACCTGCCTGACCGTGACCACCTTGCACGGAGAGACCTCGGCCGACTTCGACGTGATGCAGCAGACGCTCGCGCTCACCACGCTGGGTGCGCTGCGCGACGGCAGCCGTGTCAACGTCGAACGATCAGCGAAGAGTGGCGCCGAGGTCGGCGGCCATGTGCTCTCAGGCCATGTGGACGCGGTCGCCACGCTGAGCCAGCTGCGCCGGCCCGAGAACAACCACGTGCTGCGCTTCGAGGTGCCGGCGCCTTGGATGAACTACGTGTTCAACAAGGGTTTCATGGCCGTCAACGGCGCCAGCCTGACGGTGGCCGATTCGCAGCGGGCGCCCGATGGCAGCGGCTGGTTCGAGGTCTGGCTGATCCCCGAGACCCTGCGCATGACCACCTTCGGCGACAAGGCCGAAGGTGCGCGTGTGAACCTGGAGATCGAGCGCCAGACCCAGGTGATCGTGGACACGGTGGAGCGCATCCTGACGCAGCGGTTTGTCGGCCTGGGGCGCTGATCAGCCCCGGCGCCGCAGCGCCAGCACCGCGCCCAGCAACATCAACAACCACAGCGGCGAGCTGGCCCCGCCGCCGCCTTCCGGCTCGGGCGTGGGGGTGGGGTTCGGCGGCGGTGTGGTGTCCGGCGGCACCGGCCGGCCCAGCGCGATGGCGCAGGCTTCGATGCGTGTGTCGCGCAGCGTGACGGTGCTGCGCACCAGCGCCACGTAGCCGCCGGGTGCGGCCGCGTACACCAGGGCCTGGTCGGCATCCAGCTGGCCGGCACCGCAGCTGGTGCTGGTGCAGGTGCAGCGACCGGGGTTGTCGTTGGCGGCGCAGTTGCCCAGCAGCGGCACCTGCACGAAGGGTGCGGCCGAGGCGCGCAGCCCGGCTTCCAGCTGCGCCACGGTCAAGGTCGGGTTCACGCCCAGCATCAAGGCTGCCGTGGCGGCCACGGCCGGCGCGGCAAAGCTGGTGCCCGATGCGGCCACGTAGCCCGCAGCGCCCTGCTGCGCATCGCCCAGGTTGCCGGTGGAGACCAGGCCGCCGTCGCTGAGCTGCGCGTCACAGCTGCCGCCGGTGGCGTCGTCACCGCCGGGCGTCGCGATCTGCACCTGCGGCCCGTAGTTGGCGTAGGTGGCCTTGTAGCCTTCGCGGTTCAGTGCCGTCACGGCAAACGCGCCAGCGCAGCTGGCGGGGCGGAACACGCCCCGGCGCTGGTTGCCGGCGGCGGCGATGACCATCGTGCCCGCGGCACGCACTTCGGCAATGGCGTCTTCGTACAGCGCGTTGCAGGCCTCTTCGCTGCCATAGCTGATCACGACGATGCGCGCCGGGTTCGGGTTCAGCGGCACGCCGTCCACCGCCAGGCCCGCGGCCCAGCGCATGCCGGCCACGATGTCGCCCGGGTCGGCGCCGCACTTGGCCGCCACGCGCACCGGCAGCACGGCCGTGTTGTAGCCGGCGCCGGCCACGCCGTTGTTGTTGGCCGTCATCGCCCCCACCTGGCCGGCGATGATGGTGCCGTGCCAGCCCGACACCGCCTGCGGCGGACAGCCGGAGAACTTGGCCGGCTGGGCTGTGCGGTCGGCGTCGGTGATGGCGTCGCCCTCGTCGTTCGGGTCCGCGTCGCGGCCGTCGCCATCGCCGGCGTAATCGGCGTCGCTGACGAAGTCGTGGCCCGGCAGCACGTTGGCAAACAGGTCCGGGTGGTAGCTGATGCCGGAATCCAGCACCGCCACCGGCCCGGTGCTGCCGTTGTTGCCGGGCACGCGGCGCATCCACGCGGTGCCGAAGTCGGCGCTGCCGGTGTTGCCGGGGCCACGTGGCTGCAGCCACCACTGCTCGGCAAACCGGGTGTCGTTGGGGGTCACGGCCAGGCGTTGTTCGCGCTGCAGGCTCAGCACCTGGGCCACGCGCGGGTCGGCGCGCAAACGGGCCAGCAGGGCCTCGCGTTCGCGGCCGCTGAGCGCCGCCGTGGCCTGCAGCCGCAGCCAGCGGCCGGTGACCTGCTCGCGCACCTGCAGCGGCAGGCCGCGCTCGGCCACCACGGTGGCCAGGCGCTGTTTGCGCTGCACGGTCGAGGCAGCGGTGCTGTCCTCCTTGAGTTGCACAAAGAGCGCGGGAGCCGCCACCGCGGACAAGGCCGTCAGCAGCAGGCCGCACCCGGCCAGGCGAAGCAGGATCTTGATCATGGGCGCAGCCTAGCCACCAGCCTTGTGCCGCCGATGACGTGATCCGCATGGCATGGTCCGAACGGCTCATGGCCCGCCGGGCCAGGCGGCGCGCCGGATTCACCGCCGGGTCATGCGTGGCCCGTAGCCTCCGGCAGCTGAACCATGCTGACGCCTGACCGAGAGCTCTCCCTGACGATCCCGCTGCGCGAGGCCGAGGGCCTGGTGCGCCTGATCGAAGCCGCGCCCGGCGTGCGCCGCCGCTACCAGTTTTTTGTCTGGATGCAGACCCATGTGCACCTGCTGCTGCCCCACGTGGTGGCGGTGTGCGGGGCCTACCGGCGGCAGATCAAGGGCCTGGCGTTCGAGGTCTTCCATGGTGTGGTGATCCCCGAGCCTGTGTTGGCCGAACTGGCCCATGCGGGCTCGCCCGCGATGCAACTGGTGGCCGAGCGCTGGGTGGCGCATGGCGGCGGGCCCACGGTGCTGCCGCTGCTGGCGCTGTGCGAGCACCCCAACCCCGCCGTGGGCCATGTCTGGCAGGCCCTGGCCGATGCCGGCATGGGCCACCTGCTGGTGCACGGGGTCTCGCGGCCGGACCGGCCCAGCGAGATCGAGAGCCTGTTCATCTTTGCCGGCGCGGGCGAGCGGCCGGCGGCGACCCGCACCTACCACCTGGAGCTGCTGATCCCGCACCTGCACGCCGTTTTCCTGCGCGTGCTGACCACCGAGCGTGAGCTGGGCGCCTTGCCCGTGCGCCCGCGCCCGCTGGCCCCGGCGCAGGACGCGCAGCGCTGGCATGTCACCGACCGGGAGTGCCAGATCCTGTTCTGGGTGCGCGAGGGCAAGAGCAACCAGCAGATCGGCGAGCAGCTGGGCATCAGTGCGCTGACGGTGAAGAACCACGTGCAGAAGATCCTGCGCAAGATGGGCGCCAGCAACCGGGCCCAGGCCGTGTCGCTGGCCATCACGGCGCACCTGCTCAAGGACATGAAGGCAGACGGCCAGCCCTGAGCCCCCACTGCCGTGATCCGATCGGCTCACGGCCGCAGCCTGCAGCGCGTGACAGGCTTCACACGGGCTCGGCAAACTGCGTGGTGACAGTGACAACAGGAACGAAGTTCCACCGCTCTTTGACGACCGGTGCCGGCCCAGAGCCGCGCGCCCATCGCCCGACAGCCATCGCCACACCGCGGGTCCAGTGCGACCCCTGCGTCTGCCAGCGATGTGCGCGTGAGGCGCGCGACCCCCTGACAACCTCCTTGGAGAGAGCCCCATGAACCTGAAGAAACTTGCCACGGCCGCGGCCCTGGTCTGCAGCGCCCCCGCCTTCGCCGGCCTGAACCCGATCGGCGACGACGCCGAGCTGTTCGGCATCGTCTGGGACGAAAACTTTGGCACCTACGCCGTCGACTTCGGCGTCACCATCACCCAGCTCGCCAACGCCACCAGCAGCTTCACGCTGGGCACCGTGGGCGGTGCCAACTGGGCCAGCTACGATGCGGTCGACACCAACAAGGCCGACTTCGCGCAATTTGAAGGCACCCGTTGGGCCATCTTCGGTGTGGACGAAGAGGGCTTCAACTTCATCGACGGCGACCTGCGCTGGTTCAGCACCAGCACCGGCGACGTGACGCCGCGGTTCGACAACATCACGCTGGACCAGGTCAACGGCGGCACCGGCACCGGCGGCATCATCGGCATCTTCAACAACAACGGCATGGGCGTGAACTACGCCGAGAACACCGACCTGTTCGCCGCCAAGGGCACGCCGGCGCACTTCATCGAAGGCAACTTCGCCGGCGGCTTCGGCCAATTCGCCGGCAACGCCATCGGCTCCACCGCCCAACTGTTCTTCTGCACGAACAAGGACGGCTTCGACTCGACCGGCCCGGCCGCCTGCGGCGTGGCGCAGGCTTCCGGCCGCGACATCTCGGTGAGCTTCGACGGCACCAGCTTCAACGCCGTGCTCGCGCCCGTGCCCGAGCCGGGCACCTACGGCCTGATGGCCGCCGGCCTGGCCGCCGTGGGTTTCATGGCCCGTCGCCGCCGCGCCTGATCGGCCGGCTTCCCCCTTTCGACCTTCCATCTGCCCAACGGTGCTTGTGCACCGTCTGGGCGGAGCTTTGCCTGACCGAGGAGTCACCATGAACCGCATTCACCTTGTCGCCGCTGCCGCGGCCCTCGTCGCCGCCGGCAGCGCCAGCGCGCTGACCCCGACCGAGATCGCTGCGGCCCGCAGCGCCGGTACGCTGAAGGAAATCCGCATCGCCGGCGCTTCGGCGCTGCGCCTGTCGGTCGCTGCCTACATGAAGGAGGTCTGCGACACCAACACGATGCACGTGATCTGGAACAGCAATTCCGAAGGCACCAACCACCGCGCCTACGCCTGCAACCTGGGCGTGGTCCAGGGCTCTTTCGCCGTCGGCACGCCCGTGCTGGTCTACAAGCGTGACCAGGGCGGCTCGGGCCAGGGCGTGAACCCGATCGCCACGATCGCTGACCAGACGCACATGCGTGTTGTCGATGACGCCACCTGCACCGCCATCAACGGCGGTGGTGTGGTCGGCAACGGCAGCCCGGCCGTGCCCAGCTACATCTGCACCGGCACCGACACCACCGGCATCAAGTCTGACGCCGGCATCTCCGACGTCGAGCCCCGCCTGCTGCAGGACGCGCAGAACCTGCCGGCCGGCTCCGTGGCCCTGAGCGCCGCGCAGCTGAACGCGCTGGACGTGGCCCCGCTGGCGCAAGCGCTCTTCGGTGTGACCGTCAACAAGAAGGCCTATGTGGCGCTGCAGAAGGCGCAAGGCATCCTGCCGCTGAACGCCACCGCCGAAGAGATTGCCGCGGCCGACGTGCCGGCCGACCAGGCCACCTGGACGGCGGCCGACATCGCCAAGATCCCGTCGCTGCCGGAGACCTGGGTGCGCGCGGCCCTCACCGGCCAGCTGCTGGGCGGCGCGCCCAACGCCACGGCCAAGAAGGGCTGGAACCTGGTCATCCCGACCACGGTGGACGCGAACGTCATGACCAAGACCCTGAACATCTGCCGCCGCACCGAAGGCTCGGGCACGCAGGCCACCAGCAACACCTACTTCGGCAACGTGGGCTGCTCGGTGCGCAATGGCGCCCAGTTCAACCCGCTGGGCGTGTCTGGCAGCTCCGGCAACGAAACCACCACCTCGGCCACCGTCAGCAGCGCTCCCGTGCTGGTGCAGGAAGGCACGAGCGCCGGCCAGGTCGAGAACTGCGTGGGCAACGACGCCAACACCGCCGTCGGCGGGGCTGACAACACCGCCTACGCCGTGGGCTACCTGGGCCGCGAAGCCAACCCCAAGCGCGCCGGTGGCGACCTGGGTTACCGCTACGTCAAGCTCGACGGCCGCGCACCGCTGCGGGATGTGGGCAAGGCCGGCGGTTACCCCATCGTCTTTGAAGCCACGATGCAGTGGAACCGGAACCTGATCGCCGTCGGCAGCGAGAAGGAACTGTTCCTGAAGGCTTTGCGCGCTGGCTTCGGCAGCCCCAACGGCCTGGCCGCCGTGGACAGCGACACCCAGCAGGGCGTGATGTCGCCCCCGGCCACCTACGCCGGTGCCTATGTCGACGCCGTCGGCAACGCCGCCCTGTTCGGCTCGCGCGTGGCGCGCGCCAACGGTGACAGCTGCGCCGCCCTGCGCATCATCAAGTAAGCGCGCCTGCAGCCCGGCACGCCATGGGGCGTGTCGGGCCTTTTGAGTTCTTTCGTTCCGGAGTCAGACCGATGACACGCTCCTGCATGTTCCCGACCGCTCGTCGCCTGGCCGGTGCCTTGACGCTGGGCCTGGCCGCTGCCGCCCCTGCAGGCGCTGCGCTGGAAATCGGTGCCAACAACAGCGAGCTCTACCTGGCCCTGTGGGACCCGGTGGCCGAGGCCAGCTACACGCTGGATCTCGGCACTTATTTCCAGACCTTGTTGACCGACGGTCAATCCGACGCCGGCTTCCAGCGCTTCTGGGCCCTGGACCGCACGCAGGACGCCAACCTCGACAAGCTGCTTGTTTTGGGTACGGCCATCAGCAGCCT
>CAYTWU010000025.1:0-5413 GCA_964442175.1 uncultured Rubrivivax sp.
CTACGATGTTAGCGACGTTAGTATCGAAGTTACTGGGGTTGAGTTTGCGGCAGTTGCTGGAGGGGTGAGGGACGCTGGGCTGAAGCGCGGCCAGGTTCATCACAAACTGTCGTCTGTTCGGCACCGTCGGCAGAGGGCATTGCAGGTCGCGCCTGTATCTCAGCGGCCACTCGCCGCTCTGTACGTCCTCCTTGGCCGTCTCTCGTGGGCGTCCCTCTTGCCAACCTCCTTGTTCCCCAGGCGGTACCCAATTGCCCCAGTTAACACGATGGATCATCGCATCCGCCCTGGTTCCCGCCGCAGCCACAGGCGTCTTCTGGGGACTGCCGTCGCTGGAGCCCGCCGCCAAATGGGCACTGCTGGTATTCGCAGGCGCGATCATCGCGTGGTCGGTGCTCGACCTCGACGAGACGCCGGTGGCCCTGGTCAGCGCGATCGCCTTGATGGCCTCCGGTGCGACATCCCTGGAGCGCTTCTACGCGAGCCTGGGTGATGACTTCATCTGGCTGCTGATCGGCGCCTTCATTCTGGCCGCCGTGCTGCAGGCCAGCGGCCTGGCTGAGCGCTGGGCACTGAAGGTGGTGGCAGGAGCTGCGACGCCGGCCGCGCTGATGCGCCGGCTCACCTGGTTCATCGTCGCCACAGTCTTCCTGGTGCCGTCCACATCAGGGCGGGCAGCACTGCTGCTGCCCGTTTTTCTGGCGTTGGTGAAGGTGTTGCCTCAGGCTCGCCAGGTCCGCGCGCTGGCGCTGCTGTTCCCGAGCGTGATCTTGCTGTCCGCCTGCGTGTCGATGCTTGGCGCCGGCGCTCACCTGGTGGCGCTGGACTTCATGGACCGCTTGGGCAGCCACGCGCCCGGCTTCCTGGGCTGGCTCTGGCTGGCGGGGCCGTTCGGCGTCGTGTCCAGCCTGCTCACCTGTGAGCTGATTCTTTCGCTCTACCTCCGTCGCGACGAACGCACCATGGACATCGTGCTGCCACCGCCCGATACGACCCCGATGACCCGCCAGCAGGGGAGTGTGGTGGCGATCACCGCGGGCACCCTGGCGGCCTGGATCACGTCCGACTGGCACGGCGTCGATGCGCCGCTGGTGGCGGTGTGCGGTGCGCTGTTGGCCACCGTGAAACCCCTCACGGGTTCGGACCTGAAGACGACGCTGAAAAAAGTGGAGTGGAACCTGATCATCTTCATGGCCGCCACGATGACCATGGGCGAGGCGCTGGTTGACAGTGGCGCGGCCGCGGCGCTGGCGCGCGCACTGGTCAGCGCGGTGCCTCTGGCCAGCCTGCCGCCCGTGCTTGGGCTTGCCCTCGCATCCCTGCTGGCCTTGCTGGCCCACCTGTTGGTGACATCCCGCACTGCGCGGGCCTCGGTGCTGATCCCCGCGGTGGCACTGCCGTTCGCCGCGGCCGGATACAACCCCGGGCAACTGGTGCTGTTGCTGGCGGTGGGCAGCGGCTTTTGCCAAACGCTGATGGTCAGCGCCAAGCCGGTGGCCATGTTCGCAGGCGAGCACCGCGAAAACTACGGTCCGCGTGATCTTGCCTTGCTGAGCCTGGCACTGCTGCCGGGTTTGTGGATCCTGCTGGTGTTCTTCGCCGCCGTCGTCTGGCCGCTGATGGGCCTGGGCTGAGCGGTTGGCCGCAGTCGCGCGCCGACACAGACGCGTGAATTGGGTCTCACCAAATGGTCCGATTGGCGTATTTCCTGGATGGCAACGCGCTCCGTCACACAACTGCAATCAACACGTGACGGAGAAGACGCATGAAGAAGAAACAACTGAAAACCAAACCCCTGACCGTGCTGATCGCGCCCTCAGGCTTCAAGGAAAGTCTCAGCGCCGAAGACGCCGCCGACCGCATCGCCGAAGGCGTGGCGGAGGTGATGCCAGGCGCCCGCGTCATCAAGGTGCCGATGGCCGATGGTGGGGAGGGCTTCACGCAGGCGCTGATCAACGCAACCGGCGGTAGCCTGCACCCGGTGCGCGTGACCGGGCCGGTGGGCCAGCCGGTGGACAGCTTCTTCGGCATTCTTGGAGGCCGCGCAGTGCGCACGGCCGTCATCGAGATGGCAGCGGCAGCTGGCCTGCGGCTGGTGCCACGCGACCAGCGCAACCCCATGCTGACCACCAGCTACGGTGTGGGCGAGTTGATCCGTGCCGCGTTGGATGCGGGCGCCCAACGCATCTTGCTGGGCTGCGGCGACTCGGGCATCAACGACGGCGGCGCCGGCATGGTGCAGGCCCTCGGCGCCCGGCTGCTTGACGCCCGCGGGTGCGAACTGGCTGCCGGGGGCGGCGAGCTGGTGAGCCTGCATCGAATTGACCTTTCCAGACTGGACCCACGCCTTCAGCACGTGCAACTCGACGCCGCCGTGAACTGGCACAACGTGCTGCTCGGTGAACGCGGCGTGGCCCGTGTGTTCGGGCCGCAAAAGGGCGCCACACCCGAGCAGGTGGTTCTGCTGGAGCAGGGGCTGGAGAACTGGGCCGCACGCATCGCCGAGACCACGGGTGTGTCTTGGGGCATGCAGCCCGGCACCGGCGCGTCTGGCGGCCTGGGCACTGGCTTCGCCGCATTGCTGGGGGGCAAACTGCATCCGCGCTTCGACATCGTGATGCAGTACCTGGAGTTGGATCGGCTGATCGACATGGCCGATCTCGTCATCACTGCAGAAGGCAGCCTGGACTACCAGACGCCATTCGGCAAGGTGCCCGCCGAAGTGGCCAGCCGTGCGAAGAAGCGAGGTCTGCCGGTGATCGCGCTGGCAGGCACCATCGGCCGCGGCGTGGAGGTCAACCTCAAACATGGCATCGACGCCTTTGCCAGCATGCTGCGCCGGCCTTGCACGCTGGACCAGGCCATCGCCGATGCCGGCAAGCTGTTGCGCAACTCGGCGGCCGACATGCTGCGCATGGTGTCGGTGGGCATGGGGTTGGGCTTGGCAGCATCCAGGCGCATGCCGCTTCGCGCCTGATGGGCAGGTGGCCGGTTCCGCATATGCAGCGGCACGAGATGGCTCATCGTCAGCGCGAACCTGCGATTCGAGCACGACGTGCCTCAGCGCAGCACGTCCAGCTTCTCGCACAGCTCCCGCGCGCCGTCGGCCATGCGGTCGGTGGCGCGGTGCAGCAGGTCGGGGTTGACGGTGATCAGTGGCACGGCCTTCATGCTGGGCAGTGCGCGCCAGACATTCAAGCCGTCGTCCGGCGCGCCGGCCGCGCGGCCGGTGACGATGGCCTCGGGCCGCGCCGCGACCACGGCCTCGGTGCTCACCTGCGGCACCAGTTGCGGCAGGCCGGCGAACACGTTGACGGCGCCGCACAGCGCCAGCGCTTCGCTCACCGGGTGCTGGGCATTCACCGTCATCAGCGGCGCGTGCCAGATCTGGTGGAACACACGCATCGGCTTGCGGCCGGCGTAGCGGCTGCGCAGGCCGGCCAGTGTGGCCTCGAAGGCCTGGACGCGGGCCTCGGCCGCGGCCTCGGTGCCGGCCAGGCGGCCCAAGGTGCGCAGCGTGGCGGCGATGTGCGGCAGGCCACGCGCGGCGCTGCTGAACACCGGCAGGCCGGCGGCGCGCAGGCGCTGCAGTTGCTGCGGTGAGCTGCCGTTGGCCCAGACCAGCACCAGGTCGGGCTTCAGCGCGACGATGCGCTCCAGGTCCAGCAAGACGGCGTCGCCCACCTGCGGCAGGCGGCGCGCGGCCTCGGGGTAGTCGCTGTAGGCCGACACCGCCACCACCCGCGGGCCAGCCCCGGCGGCGAACAGCAGCTCGGTCAGGTGCGGCGCGATGCTGACGATGCGCTGCGCCGGCGCGCGCAGCACCAGCGTCGTGCCCTCGTCGTCGACGACGCGGATCTCTGCGCGGGCGCTCAGCACCATGCAGCACAGCCACAGCAGCAACAGCAGACCTCGCATCACCTCACCCCGGCACGAACAGCCAATGTTCGCCCACCCGCACACGCCGCAACGCATGGCCGAAGGCCGCGCCCAGCGTGGCCTCGTCCAGCACCGCGGCCACGGGCCCGGCGCGGTGGCCGTGCGGGCCCAGCACCAGCGCGTGCGTGGCAAAACGTGCGGCCAGATTCAGGTCGTGCACCGACATCAGCACCGCCTTGCCGGCGCCGCGCGCCAGGTGCTGCAGGTGCTGCAGCAGCTGCAGCTGGTGGTGCAGGTCCAGGTGGGCCAGGGGCTCGTCCAGCAGCAACAACAGCGGGTCTTGCGCCAGCAGCGCGGCCAACGCCACGCGCTGGCGTTCACCGCCGGAGAGCGACAGCACGTCGCGCGCCTCGAAGCCGGCCAGGTCCACCGCGGCCAGCGCGGCGCGGGCCACGGCGGTGTCGGTGTCGTCCTCCCAGGCCCAGAGCGACAGGTGCGGGTGGCGGCCGATCAGCACCAGCTCCAGCACCGTGGCGCTGAAGCTGTCCACCACCGTCTGCGGCAGCAAGCCGCGCAGGCAGGCGGCGGGGCCGGGCGGCCAATCGACCAGCGGCTGACCGGCGAGTTCCAGCGTGCCGGCGCTCGGCGGTCGCAGCCCGGCCAGCGTGTGCAGCAGCGTGGTCTTGCCGCTGCCGTTGGGGCCCAGCAAGGCCCAGACCTCGCCCGGGCGCAGCGCCAGGTGCAGGTCGTCCAGCAGCATGCGCGGGCCGATCTGCAGGCCCAGGCCGGTGGCACGCAGCAGCGGGTTCACCGCGCCCCCTTGCGCAGCAGCAGCACCAGGAAACTGGGCACACCGATCAGCGCCGTGATCACCCCCACCGGCAGCTGCATGGGCGCCACCACGGTGCGGGCCAATGTGTCGGCCAGCAGCAGCAAGGCGCCGCCGGCCAGCACGCACGCCGGCAGCAGCACCCGCTGGTCGTTGCCCAGCAGCAGGCGCAAGGCATGCGGCACCACCAGGCCGATGAAACCGATGCTGCCGGCGGTGGTGACGGCCACAGCGGCCGCAGCCGAGGCCAGGCCGTAGAGGCACCAGCGCAGCCGGACCACGCGCACACCCAGCGCGGCGGCGGCCAGCGGGCCGCGCAGCAGCACGTTCAGGTCGCGCGCCAGCGGCCAGGCCAGAGCCAGCAGCAGCACCATCGCCACCAGCGGCCACCACGGCGCGCCGGCACCTGAGAGGTCACCGGCGAGCCAGAACAACATGCCCCGCAGGCGCGCCTCGGGCGCCAGCGACAGCATCAACATGACCAGCGCGCCCCAGCCCGCAGCCAGCATCACGCCGGTGAGCAACAAACGGGGCGCGTTGTCCAGCGTGCCGGGCGCGGCCACACGGGCCAGGTCGCGGTGCGCAATGGCAAACACCGCCACGGTGGTCAGCAGCGCGCCGGCCAGCGCACCGCCCTGCACCGCCAGCGCGCCCAGCCCCACGGCCAGCGCCGCCAGCGCACCCGCGGCCGCACCGCCGGAGATG
>CAYTWU010000025.1:5423-22121 GCA_964442175.1 uncultured Rubrivivax sp.
GGCCGCGCCGACCAGCATGGCCAGCAGCGCGCCGACCGCGGCGCCACCGGAAATGCCCAGCACATAGGGGTCGGCCAGCGGGTTGCGCAGCAGCACCTGCATCAGCGCCCCGGCCAGCGCCAGCAGGCCGCCGACGGCCAGCGCATTCAGCGCGCGCGGCAGGCGCAGGCTGTGCAGCACCTCGGCCGCGGCACTGCCGTCGGGCCACAGCAGCAGCCGTGGCACGTCCAGCGGGGCTATCAGCGCCGTGCCGCTGCCCAGCGCCACGAGCAAGGCCCCGCCGGCCGCGAGGGCCAGCAGTGCCCAGACCCGCAGCGCGCGTGCCATGCGCTCAGCCGCCTTCCCAGGCCAGCGAGACGAAGAACTGCCGGCCCGGCGTGTTGTAGCCCCGCACCTGCGTGTAGGCCTTGTCGGCGGCGTTGTCCAGGCGCGCGGCCAAGGTCCAGCGCGGCGCCACGGTCCAGGCGGCCTGCAGGTTCACGAGCGTGTAGCCGCCCAGGCGGGCGGCATCGCTGTTGGCGCCATCGTCATAACGCTGGCCCACGGCCACCAGCTCGCTGCCCAGGCGCCAAGCGCCGGCCGACCAATCCAGCCCCGCGCTGCCGAAGCGCTCGGCGCGCCGCACCAGCTGCGTGCCGGTGTCGGCGTTCCTGGGCGATTGCAGCGTGGCCTCGGCCCGTGCGGCCCAGGGGCCACCCGTCCAGCGCGCCTGCAGCGTCAGGCCGCGGATGCGGGCGCTGGCGATGTTCTCCACCGTGGTGAAGCTGTCGTTGATGACGATCAGGTCGCTGATGCGGTTCTGGAAGACGGTGGCGCTGGCCTGCCACGCACCGGCGGCATAACGCAGCCCGGCTTCGATGCTGCGGGCGCGCTCGGGTTTCAGGTCCGGGTTGCCGCCGTAGCCGAACTGCAGCGGGTAGTACAGGTCGTTGAAGCTGGGCGCCTTGAAGGCCGTGCCGGCCGCGGCCGTGACGCGCCAGCCGGGCGCAAACTGCAGGCCGTAGCCGATGTTGCCGGTGCTGCGGCCGCCGAACTGCGAATTGCGGTCGTGGCGCAGCGCCAGCTGCAGCTGCTGGCCCGGCGCGATGGCGCCCGTCCAGCCGCCGAAGGCCGAGCTGATGCGGCGCTCGGTGACGGTGAAGGTGGTGTCGCTGTCCACCGCTTCGCGGCGCCACTCCAGGCCGGCGGCCACGCGGCCACCGGCCAGGTCCACATCGTTCTGCCAGCTGAACTGGTCCTGGTCGGTGCGGAAGCCGCCGGGGAAGCTGCCTTCGGTCTCCACGTCGTCCGTGCCGCGCGACAGGCGCAGCGTGCTGGTCCAGCCGGCGCGCACGCGGTTGCGGCTTTCCAGCGTGAGTGTGCTCAGGCGCTGGCGGTTGAAGTCGTCGCTGCCCGGGCCGGCGTCGAAGGACGTGCGTGCATCGGCCAGCGTGCCGCGCAGCGCCAGCGTGTGGCCGGCGGCCCAGTCGTGCTCCAGCACCGCGGCCAGGCTGGTGTTGCGGTAGGGGTCGCGGTCGGCGTTGTACGAAAACACGTTGCTGGCGTTGGTGGCCGAGGTGGCATCGCTCTCGCGCCAGCCCAGGGTCAGGGCGCCTCGGGCGCTGCCGCTGCGTCCGCCGATGCTGGCGCTGGCATTGCGGGTGCCTTCGCTGCCGATGCCGATGCGGGCCGACAGTGCGTCATCCCGCCGCGTGAAGACCTGCACCACGCCGCCGATGGCATCGGCCCCGTAGAGGCCGCTGGCCGGGCCGAGCAGCAGCTCCACGCGGTCGATCTGGTCCAGGCTCAGGTGCTCAAACGCGTTGGTGCCGCTGGTGGCCGAATTCACGCGCACGCCGTCGATCAACAGCACGACATGGCTGGTGTTGCTGCCGCGCAGAAACAGGCCGCTGATCTGGCCCGGCCCGCCGGTGGCGGTGATCTCCACGCCGGCCAGCCGCTGCAGCAGCTCGGCCAGACTGCTGACGCCGGCGCGCTCGATCTGCGCCCGATCAACGACGCGGATGTCCAGCGGTGAATCGCCCACCGGTTGCGCCAGGCGCGCCCCGGTGACGACGACGGTGGCCGAAGCCGATGGGGTGGTCTGTGCCCAGCCGGGCACGAAGAACAGGCAGCCACAAGCCGTGGCCACCCCGGTACGAAGGATGGTTTTCAAGAGGGACTCCATCCGCCAGCGTCCCCGCAGGCGGTGTGTTGCACCAGCCCCTGGCATTTGCACGCCGGGGGCCACGTACTCCGAGGCCGGTATCCGGGCTCGCAGGCCGTCGAGGGGTTGAACCTCTCCGAGGACCGCCGCCTTCCCAGGGGCCCGACGGTCCCCAGTGGCGTGTGTGGCGGTCTTGCGCCTGCTCACCGGTGCGGGGGCAGCGCAGGCCTGGGCCCGGCTTGCGCCGGACTGTCACCTGCTTCCCGTTCAACCCTTGGCAAGACATCACCGCGGGCACCTGGAGCGGGCGCATCATAAGCGCCATGGCTGTTCACACCCTGACACAGGACGCCGTGTGCGTCATCACACTCGACCGCCCCACCCGCCGCAACGCGGTGGACGGTCCCACGGCGCTGGCCCTGCGCCAGGCCTTCGAGGCCTTCGAAGCCGACCCCGCACAACGTGTGGCCGTGCTCACCGGCGCGGGCGGGCAGTTCTGCGCCGGGGCCGACCTGCAGGCCATGGCCGACCCGGCGCTGCGCAACGAGATCGACCACCCGGCTGGCCACGGCCCGATGGGGGCCACGCGCATGGCCTTCCGCAAACCCGTGATCGCCGCCATCGAGGGTTACGCCGTGGCCGGCGGCCTGGAGCTGGCGCTGATGTGCGATCTGCGCGTGGCCGCCACCAGCGCGGTGTTCGGTGTCTTCTGCCGCCGCTGGGGCGTGCCGCTGATCGACGGTGGCACGGTGCGGCTGCCACGCATCGTCGGCCAGGGCCGTGCACTGGACCTGATCCTCACCGGCCGCCCGGTGGCTGCCGACGAAGCGCTGGCCATGGGCCTGGCCAACCGCGTGGTGCCCGAGGGGCAGGCGCTTGACGCGGCGATCGCGCTCGCGCAGCAGATCGCGGCATTCCCGCAGCGCTGCATGAACGCTGACCGGGCCTCAGCCCTGGCGCAGTGGGACTGGCCGCTGGCAGAGGCCCTGCAGCGCGAAGGTGAGGCCGGGCGCGCGGTGGTGTTTGAAGAGGGCCTGGCAGGCGCCGCGCGGTTCAGTGCCGGGGCCGGGCGGCACGGCACGCCCGAAGGCTGACCCCGACCCCCCCTGCCGATAGGACCACGCGCGGCGCGTGTGCCTTCACAGCGTGCTCATGGGCAGGCATCAACCTCAGCGGGTCGATCACCCCTGAGGAGTACCCATGTCCGATCCCCAAGCCGACCTCTCCCGCCGCAGCCTGCTGCTGGCCAGCGGCGCGGCCGTCACCGCCGCTTTCACCGGCCCGGTGGCCGCCATGGCCCAGCGCGTCGAGCGCGAAACCGCTGCCCGGGCCGGCAGTTGTGTGGCCGCCGATGCCTCCGCCCTGGTGCCCAGCCCCTACGGCCCCACTGCCCCGGTGAAGGACATCACCACCGGCCTGCCATTGATCGAGCTGCCCGCCGGCTTCACCTACAAGAGCTACGGCTGGCGCGGTGACGTGATGACCGACGGCCTGGCCACCCCGGCCGCGCACGACGGCATGGGCGTGGTGGTGTCGCGCCGCGTGGGCCGCAGCACCGAGATCGTCCTCGTGCGCAACCACGAGCAGAGCACCAGCACCGACCCCAGCCGCATCGTCGGCGCGGGCCGCGACAACGTCGCCAAGTACGACACCGGCCTCACCGGCAGCAACTACCAGATTGGCGGCAACACCAACCTGGTGTTCCGTGACGGCAGCTGGGTCGAGAGCTACGCCAGCCTGGGCGGCATCTACCGCCCCTGCGCCGGTGGCGCCAGCAACTGGGGCAGCTGGCTCAGCAACGAAGAGATCCGCAGCAACAACGTCAGCAACACCGGCAAACGCCACGGCTACATCTTCGAGATCCCGGCCGACACCAGTGAAAACAGCGTCAACACCACGCCGATCTTCGACATGGGCCGCATGCCGCACGAAGCCAGCGCGCTGGACACCAGCACCGGCTACTGGTACCTGACGGAAGACCAGGGCAACGCCAACACGCTGTACCGCTTCCTGCCGAACAACCTGCAGGGCGGCCTGGGCTCGCTGCACGCCGGTGGCCGGCTGCAGGGCCTGAAGGTCAAGAACGTGGTCAATGCCGACCTGCGTTTCCCGACGCTGTGCCAGGAGTTCCCGTGCGAGTGGGTGGACATCGCCGACCCGGACCTGGACGGCGCCAGCATCGCCATCCCCGGCGTGGGCAACGCCGTCAGCGCCAGCGGGCCCTACCGCCAGGCCTTCGCCAGCGGTGCCGCCTTCTTCGGCGCCAACGAGGGCTGCTGGGTCGCGAACGGCGTGGTCTTCTTCACCGACAAGGCCACTGGCACCAGCCCGGTGGCACGCGCTGGCGTGATCTGGGCGCTGGACCTGGCCACGATGACGCTGAAGTCCATCTTCGTCAGCCGCGACCGTGTGGTGGGCAACTCGCCCGACAACATCTGCATCAGCCCGCGTGGCGGCCTGCTGTTCAACGAAGACGGCGGCCCGGGCAGCCCCAGCAGCGGTGACGCCACCGTGCAATGCCTGAAGGTGCTGAACGCCCAGGGCAACGCCTACACCTTCGCCCGGCACAACTACAACTTCACGCGCGAGCAGCTGGACGCCGCGGGCAAGCCGCAGGCCCCGGCCGGCGACGAACGCGACACCGAGTGGGCCGGCTCCGTCTTCAGCCCCGATGGCCGCGTGCTGTTCGTGAACCTCTACAACCCTGGCATCACGCTGGCCATCACCGGCCCGTGGAGCAAGGGCAGCCTCTGACCCCCACCAGGACCTGAACATGACCACCACCAAGACCTTGCTGGCGCTGGCAGCCGTTGCCGCCTTCGCCCTGCCCGCCCACGCGGCCCGTTTCATCGGCGCGGCCACCGAAGGCCCCATCGTCGCCGAGGACTACAGCGACGACGCGCTGATCTCCTTCGACCTGGACTTCCTGAGCCAGACCAGCGCCACGCTGAGCTACCGCGTCACCGACGCCGACCTGGGCGGCATGGGCATCACGTTCAACGCCGTGCTGCGCAACCTGGCCGATGTCGGTTTCACCGGCTACAACCTGAGCCTGAGCACCGGCAGCTTCGACCCCGTGGGCACGGCCACGCGCCAGTTCGGCGGTGACACCACCGTCAGCTTCAACGGCGCGATGGCCGCCGTGCGCTTCGACACGCCGGAGTTCCTGGACGTCGAGATTGGCGACCCGCTGATGAGCGGCTTCAACCAGGTCGACTGGGCCATCAGCGGTCTGAACGCCGGTGACCGGCTGAGCATCACCGTCTCGGCCGTGCCGGAGCCCGAGACCTACGCGATGTTGGTGGCCGGCCTGCTGATGATGGGCTGGATGACACGCCGCAGCCGCGGCTGATCGACCGGTTGCCTGGCACTGCGCGCGCCGCCGGCGCGCGCAGTGGTTTCAAGGCTTCACAAGTTGCCGCGCGCCCAGGGCCCGGTGATCGCGCAGGTGATGCCCGGGTTCTGGATGCTGGCAAACAGCGTGCGGCCGTCGGGGCTGAAACACGCGCCGACGAACTCGATGCCGCGGTAGTCGCCCGGGGCCACCAGCTTGCCGGCCGATGCGATCTGGTCGGCGCTGAGGCTGCAGTGGTTCTTGGCCAGGATGTAGGCCTCGCCCGCGGCATTGAGGCCCAGCAACCGCGTGCCGCTGCCGAAGGCGTCGCTGGACGCACCACCGTCTTCGCACAGCAACACGCCTCCCCGCGGGCTCACGGTGATGTTGTCGGGGTTGTTGCCGGCCGTGGGATGGCCCGAGACAAACACCGCGCGCAGCCGCATCGTGGCCAGCGTCAGCTCCCAGACGGCGCCGTCGCCGTTGCCCACCAGGCCGTTGCCGTTGACGCCGGCGGCGGTGTCCACGATGAACATCTTGCCGGCCGCGAACCAGATGCCTTCGCCGCGTGACCAGCGCGCACAGCCGGCGGCCAGGGCCTGGATCGTCGGGCCGGCCATCACGCCCAGCGCGATGCCTCCGGGTTGACCGGCCACGGTCTGCGGGTCGGCGTCCGGGTTGGCGATGTCGACCCATTCGAGTTCGTATTCGTCGCCGATGCGTGGGTCCAGCAAGGCGGTGTTGTTGCTGGCCGGCAGGCTCTGTGGCACGGCCTGGCGCAGGATGGACTTGATGCGCGCCGCCTGCAGCCGGCCGCCGCGCTGCAGGCTGCCCAGGCCACCGCGTGTGTCGTTCGGCAGGTAGCGGAAGAAGGCCGCGCAGTTGCGGTTGTCTTCGGTCAGGTAGACGCTGCCGGTGACGGGGTCCACAGCCACCGCCTCGTGCACAAAACGGCCCATCTCGACGAGGGGCGTGGCGATGGACTGGGCCGGGTCGGCCGCCACCTCGAACACATAGCCGTGGCGCTTGCCGCCGATCAACGAGAAGTCGAACACCGTCTCTTCGCAGCTGAGCCAGCTGCCCCAGGGCGTGGGGCCGCCAGCGCAATTGCCCAGCGTGCCGCCCAGCGAGGCGGCGCTGCCGGCCCAGCGGTTGTCGCGGAACTGCAGGTTGCTGGTGCCGCCGGCCGCGTAGCCGGTGAACGGCGCCGGGTCGGGCTGGCCCGGCAGACGGATGGCGTTGTTGGCGCCAATGCGCACCGTCACGGCGCCGGTGAGCGTGACGATGCCGTTGACGTAGCCGGCCGCGTACACCGCCGGGGCGGCGATGGCTTCCGCCACCGTGGGCACCAGGCCACGCTCGTGGTTGCGCACCAGGGTCAGCTCGGTGCTGCGGCCCAGGCGGCGGCTGCGCACCACGGCCATGCCGTCGAACACGCCGGGTGTGGGCCGGCCATCGCTCATCACGTCACCCGCCCAGGCGGCGCTGGTGTACGAAAAGCCCTCCGGCAGCTGCAGCAGCGGCAGGCCGGTGCTGAGGTCGTTCACCGGAGCGATGGGACCGTAGGGCGACTCGGCAGAGACGGTCTGTTTGCCGCCGGCCGCGGCTGGGCTCTGGGCCTGGGCCTGGGCCTGGGCCTGGGCCTGGCGGCTGTGCAGAGCGCCCAGGGTGCCGACAAAGGCAGCGGCTGCGGCCGCGCCGCCGCCTTGCAGCACGCGGCGGCGTTGGATGTCAGGGGGATGGGTCATGGCAGGTCCTCGTGGAGTGGGCAGGTCCTGGCAGTCTGGTCAGCGGGCATGTCGGCGACATGACCCGACACACGCCATTCGGCTCCTCAGGGCGGCGTGCGCCCGGCGGCCAGCGCGTCGGCGCGTGCGCGCCACTGTTCGGCCTGGTCTTCGGCCCGCACACCGGCGATGCCGATCAGCGTCTCGGTGTGGGCCAAGGCTTCGGCGGGGGTCTTGGCCCGCCAGCGTTCGATCAGTTCCCGGCTGAGCGTGTGCAGCGCAGCGTTGCGCTGCTGCGCGTCCTGCAGCGCGGCGCTGCGCGCCGACAGCAGCGCCACCAGGGCCTGGTTGGCGGCCGTGCGCTCGTCGCGCTCGCGGCGTGTGCTGGCCAGTTGCTGCTGCAGCGTGGCCTCACGCTCGGCGCTGCTGCGCTGGGCTTCTGCCAGGGCCTGGGCATGGGCCTGCTGCAGACGTGCGAGTTCGGCACGCAAGGCCTCGGCCTCCTGCGCGGCCTGGGTCAACTGCGGCCGCAAGGCCGCGGCGCTTGCACGTGCAGCGGCCAGGTCCTGCGCGGCCTGGGCCTGCTGCGCGGCCAGCGCAGCCTTCTCGCTGCGCAGCGCATCGCGCTCAGCGGTGGTGTCGCGCAGTGCGGCCTGCGCGCGGCGCAGGGCCTCGCGTTCGCGGCTGGCGGGCGCCTGCTGGGCCGCGGCCAGGCCCAGCTGGGCCAGCAGCAGCAAGGCCAGCACGGATTTGTGAAGAGGCGTGGCCATGCTCAGAACCGCGTGTTCAGGTCCAGCTGCAGCACGTCCACCTTCAGCGGCGCGCTGGAGAGGTTGGCCTCACCATCGCCGAGGTTGCGCGTGCTGGTGGCGCGCAGGCCCAGGGTGGTGCGGCGGTCGAAGGTGTAGGTGCCGCCGAGCTGCCAGCCCTGGTAGTTCGTGCCGCCACCGCCGTGCCAGCTGGTGTCGGTGAAGCCATCGATCCAGGCGTCGCGCTCGAACTTGCGCCAAGCGGCAAACAACTGCCAGTCGCCAGCGTTGCTGAGCGCCGCCATGCCGACGTTGAACTTGAGCTGCACCCCGGTGTTGCGCTCCTGCAGGCCCAGCACAGCATCGGTGCCGGCACGGGCGCGGATGTCGGCCAGGTCGAAGCCGCCGTTTTTCACCCAGTCCAGGTTCAGGCCGGCGCTCAGGAACTCGTCGATGCGCGTGGTGATCTGCGTCGTCAGGTTGACAGGGCGGAACTTGGACGCCAGGCCCCAGGTGGGCGCGGCCGTGCTGCTGGGGTCGTTCAGGTTGATCAGCGTGTTGCCCTTCAGCCGCAGGTTGGCCGGGTACTGCGACGAGAAGTAGCCGGTGGTGCCGGCCAGCGCGCCGGTGGGCGGCGGTGTGGTCTCGCGCACACCTTCCACCCGGCTGAACTGGTACAGGCCCAGGCCGACGCGCAACTGCGTGTTGTCGCCCAGCGCCCAATCGGTGCCCACCTGCAGCGCGTACAACCAGGCGTCACGCCGGCCGGTGCCGAACTCCAGCAGCGGGAAGGCGCCGACGGTGCCGAAGGCATACGCGCCGGGCACGAGGTTGTATTCGCCCTGCAGGGCCACGCCGTCCAGGCCCAGGTCGTCGGGCCAGACCAGATCGCTGCCGAAGAAGGGGGTCGCCATGCGCCCGGCGAACAGGCGAACGTCATACCGCGGCTCCCAGCGGATGAAAGCGCGGTCGATCACCACGCCCAGCTTGTTGAAGCCACTGCCCAGCGTGACCGAGCTGGACGTCGGCCCGCTGCCGGTGCCGGTGGCCAGGCGCAGGCCCAGCGTGGTGTCGTCGCTGACCTTGGCCTCCACGCCCAGGCGGGCGCGCAGCGTCAGGCGGTCGCGGTCCACGCTGGTGTTGCTGACATCGGGCGACCACGCGGGCGACGCGCCCTGGCTGCGGTAACACGCCGCCGGCAGGTTGCCGCCCACGATGTCGCACAGCCCGGTGCTGTCGGGTGCGTAGCGCGGCGCGTCGAAGTTCTCCTGCTGTGCACGCACGCGCAGGTCGCCGTTGATCGTCAGGCCGCGCAGCCAGGCGGGCAGCGTGCGCGGGTCGGCCCAGCCTTCGGCGCGCGTGGTGGCCAGCATCTCGTTGCGGATCTGCTCGGTGATCTCGGCCTTCAGCGATTCGGGGATGTACGGCACGCGCACGACCGGGGGTGCTGGTGGCGCGGCGGCCGCAGCCTTGGGCGCACCCCACTGCGGCGCGGCGGCCTGCTTGAGCAGCGCATCGGCCCGCTCGCGGCTGAGCAGGCCCTGGCTGACCAGCGCATCGATCAGCGCCAGCGTGGTGGCGCGCAACTGCTGCAGCTCGGCCTTCTCGTCGGCGCGGGCCGGCGCGGCCATGGCCGCGGCGATCAAGGCCGCGAGCAGGGTCTTGGTGAATCGGGGGTGCATGGGGTTCATCCGGCCTGGGGCTTGACGGTCAATCGAAAGCGCAGCGGCTCGCCGCCGCCCAACCGCTGCGGCGGCGGCGGCAGGCGCAGGCTGCGCGAGGTTTCATCGAGGGCGGACTGCAGTTCGCGGTCGAGCTGGCCGTCGCCGGACGGGCGCAGCTCGGCGCGGCGGATCGCGCCGTCGCCCTGGACCCAGAGCGAGAACTCGGCCGTGGCCTCGTCGATGTCGCTCCTGAAGTTCTTCTCCAGCGCGTCGCGCAGCAGCTGGCGCGCCGAGCTCACGTACAGCCGCTCCTGGGCACGGTCGCGCCCGCTGCCGGCCGATGCCGCGGGGCCGACCACCGGTGCGCCGCCCGCGTACTCGTTGCGCACGTTGCCAGCGGCAAAGGCGCTGGGGCCGTCGCCGGCCGCGCCCTCCATCTTCAGCGGCTCGTTGGCCGGCGCCGGCTCGGCGGGCTTGATCTGCTCTTCGCGCACCACCTGCTTGGGCTCTTCCTTGGGCGGGGGCGGTTTGTCCTCCTTGGGCGGCGGTGGCGGCGGCGGTGGCTGGTCGGGCAGGATGGAAATCTTGGCCACCTGGCGCTTGGGCGCGGTGCCGCTGCCACCCAGGCCCTGCAGCCACCACGCCAGCCCACCCACCACCGCCGCCAGCAGCAGCACGATCACGCCCCGGGTGAGGTGGCGGCGCAGCGCAGACACGGTCGTGGCCATGGTTCAGGTCCCGATGCGGGCCGTGACCAGGCCCATGTTGACGGCGAGCTTGTTGCACAAATCGATCACCGTGATGACAGCGGCGTACTGCGCCCGCGCATCGCCGCGGATGGCCACGGTGGCCTGTGCATCACGCGCCTTCAGCGCCTGCAGCTGCTGCTCCAGTTCGGCCGCCGAGACCGGCGCGCCGTTGTAGAGCAAGCTGCCCTGCGGCGTGACCTGCACGATGGCCAGCTCGTGCTTCTCGGCGGCCGGTTTGTTGCTGGGCTTGGGCAGCGACACGCTCAGGCCCTGCACCGAGGCCGTGGTCATCAGGATGAAGACCACCAGCAGCACATAGGCCAGGTCCAGCATCGGCGTGACGTTGATGCTGTCGTAGGGTTTGGCTTCGGTGTTGATCTGCACAGCTCAGGTCCCCGCGCGTTTGGTGACGAGGCCGATCTCGGTGATGTCCAGCTTCTTGGCCACCTCCAGCACCTGCATCACGGCGTCGTACTGCGCGCGGGCGTCGCCTTTCAGCACGACCGGCAGGCTGGGGTTGGCGGCTTTCATCTGGGCCAGCGAGGTGGCCAGCTGTTCCATCGTCACCGGGTAGGCATCGAGGTACACCGCGCCGTCCGCGGTGATGGTGATGGCCTTGGTCTGCGGACGCGCCAGGTTGTTGGCCGCCTGCGTGACGGGCGATTCCACCCGCACGCCCTGCACCGAGGCCGTGGTCAGGATGATGAAGACCACCAGCAGCACGTAGGCGAGGTCCAGCATCGGCGTGACGTTGATGTCGTCGTAAGGCTGGAGGTCGTCGCGGACATCCATCGCGTCACCGCGCCCCGTAACGCTCGGCCACGCGCGTCACGAACTCGTCGACGAAGATCTGCATGTCGGCCGAGACGTTCTTGATGCGCGAGGCCAGCCAGTTGTAGCCAAACAGCGCCGGGATCGCGACCGCGAGGCCAGCCACGGTGGCCAGCAACGCGGCGGCGATGCCGGGGGCAATGGCGTTGACGTTCACATCCCCCGCCGCCGCGATGGCCGCGAAGGTGATCATCACGCCCACCACCGTGCCCAGCAGGCCCAGGAAAGGCCCGCCCGAGATCGCGATGGTCAGCCACACCATCTGCGCGTTCAGGCGGTGCGATTCCCGCACCATGTCGGCGTCCACGGCGGCCTTCACGGCGTCCAGTGACGCACCCGTGAGCGGCGGGCTGCCCGGCTCGCCCACCTGGCGCTTGGCCAGCTCGCGCACGCCGGCCAGGTACAGGCGGTACAGCGGCGAGCGGGCGTGGGCCGCGTCGTTGCCGGCCAGCTGCAGCAGGTCGTCGGCACTGCGGAAACGCGCCAGGAAGCGCTGGTTGTCGCCATCGGCGCGGGTGACGAACAGCCCCTTGCTGACCATCACCCAGGCAGCCAGCAGGAACATCAAGCCCAGGATCACGATGACGATCCACGCGTCGAGGGTCAGGTTGGCCACCAGGATGCCCATGTAGCCGTGCTGGCCGCCCTCGCCCGCAGCGGCCTCGCCCTCTTGTTCCTGCGTGGCCGTGAGGCCCTTGGCACCGATGCCCTGCGTGGCCGCCGCCAGCGCCAGCCAGGCGGGTGGGCGCACGGTGCCGGCCACCTGCAGCTCGTCGATCAGGCCGGTGAAACGTTCGCCCAGCTGCAGCGGGCCTTCGATGGCCGGCGTGGCGGCTTCGGCACGGGCCACCACGGCGCCGTCCAGCAGCAGCACGGCTTCGTTGCCGCCCACCGTCAGCGCCGCGTGGCGCCACACGGCGGGCGCCACGTCGGGGCCCGTCAGGCTGCGGTTGCTCACACGCGCCACCAGCTTGCCGCCCTCCAGCGCCAGCGCCAGCGGGCCCTGGGCGAACAGCACGCCGGCCACGTTGGGCTCGGCGCGGAACCACAGCGACACCGTGTAGGCGCCACCGGCCGCGGCCCGCACCCGATCGTTCCCAGGCCAGCTGACGGCCGTGCCGGTGGTGCGCAGCGCGCCGGCCAGCAGGCCGTTGGGCTCGAGCACCGGCGGCTGTGCGGGTTGGAGCGTGCCGCTGGCGTCGGGTGTGCTCAAGTGCAGCGCGGCCAGCACCGCGCCATCCAGCCCGGTGGCTGCGCTGGCCTCCACCGAGGCGGCGGCGTTGCCCGCGTACACGTGCACCACGTTCTGCTCGCTGGCCGGCGCCACGGTGGGCATCAGCACCCACAACACGGCCAGTTCGTTGGTGGGGTCGAAACGTTCGATGCGGAAGGCCAGCGGGGTTTTGTCGTCGCCGGCCAGCACACGCAGATCGCTGCCATCGGGTTTGGCGGCCAGGAAATCGAAGTTGCCGCTGTGCAGGCGCACGGCCAGCGGCAGGTTGGCCACGGGCTCCTTGGTTTCGACCCCCGCTGCGGTGGTGGACAAGACGATGCGGGTACGCACCGGCCAGTCGGCGTTCCACCAGGCCTGGGCGGCCAGCGGGAGCACGGCGGCCAGCGTGATCAAGGCGGTGCGGAGGGGTTTGAACATGGTGCTCAATCGGGGTTCGAGCCGAAGCCCAGGAAATCGAGGAAGAGGTTGCGGCGGCGGCGTTTCTTGCGCTCGTCGTCGTCACCGCCGGGGGTGGCGTTGCTGGCGGCGGCGGTGGCCGCGCTGCCCAGCGAGGCGAGCGAGGCCGTGGCGCCGGCCGAGGCCGAGGGCTGCACGACGTTGCTGCCGCCACCGGCGGCGATGTTGTCGGTGCCCACCACACGCGCCGCGCCGATGGTCAGGTTGCCCGCGGCCGAGATACCGGCCTCGCCGGCGTTGACCTCGCCGCGCGGCGCGAACAGGCCCACGCTGGAGCCGGCGTCCAGCGCCGCGATGCCGCTGCCGCTGAACGAGCCCGAGGTGTCCAGCACCAGGTTGCCGTCTTCGTCCAGCCGCAGCACGGGCGCCGGCGCGCCGGTGACGGTCTTGGCACCGCGGCCGGCGTCCACGTTGCCGTCCGAGGCCCAGAGCAGGATGTCGCCCTGCGCCAGCGTGAACACCCGCGACTGGTTGACCTCGAAGTTGTCGCGCACCGCGGCAAAGATGCCGCCGCCGGCCACGGTGACGATGCCCAGCTCGTTGGCCTTCTTGGTCACCGCGCCCGGCACCAGGGCGCCGGCGTTGACGCCGCCGCTGGGCGCCAGCAGCGCGATGCTGCCGGTCTGCGCGGTGCGTATCTGGCTGGTGGGCGTGACGATGCTGCCGGCGTCGGCTGCATCGCCGGTGCCGCGGCCGGCCAGCGGGAACAGCGTGTGCAGCGACTGGTAGGCCGGCGCGTAGGCCGCGTCAAACCGCGGGCCGGCGCCGACCTCGGCCGCCGCCGCGCCGGCGGCCGCCAGGCCGCTGCGCAACACCGCCGCCAGCCAGGGCAGCTGGCGCTCGGGTGGCAGAGCGCGCAGGGCCTGCAGGGCCTGCTCGCCGGTGGGGGCCGCACCCGTCACCCGCTGCAGATAGGCCGACAGCGCACGCGCCTGCACCGCCATCGCATCGGTGGCCGGCAGGCTGGCCAGCTGCGTGCCGACCCAGGCGTCGCGTTCCGCCGCAGGGCGGGCCTCGAAGGCCTGCACCAGCAGCCCGGCCACAGCGGCCTGTTGCAGCGGGGCGTCCAGCACCGCCAGCGCGCTGCGGGCGTTGCCGGCGTCCAGCGTCTGCGCCAGCGTCGCGCGCAGCCAGCTCGCGAGGTCGAGCACGCCGCGCACCTCGTCCCGGGCCAGGGCCTGCAGCGCCAGCGCGGGGCGTTGGTCCGGCGGCGCCTGCTCCACCTGCGCCAAGACGGCCAGCGCAGCGTCGTTGCCTGCCAGGCGCAGCCTGGCCTGCGCCGCGGCGGCTTCGGCCTTGGCCGGTGCCATGCCAAAGGCCAGCGCGCTGCGCAGCCAGGCGGCCAGGCGGGTGTCGTGCTCGGCACCGCCCAGGGCCTCGACGGCCTGCAGTTGCTGCGCCAGCGGCAGAGCTTCAAACGCCGCCGCCGACGTGCCCGTGAGCGCCGCATAGACGGCCCCGGGCTGGCGTGTCAGCGCCGCGGTGCCGGTGATCGCATAGACGCCGGCGCTCGCCGCCAACAGGTCCTGCCCGTCGTTCCGGTAGCCGGCCAGCAGCGTCAGATCGGCACCCAGGGCCGGCAGCAGCGTGCTGTTGCGCTGGTTGCCCACCACCTGCACGCCGCGGCTGGCGCCCAGGTCGATGTCGCGCCCGGCGATCAGCACCAGGTCGCCCGGCCCGGCGATGGTGATGCCGGCCACGGCGCTGGACGCACCGGCCGCGGTGATGTCGCGCCCGGCCTGCAACAGGCTGAGCTCGCTCACCGCCACGGGGCTGGCACCGTCCAACCGCTGCGGCTGGTGCTGCACCACCAGCTGGGCCGCGCCGCCGATGGCCAGGTCCTGGCCGGCGAGCAGCCGCACCGGGCGCGCGGACTCGACCAGGCCCGCCAGGCGCACGTCGCCCAGCTGGGCCACCAGTTGCACAGCGTCGCGCGCGGTGGCGTCCAGGCCACGCACGGTGTCGTCGCCGTTGATGGCGCGCGAAAACACACCCTGGGCCTGGTGCTCCGCCGCAGCCGCAGGCTCCAGCACCTGCACCGGCGCCGCGGCACCACCGGCCATCACGGCCACGTTGCCCAGTTGCAGATCGGCGCCCGCCAGCACCTGCAGCGTGCCGGTGGGGCCCACGGGCTGCACCAGGGTGCCGGACAGCGTGACGTCACCCTGCGGCGCCACGATCAGCGCCTGGCCCGGAACGCGGCTGGCCAACACACCCCAGGCGCCGGTCGCCAGCTCGTCCGGCAGGCCGGTCTGGCCCTGGCCGCTGAGCTGCAAGGCCCCGGTGGTGGTGGACAGCTGCAGCGTGGCGCCGCTGTCCCGGCCGGCGAACACCAGGTCGCCCGCGCTGTTGGCGGCGCTGGGCGCGGTGTAGCCGGTGGACTGCACACGGCCCAGCGCCAGCCCCGTGCGCGCCGCCACTGCCACGGCGGTGCTGTCGTAGGCCAGCGCCGGGGCGGTGCCGCTGCCATCGGCCACGGCACCGATGCGGCCACCGGCCGACAGCGTCAACGCGGCGCCACTGGCCCAGAAGTTGCCGCCCAGCAGGTCGGCACCGGCCTGCACCGTGAGCGTGCCGCCGCCAAAGGTCGCCGCACCCACGGCGGCGGTGGCCGAGGCAGGCAACCAACCACTGCTCGCGGTGGCCGCGGCCAGGTCAACCACGCTGCCACCGGCGCGCACGGCCAGGTCGCCACCGCCGAAGGTGGCCACGCCGGCGCTGAAGCGGTCGTAACGCGACCACCACGTGGCATGGGTGCCGTCGCTGCCGCGCCAGGCCCAATCGGTCGGCAGCGCTGACGAGCCAAGCACACCCCGCACGTCGCGGCCGGCAGCCAGCTGCACGCTGCCGCCGCCCGTGAGCAAGGGCGACAAATAGCCGCTGTCGGACTCGACGAATCCCAGGATCTGGCCCGCGAACGCGACGTCCGGCCCACCTGCCACGGTCTGCGCCTGGCCAGTGGTGTAGACGGCGACCTGCGCGTGGGACAACTGGATGTCACGGCCGGCGTTCAGCGCGATGTGGCCCGTGCTGCTGCGCACGCGCAACTCGGGCGCATCCAGCCCGCCGGCATCGGCCGGGCGGCCCAGGACGATGTCGCCACCGGCCTCGATGCGGATGTTGCCGGCGGCGTCGGCCGTCGGTGTCCAGAGCCGGGCTGCGGCGCCCTCCACCGGCGGTGCAAAACCGGCGCTGAGGCTGCCGTTCACGTTCACCTGACCGGCGGCCACCAGGCGCAGCGACGCGCCGCCGGCCTGCACCTGTCCGGCGGTCTCATTCAATGCCGAAGGCAAGGCCCAGTCGGCGGCCACCGTCAGGTCGCCACTGGAGCGCACCTCGATCGCGGGCCGCACCACCCAGCGCGTCGCGGCGTCGATTTCCGCCGTGCCGGCGACGGCCGACTGCACGCGCTCGGCAGCCGCCTGGGTGCGCAGGTCGGCCACATCGGCCGCGACCGCCTGCTGTCCGAGCAGGCCGGGCACCGGTGCCGGAGCAGGTGCCGGGGTGGGGGCGGGCGACGGAGCCGGCGACGGCGCAGGCGACGGTGCGGCGCCGCCGGGCAACGGCGAGGCCGGCGGCAACTGGTCACCCGTGGTCGGACCCTCACCAGCCACCAATGGGCGGGCATCAGCCAGCGCAGCCCGCGCGACGGCCGGCGCAACCGGCGGCGAGGGCGGCAGCGGCGGCGTGGGCGGTGCCTTGTCACCCGTGGTCGGACCGTCCGCTGAAGGCGGTGGCGGTGGCGGTGGCGGTGGCGGTGGCGGTGGCGGTGGCGCAGGCGCCGGCAACGGCGGTGCCGGCGGCTCGC
>CAYTWU010000026.1:0-21708 GCA_964442175.1 uncultured Rubrivivax sp.
CGTCCAGGTTCATTTCCTTCAGCAGCGCTTCGGCCACGGGCTCGTAGTTGCCGGCGGCCGCGTGCGTGCTCTTGAAGTTGCCGCGGCACAGGTGCATGGCCAGCAGCATGCCGGCGGGCTTTTGCGCGACCACCTTGTTGATGAACGCGGCGTAGCGGTGTGGCAGCTCGTTGGGGTCGTCACCGCGCTGGCGGGCGGCTTCGCGCATCTTGTCGTCGCACAGGTAGGCCAGGTTGGTGTCGTCCATCTGCACATAGGTGCAGCCGGCGGCGGCCAGGCTGCGCAGCTCGTCGCCGTAGGCCTTGGCCACGTCGTCGTAGAAGGCCGGTTCCAGCTCGGGGTAGGCCTCGCGGCTGATGCCCGCGCGGCCGCCGCGGAAGTGCAGCATGGTCGGGCTGGGGATGGTGACCTTGGGCGTCAAGCCGGCCGCCACTTGGGCCTTCAGGTACTCGAAGTCGGCCTTCTGGATGTCCTTGACATGGCGCACCTTGTCGATCACCTTGATCACCGGCGGCGCCAGCTCTTCGCTGCCGTCGGGGCGGATCACCGTGACCGGGATGTCGGTCTTCACGCCGCCCAGCTGCTCCAGGAAATCGATGTGGAAGTAGGTGCGGCGGAACTCGCCGTCGGTGATGCTCTGCAGGCCCACGTCCTGCTGGAACTTCACGATCTCGGTGATGGCCCGGTCTTCCACCGCCCGCAGCTGCTCGGCGTTGATGCTCTTCTGGTTGAAGAAGGCATCACGCGCTTCCAGCAGGTAGGCCGGGCGCAGGAAGCTGCCGACATGGTCGGCACGGAAGGGGGGCGTGGTGCGGGCAGTCATCAGGGTGTCTCCTGGGGGGTTTGATTCAATTCGGGTCGGGACGATAACCGGTGTCCACCACCACGCCGCCGCCCCGCACACGCGAGACGCAGACGCACAGGCGGCGGTTGGCGCACTTTTCCTCGGCGCTGAAAAACACGTCGCGGTGGTCGATCTCACCTTCGAGCGCCAGCACGTCCACCGCGCACAGGCCACATTCGCCGCGTTCGCAGTCGGACATCGTGTCGATGCCGTGCTCGGCCAGCACCTGCAGCAGCGAGCGGTCGGCCGGCACCTCGATGCGCTCGGCACCGGGCCCGCCCACCTGCACCCAGAAGGGTTCGGCGCCCTTCAGGCCACCAGAGCCGAAGGTCTCGAAGCGCAGCGCGGCCGTGGGCCGGCCGGCGCGCTGCCAGGCCGATTGCGCGCCCTGCAGCAGCGGTGCCGGGCCGCACACCAGCATCTGCGCGCCGGCAGGCAGCGCGTTGATCTCGGCGTCCAGATCGATGCGGGTGCCTTCGGCGTCGGTGAAGCTGGCCAGGCGGTCGCCCAGCGCGGCACGCAAGCGGTCGGCGTAGACCAGCTCGTCCGGGCTGCGCGCCGCGTAGAGCATGCGCACCGCCGTGCCGCGGCGGGCCAGCGTGAGCGCCATGCCCAGCATCGGCGTGATGCCGATGCCACCGGCCACCAGCAGCGTGAAGGGCGCGGCCAGCGGCAGCTCGAAGTGGTTGTCCGGCCCGGCGATGCGCAGCACCGCACCGGCGCTGAGCCGCCACATGCAGCGCGAGCCGCCACGGCTGGGGTCCACACGCTTGACGGCGATGCGGTAGACACCGTCCTGGACGCTGTCCTGCGGCAGGCCCACCAGCGAGTAGGAGCGCAGCAGCTCCTGGCCATCGGCCGACACGCGCACGCGCAGGTGGCTGCCCACGCTCCACGGCGCGACGCCGGCGGCCGGGCGCAGCGTGAACTCGCGCACCGTGGCGCTGAGGTCGCGCGTGGTTTCAACGCGGGCCTCGGCCCACTGGTCATCGATCTTCATCGGCGGAAATCCTTGTGGTTCTTGTCAGCGTGTAGCGAAGCGCTGGATCAGCGCGCCACCCGGCAGGCGGGCCAGGCTTTCGTGGCTGCCCAGGGCCTGGCTGAGGTTGCCCTGGGCCAGGCGGGCGTGTTCGCGCAGCAGCGCCTCGGCGCGGGCGCCCTCGCGCTGCTGGATGGCCTGCAGCACGGCCTGGTGCTGGTGCTGCGCGACGACGAGCATGTCGCGCGCCTGCGGGCCCAGGCTCTGCGCCATCACGAAGCCGCTGGGCGATGCAAACGGCTGCGCCGCCGCGCGTTCCAGCTGGCGGCGCACCACGGGGCTGCCGGCCATCTCGCCCAGCAGCACGTGGAAACGTGCGTTCTGTGCGGCATAGGTGCCGAAGGCGGTGTCGTCCAGCGTGGGCTCGGCCAGCACCGCGTCGATGGCGGCCAGGCAGCGCCGGGCCTCGGCCATCAGCGCCGTGCCCACGCCGCGCTCGGCGGCCAGGCGCGCGGCCAGGCCCTCCAGCGTGCCGCGCACCTCGATGGCGTCGCGCACATCGGCCTCGCTGAAGGCCTTGACGGCAAAACCGCCGCCGGGGATGGGCTCGAGCAGGCCTTCGTCCTGCAGCTTGAGCAGCGCGGCGCGCACCGGCGTGCGCGACACACCCAGGCGCTCCACCAGCGCCAGCTCGGCCAGGCGCTCGCCGGGCGGGAGTTCGCCACTGACGATCAGTGCACGCAGGCCCAGCTGGGCCTTCACGGTGGCCGAGCCGTCGCCTTCTGACGGCCCAGAGCCGCGGCCGACTTCGCTGATCACGCCACGCTCCGCAGCGGGATCACGCGGCGTTGTGGGTCGTCAGGGGTTTCGGCGGCCACCAGGCGGTCGATCAGCTTGCGCGCCCACATCGCACCGGCGTCGATGTTGAGGTTGTAGAAGCGGTGGCCGGGGCGGGCATCGATGGCCTGCTGCTGCGCCTCCAGCACGGCCTCGTCTTCGCGGAAGATGCCGGCCACGCCCTCGCGCAGCTGGTGCGTCAGGCGCTGCTCGGTCAGGCAGTAGTTGCGCGCGAAGGCCCAGAAGTAGTGGCAGGTGGTGTCGGTCTGCGGCGAGATCGTGTTCAGCACGAAGCCATTGACGCCCTGGCTGCGGTCGCCCTGGGGCGCGCCGCTGCCCGCGGGTGCCACGCCCACGTCAATGGTCACCGTGCAAGGCGCCTCGAAGCGGATGATCTGCCAGCGGTCCACCTTGCCGCGGTAACCCCGCGCCTGGTAGAGCTGGCTGGCCCAGAAGGGCGGCGGCTCGATGTTTTCCATCCAGCGCGTGACGGTGGCAAAACGGTCGCCGTGCGTGGTGACAAAGGGCGCCTCGGCCACCTCGCGGTTGCCGATGGAACTGCCGTGCACGAAGGTCTCGTGCGTCAGGTCCATCAGGTTGTCCAGCACCAGGCGGTAATCGCAGGCCACGGTGATCAGCTTGCCGTCGGCGGCCCAGGCCGGGTCGTGGTTCCAGTGCAGGTCCGGGATCAGCGCCGGGTCCGCCAGCAGCGGGTCACCGGGCCAGACCCAGACGAAGCGGTGTTTCTCGGCCACCGGGTAGGCGCGCACGCAGGCCGAGGGGTTGATGGTCTCCTGCGAGGGCATGTGTGTGCACTGACCCTGGGCGTTGTATACCAAGCCGTGGTAACCGCAGACCACCTCGTCGCCGTCCAGTCGGCCCATGGAGAGTGGCAGCAGGCGGTGCCAGCAGGCGTCCTCCAGCGCCGCCACCTGGCCGTCCAGCTGGCGGTAAAGCACCATTTTCTGGTTGGCCACGGTACGAGACAGCAGCTGCCGCTGCACCTCCACATCGTAGGCGGCGGCGTACCAGGCGTTCAGCGGGTGGGTGTTCATGGCCGTGCATCCTGTCTGAATGTATACAGACAGGATACTGCACGACCAAAAACACCGACTTTCGGGTTAACCCTTGGTCTTGGCGTCCCGTTCGATGCGCCACTGCAGCAAACGGCGCATCTGCGCCAGCGACACCCAATGCGCCGCGACGAAGCTCAGGATGCCGTCGCGGTGCAGGGCGAGCACCTGGGCGTCGGGCAGCTGGCGCACCCGTTCTTCGTCGATGGTGAAAAAACCGTCCACGCCGATCTTGCGGCCGTCCGGCAAGGTGGCGTCAAAGCTGCGCGGGCGCAACAGGTCCAGTGCCGCGATGCGCCGCATGATGGCGCGTGTGTTGGCGATCTGCCGCTCCAGCTGCTCCAGCTCCTTCTGGACCTGGCCGGCAAAGGGCGTGGCCTGGCCCTGGTCGTCAAACAGGCGCTGGCCTTCGCCGCTGGATGCCAGGACGGACGACGCCGCGTCCACAAACACCGCGACGCGGCCCGTGCCGGGCACCGGAGCGATGCTGAACGGGTAGGTGGCCATCAGCGACGGCATCTGCACACCGCGCCAGCGGCCCTGCTCCAGGTACAGGTTCTCGCCCTGGCTCATGCCAAACACGGCGATGGGCAGGAACTCGGCCACGCCGCTGGCGTCCTTGGCACCCTCGATGAACACGACGGGGTAATCGGCCGCGGCGAGGATGCTTTCGTCGGCGGTGACGAAGAGCGCGTTCATGCCGGCCAGGTGGGACCAGTCTTCGACCGGAAAGCGCACCACGGTGGAACGGTGCTGGACACTGTCCAGCGCGACAGGCTGGCGGTGCAGCTGCGGGGTGATCATCTTCAGGTCTCTCCAGGTTCTTCGATGCGGCTGACCAGCACCTTGTCCACGCGCTTGCCGTCGAGGTCAACGACCTCGAAGCGCCAGCCGCCCCACTCGACGGCGTCGGCGGTGGCGGGCAGGCGCCCGAGCAGCAGCATGATCATGCCGGCCAGGGTGTTGTAGCGCCCGCGGTCTTCTTCGGGCAGTTCCTTGATGTCCAGCCGGTCCTTCAGCTCGGGCACGGGGATCAGGCCGTCCATCAGCCAGCTGCCGTCGGCACGCTGGGTGGCCCAGGCTTCTCCGGGCGAGTTTTCGCCCAGCTCGCCGGCGATGGCCTCGAGCACGTCGCGCTCGCTGATCAGGCCTTGCACGGCGCCGTATTCGTCGACGACGAAGACCATGTCCACGTCGTTGCGGCGGAAGTGCTCCACCAGTTCCATGCCATTCAGCGTCTCGGGCACGAACACCGGCGCGTGCAGCAGCTCCAGCAACGAGGGCGGCTCGCCGCGCGAGAGCGGGCCCAGCAGGTCGGTGGTGCCCACGACGCCGATCACGTCGTCCAGGCCGCCGCGGCACACCGGGTAACGCGAGTGGCCGTGCTCCACCATCTTGGCCAGCATGTCGGCAATCGGCTGGTTCGCATCCAGCCACACCAGCTCGGCGCGCGGGATCATCATCGAGCCGATCTGGCGGTCGTCCAGGCGGAACACGTTGCGCACCATCTGGTGCTCCTGCGCCTCGATCACGCCGGCGTCCAGGCCTTCTTCCAGCTGGGCCGCGATCTCTTCTTCCGTTACGCTGGCGCCCGGCGTGCGGCCGGCCAGTCCCAGCAACTTCAACACCCCGTGGGTGGAGGCGGAGAGCATCCACACAAACGGCTTGGTGGCGGTGGAGATCAGGTTCATCGGCCGGGCCACCACACGGGCCACGGCCTCGGGGAACATCTGCCCGATGCGTTTGGGCACCAGCTCGCCGAAGATGATGGTGCAGAAGGTGATCAGCACCACCACGCCGGCGGTGGCGGCGATGTCGGCCGGGCGCTCGCCGATCAGGAAGGTCTGCTCCAGCCAATCGCCAAACGGCCCGGCAAACGCGGCTTCACCCACGATGCCGTTCAGCAGGCCGATGGAGGTGATGCCGATCTGCACCGTGGACAACCAGCGCGTCGGGTCCTCGTGCAGCGCCATCGCGGCCGCGGCACCGCCGTCCCCTGTCTCGACCATCACCTGCAGACGCGCCTTGCGCGCCGCCGTCAAACCCATCTCCGCCATCGCGAAGGCGCCATTGAGGAAGATGAGGAAGACCAGTAAGGCAGTGTCCATCAGGGCCCCGGCGCCAGCGGCCGGGTGCGGTTGCGGGACGCGGAGATTAACAGACGCTTACCCGCGGCCCCTCAAAATGGAGACATGGACTACCTCATCGGCGATGTGCAAGGCTGCGACGGTGCGCTCGGCCAGCTGCTCGACAAGATCGGCTTTTCGCCCTCGCGCGACCACATCGTGCTGCTGGGCGACCTGGTCAACCGCGGGCCCGATTCACTGGGCGTGCTGCGCCGCCTGCGCGGCTACGGCAGCGCCGCCAGCTGCCTGCTGGGCAACCACGACCTGCACCTGCTGGCCGTGGCCGAGGGCGTGCGCCAGCCGCACCGCAGCGACACGCTGGGCGCCATCCTGGACGCCCCCGACCGCAACGACTGGCTGGACTGGCTGCGCCACCGCCGCATCGCGCTGCAGCGCGCAGGCTGGCTGTGTGTGCACGCCGGCGTGGTGCCGGCCTGGGATGCGGCGCAGACCCTGAAGCTGGCGGCCGAGCTCGAAGGCCTGCTGACCGGGCCCTACCTGTCCACCTTCCTGCACATGATGTACGGAAACCGCCCCGCGCGCTGGGACGACAATCTGGTGGCGCAGGACCGCTGGCGCTGCGCCCTCAACGTCTTCACACGCATCCGCTTCTGTGCGGCTGACGGCACGCTGGACTTCGACGCCAAGGAAGGCCTGGACGCTGCACCAACGGGCATGGCGCCCTGGTTCCAGCACGCGCACCGCCGCACCGCCGGCACGCCCATCGCCTTCGGCCACTGGAGCACGCTGGGCCTGATCAACCGCCCCGACCTGCTGGCCACCGACACCGGCTGCCTGTGGGGCGGCGCGCTCACCGCCGTGCGCGTGGACGGCGGCCGGCGCGAGGCGATCCAGCTGCCCTGCCCCCAGGCCCAGCGCCCGGGCGCCTAGAATGCGGGCCGCATCGGAAGCGTGGCAGAGTGGTCGATTGCACCGGTCTTGAAAACCGGCGGCTCGCAAGGGCCCGTGAGTTCGAATCTCACCGCTTCCGCCAGAGACCCAGCATTCATGCGGGTTTCAAGCCTTCTAGACCCTCTCACCCGCCATCAAACCCGCCATCCCGAAAACGATGAGTCAGAGTTCGAATGCGGGTTCGTTGGGCGTGAACAAGCCCGCGTGACGCGTCAAAATTCTGTAGACAGCGTGGCTAGCGTTCGCTACGCTCTAGCTCATCGATAGAGAGTCCCGCCGGCGAGATTCGAACTCGCACGCCCCGATTTAGCAGACCTGGGTCTCATCCACTGAGCGGCGGGAATGGACATCGATAGCAGCGCCCGGCAACCCCGGGCGTTGTTTCTTTGTGGATCAGCTGCGCTCCGACTCAATTCAGCTTATCACCACGCACCCACTATATCGGCGGTCTGCGGCGTCTACAAGCCACTAGCGGTAGTGTTCGCCTACCTCGGTTAGTGTTCGCTGACCTAATAGTCGCCCCCCTGTCCGCGCGCGGACGATAGCCTGCAGGCGGGGCGCCATCTCACGGTGTATATGCCAGCTGATGCAAGCGCCGGGCAACTGCTGGCGGATCAGGTCGCACAGCCGTGCAAGGTCCGCGGCGGTCAGGTAGCCGTTGCCCGGGACGATCTCCCGCGGGCGGCCGTCCGCACGCATGTCTTCCACAAGGTCAAGGGCCAAACGTTCGATTGCATCCATGTTCGTCGCTCCGAAAAATAGGAGCTCTCAGGATTGCAAACGCCACGCGACATTGCACAGGGGGATCAGCGGCGACTTTCCGAGGGGCCGAACTATCCCCCGTTGACGCTCTCGCCCTTCGTCATGGCCTCGCGCACTTCGCGCCACGTCTCCATGATGCCGGCCAGCAGTTCGCGGATGGCTTCCCCGTCATAGGGGTCGATGTACCGCCGCGGGACGTGGGCGCCCAGCCACGGGAGGATCGTCCGCCAGCGCCCCGCGTGTGGCTCCGGGTTCGTGTCGTGGATAGCCATGTAGGCCGTTGAAATCTGCGCCCAAGTCAGCGTTTCCTCTGCCAGCCAGCGGCCATAGGCGCGGGCCTCTTGGTTGCGGTCGTGGCGATACGCTGCGTGCATCGCGGCGCCTTGCACGTCGGCATGCGCTGCGGCGATGAGGGCGGCCAGTCGTTCGGGGTTCAAGATGCGGCCCGTTCCTGCACGGCCTGCCAAACGTCGGCGATGCCCCAAATGAGCTCCTGCTGAACGTCGGGATCGTGCGGCCTGAAGAACTCCGAGGGCACCATGGGCACCAGCCACAGCAGGCGGTGGTGCATCTGGCACTCGAACATGGGCACCCCGACGAACCCGGCCGCCTCTTCGATCTGCTCCAGCGTCAGCCGCTCAGATGCGAGTCGTTGCCCGAACAGGCGGGCGGCGGCCAGGCGCTGCACCCGGGATGCCGGGTCTAGTGCTGCAGTCGTGTTCCTCGACTTGCGCAGTTGCGCGGCCAGTGCGTCGATTCGTTCGGATCTCATGGGGTGGTCCTCTCTGTGGTCATTCGTTGCAGCCGCTGCTGCAGGCTGTAGGCCAGGCCACGGGCGGCGGCGAGTAGCCCGGCGGCCTGCGGCGCCCCGTCGCCTGCGAGGGCGTCCAGCAGGCGCAGCAGTTCGCCCGCGGTCAGATTGAGCGCGGCCAGGTCACGCGGTGGCAGCGGCTCAGGCGGCCACACTCGCATGGTCAGCGGGCCGATGTGGTGTGTGGTCGGCTCGGTCATGGTCCCCCCATCTGCCTCTCGGCTTCCTTGAGCAGCGCAACGAGGGCAGCGGCGCCCTCTTCAGTCGTGGGCACGCTGGCGGTGCGGCCCGCGAAGGTCAGGTCCACCCGGATGACCCCAGCAGCGCCAGCAGGGGCCGGCGCAGGCGTCGAGATGGGCGCGGGGGCAGGGGTAGGTGCCCGGGCGCCTGCCGTGCCTCCAAAGGGCCCCACGCCGGGCGCGTTGGCACCGTCGGGGCGATACCCGGGGATCTTCGCGAAGTACCCGCCATAGGGGCGGCCCAGCGGGTCATAGCCGGCGCTCCGCTCGACGTTCGGGTCACTGCCGTTCAACGTGTAGTAGTAGCCCTCGGGGACCGGCACTTGCAAATCGACACCGAAGTCAGAGCTCCCGGTCGGGCCTAGGACCGAGTCAGTCTTCCCGCCGTTGATCTCGCCCCCAGGGCCAGCCACGCCGGCCGACGTACCGCCCAGGCTGCCGGCGGCTTGGTTGAGCCTCTCGCCGTATCGGTTGACGGCCTCGGTAGCGGCATCGGTCGCGCGCTTGGCACGGCCCATTGACGACTCGATCACACTGCCAAGTCCAGCCGCTGCTGCCTGCGCTTCGATGATGCGGGCCTGCAGCTTGATCTCTGAAGACTCGACGCCTCCATTCGCGGCGATGGCTGCATCGCGGTAGGTGTTGAAAGCGCGGGCCTTGTCGGCAAGGCTGACCGACACGTCGTTTGCAATGACGCGGTAAGCCTTGCCCAGCTTGTCGGCGGTGGCCTGCAGTTCGTCGCGTGTCTTCAGGCCAAACGTTCGCAGCGCTTCAGACAGCGAATCCACGCCGGGCCGGATCTCGTCGAGTTTCTTGCGCGCCCCTTCGAGTGCTGCCGTGAGGGTCTCGCCGGAGAGCTTGCCCTGACGGCCCAGTTCTTCGATTCGGTCAATGACGGCCTGCAGCGCGCGCTCCGTGCCGGCGGCGTCGGTGGCTTTGTCGAGTGCTGCGGCCAGCAGGCGGCCCGTCGTGCCAGCGTCGGCGCCCAGCGCTTCTAGGGACGTGGCCAGCGCATCCACGTCGTTGATTGCACTCGACGCGGCCTCTGTGAACCCGGTTTCGAGCTCTCGAACGCTCGTGCCGGCGCGGCGCAACGATTCATCGGCCAGGGCGTCGAGTGCAGCGGCCAGGCGGCGGGCACCTTGGGTGCTCGAATCGAACGCAGCGCGGGCCTGCGCCTCGAACACCCCGAGGTCTACGTCCTTCAGCGCGCCGGCCAGCGTGTCGCGCAACTGGGCCCCGGTGATGGCGCCACGCTGCGCCAGCACGTCGAGTGCAGCGCCGGCCGCAGTGATGCCGGAGAGATCCGACAGGTCCAGGGCCTTTTGCACCTTGCCCAGTGCGTCGGCCACAGAGTCAGCCTTTGCGCGGGCTTGGTCGAACTCGCCCAGCAGGCGCCGGGACTCGGTCGTGAGGCCTGCGGCTTCCTCTGCAGCTTTGGCCGACTCTTGGGCCAGCGCGGCGACGCTGGCGGCCATGGCACGGGCGGCCCGGTCGTTTGCGGCGAGCTCTTCCTCGGTCTCTTTCAGCTTGTCGTCATAGCCGGCCAGCTTGGCGATGCCTTCGCCTATCCACGTGCCCAGTTCCCGGAAGCTCGTGATGATCGCCAGCAGCGCGGCGACTTTGAATCCTCCGAGGATCGCGGCGAACCTGCCGGCCGATGCTGCAGCGCCCGCAGCGGCGGTGCCGGCGGCGGTCTGGGCCGTGGCCAGCGCCACGGTTTCAACGGTTGCGGCCCGGGTTGCCGTGGCGATGCCCAGCATCGTCTGAGCCAGCTTCAAAGCCTGCCAGGCGGCGGCGGCCTTACCGGCGGAAAACAGCAGCGCGCCCAGTGTGTCGAGGTTGCGAGCAAGCCCTTCGATTGCAGCGGCGGCGGTCGCGCTCGCGCCGGTCGCGGCGTCGGCTTCCCCTACGTAGCGGGTCCAGGCGGTGGACAGGTTTTGCAGCGCGCGGCCGACAGTCGGGGGCAGTTTCTCGAACTCTGCGGCCACGGCCTGCGACTGGCCCGACAGTGCTGCAATGACGGTCTGCGATGTCAGCTGACCTTGCGCGGCCATCTGGCGTAGCGCGCCGGTGCCGACCCCCAGCCCATCGGCCAGGGCCAGCGCCAGGCGCGGCGCTTGCTCCATGATCGAATTGAACTCTTCACCACGCACCACGCCCGATTGCAGACCCTGAATCAACTGCACGATGGCGGCGTTTGACGACTCGGCCGATTGGCCCCCGAGGGCCACGGCTTGATTGATGGTCTCCGTCAGTGCCAGGGCGTCGCGTTGCGAGAGGTTCAACTCCCGGCCGGCTTGGGTGATGCGGGTAAACAGGGTCGCGGTCGTGTCCAGCGCGGCCGATGTACGTTCGGCCACACCCACCACGCCGGACATTGCCGACTCGAACGCATCGCCCTCGCCGGTTGCGATCTTGATGCGCGCTGCGAGGTTGTTGTACTCGTCAGCGGTCGTGGCCACGTCGCGGATGAGCGAGGTAAACACGCCTCCGCCGATTGCCAGGGCGGCCACGGTCTGCAGGCGACGATACGTGTCTGTCAGGCCTTCTACGGCCCCCTTCGCGGTAGCGCCCGCGGTGGCTTGCGTGGCTGCGCTGGCGCGCGCTGCGGCGGCGGTGCGCTGGATGGCCGCGACGTGTTCGGCCTCCGCTGCGGCGGCGCTGCGTGTGCTCGTGGCGGCGGTCGTCAACGCTGCGGTTTGATCGCGCAGCGCTGCGCGCTTTTCGATGACCGCAACGCGGGCGGCTCGTTCCGCGGCTTGAAACTCAGCGGTTGACCGTGTGGCTTTGTCGGCCTCCGCTCGCATGCGGGCCAGGGCGTCGCGCTGGGCGTCGAGTTCGCGGCGCGTGGCGGCCTGCGCTGCGGCCTGCGTGCGTTCGGCTTCGCGGGCGGCCTTCGTCGCGGCGGTCAGCTGGTCCAGTTCGGCGGCCAGGCTGTCAACGTGCCCTTGGCTGCTGCCGGCTGACTTGCCAATATCGCGCAAGTCACGGGCGATGCCGGTAAGCGCTGCCTCTCCGGTGCTCTCGATGTTCACACCGAGAGTAACGTCCCTCCGATTGGTGGCCATGGTGCGTCAGCCTTCCGACTTTTCGATCTGCGTAACCGACACAACGCGCCCTTGCTGGTCGTGTTTGATGTCGCTCGTCGTGACGCGGGTGGGCAACTCGACGCGCACCGCATGCGGGTCCAGTGCGACGCGGTCCTCTGCCGTAACCGTGGCTTCGTCAATTTGCAACATTGCCAGCACTTCCTCGCGCTTCTTCTTTAGCGCAGCCATGAGCCATCGGATCACCTGCGTCGTAGTGCCCTCGACGTAGTACCGAAAGGCACTCGGTCCAGCCGTAGCCGTAAGTCCGTTGTCGATCGCGTGCCGGACATAGTGATGGGCAGACCCATCGCCGCCAATTGCGACGCGGCGAACAGCCCGCGGGGGGTTCGCGTACTCGATGCCGAACGCGACGCCCGTCGGCGCATCAATGACGCACTTGTGGCCCGACTCGCCGGCATTGATCCAGTCGGCGTAGGTCACCAATGCGTGGCTTCCGCCCGACAGGCTATACAGGTTCTCGCCAGTCCTGCGAACCTCGGCGCCAAGTTGCACCGCGACGCACACGAGTCGATTCAGGCCAGGGCCGGCGGGTCCTGAAAGGTGAAACAGCGCCTTGTATGTCTTGAACTGGAACCCGGGCTTCTTCGGCGCGTCTGCGGGGGTTTCGTCTGCCGCCGGTGCCGGTGCTGGCGTGTCGTCCACAGTCAGGCCCCCAACACAATCTCAGGGCGCGCATCGGCACGGCGCAGGATGGGCGAGCGGGTGGCCTCGCTCTCGACAATCAACGCTTCCTCGCGACGTTCGGCGTCCAGCAGCAAGCGCTGCAATTCGGCGATCTCAGCGGCGCGCGCTGCAGCGTTCGGCCCGGGCTTGGCATAGTCGCCGACGTTCGCGCAAATCAGTTCGGCGAACGTGTCGGCCCCCATGAGCACGGCCAGCCACGGGGCCAGGTCCACACGGGCCCATTGCGTGGGCAGGTGGAACAGGTCGCCGGAGTCTCCGCCGCTCCCGGTGGACGGTCCCGCGCGCTTGACGAGTTCGGGGCCTGTGACGCGCTCATGCGTGCGGAACACGTCGCCGATGTCCTGCCCGATCGCTGCGGCCCGCCCGGCTCGTCGGACCCATTCGGCACCTTTGGCATGCGCTGCAGCGGCGAAGGCGGCGGCGCGGTTCCGGGCTTCGTCGAGGTTCGCCGCGACGCGTTGCAACGTCTTGATGCTGGCGCCGATTTCGGCGATCTCGACGCGCACAGCGGCCACGTCGGCGGAATAGTCACGGTCTGGGGTGTTCATGTTCAACTCGTTCTCGTGGGGTGCGCTCAGACCGCCAGGCGCGAGCCGGCGCTCGGGATCAGTCCGGACGGGGACGGTTCGGCGTATTGCTTCAGGTTTGCGAGCAGCTGCTTCAAGTTCGCGGCTTCCTTGGCGGCCTCATTGGCAGCGGCGGCCATTGCGGCGGCGAGCTCGTACTCGCGCACGGCCAGGCGCAGGTCGCCCACGCTGATGTTCTCGGCGAGGAGCTTCCGCTCGGGCCATGCCGGGTCTTCCAGGAACGGCCGGATACTCGCCAGGTCGAAGCGCTCACTTGCTGGTGTGTACAGACTGTGAGCAAACGCTGCGATAGCGTGCGCTTGAGCCTCCTGCCGGTAGATGACCGCCTCCTCGTCAAGCGCTCGGGCGCGACCGCGGGCGGCGACTGCCTGCAGTTCAATGCGAGTCAACTTGCCGAGATCCACGCCGGGCCGTGTCTTGCCGTAGCCAGCGGCGCCGGCCGGATAGGAGCGCTCGCCTGCGCGGGCTTGCGCGGTGGCTTTGCGTTCAGCTTCGGCGCGGTCGCGCCAGGTCGGCGCAAGGGGTGCGGCGGTCGTGTCGGTCTTGTCGGTTGTGCTCACTTGGGGCTCCCGTAGGCATGCGCTCGGATTGCGTTCCACCCGGCCGCGTCCAGTGCGGCGCTGGCGGCGGCCACACGGTCGCCGAACTGGGCCCGGACGGCTGCGGAGTGCACGGTGCGTGCGTGTTCCAGGGAGATGCCGATTGCCTCGCCCCGGTCGATGAAACTGGCGGGCAGCTGGGCGAGGTCCACGAATAGCCGCTTCAGGTCGGCGCGTGTGGCGGTGGTCATCGCTGGCCCCCGTTCGCGGCCTGCGCCTGCAAGTCGCGGTCGAATGCGGCCAGGTCTTCACGGGACAGGTGGATCAGCCCACGCTGGCCCAGCCGCACGATTCGGGCTTGCCGGGCCTGCATCTCGTTGAGTAGGAGAGTGCGCTTCAAACCACGTTCGCGCGCTGCGGCGGGCAGCGGCGCCCACGCGTGCGGGTCAGATTGCAGGGGGTGCATTTGGGCCTCCAATTGATGCGAGAGTTAACGTTAGGTCAAGACTCAATTGCCGTCCTGCCCGTGCGTTTTGCTACTGTGGCTGCGCCCGTTTCGCGAGTCCAGCCGGTCCACTTATTTAGTCTCGTTCAATACGTCCCGCGTGTCCTGCCGGTTCGCTTATTTAGCGTCGTGATACTGGTGCATCTCGCACTAGTTCAAGTTTTGCAATGCGAAAAACTCCTGATCATTGGGCCTCTTTGTTCCCCCGCGCAGACTTGCTATTCAGGGGCCCCGCCGTGCCTTAAACCTTGATCTTTTAGCGTCGCCCGCTCGGCCGCCCGGGCTCGCCGATGACCCACGCGCAGCCCCTGCAGCCCGCACGCGCCCCGATCTCCGCGCCCCTGTAGCTGCGCCGGTCTGTGCACGTAGAAACGCCCGCAGGGCGTGTGCCGACTGCGGGCGTTGGGGGTGGGCGTGGCGCTGGCTCAGGTCATGCGCTGGGCGGCCACAGTGAGGGCGGGCGGTGCCATAGGCCCGGGCGTGCGCGCTGGCGCTGGCGTGGCTTCACGCATCGCTGCACTCGTGGCGCTGCCAGGCGTACCCCTCGCCAGAGGGGTCCGGCTTCAGGCTTGCGCATCGCTGGCCCACTCGACGCGGAGACCACGCTCCAGGCGGGCCGGTGTGCGCTGGGCACGCTCTGCGATGTCTTTGGGGTCGCCCTCGAACCATGGGGCAGACCAGCGCCGGCCGTTGAAGTAGCGGCGGGCCTGCGCATTGCGCTCGGTCGATGCGGGGTAGATGCCGGGCGCGTTCGGTTTGGTGGGCATCCATAGGGGGGCGGCTTTGCTCATAGTCGGCTTCCGGTTGATCGCCCAAATCAGGCGCAGACCAATTCAAGCAGACGAAATTTCGCTAAAACGTAGACAGGCCCCGGACTTTCCCCAGGTGATGCTAGGGCGTCATGGTCCGCAGTGGTCCGCGGTCCACCCCATTGCACATACTTTTCCCTCTGTTCCCTATTTGGCCCATATTTTTAGGGTTCACTCAAAGTTGCCTGCAATGCATTGGACCGCGGACCACTGCGGACCAAATCAGGCCGGGCGCAGCGTGACGCCTCGATAGGCCCGCACACGCTCGCCCTCGACACGGGGCCGCGTGGTCGTGATCTCGGGGAACGCGGCGCGCAGGTCGCGGCCAAAGGTCTGTTGGCTGCCGGTGTGGTTGACCCCTTGGCGCGCCGACCACATGCACCACGCTCGATAGAGGGCCTCGACATCCACTTCCGCCAAGGGCGAGCGGAGACAGCACTCGCGCACGAACGTGGACACGGGCGACCCCAGGTCGGCGAGCTCGCGCGATGCTTCCGCGGATGACTCCGGTTGCACAAAGTAGCCCCGGGCCCGCAACCGGTGCCAGCCTTCAATGGCCCAGTTCAAGATGGCGGGCAGTTCCTCCAGCAGCTTGGCGGTAAGTGCGGGGTCTTCACGTCCGAGGAACGACTCGCGCATGGTCAGCAGCAGGAACCGCGACGCCATGGCCCCTGACGCGTCGGCGATCTTCGGCAGTTCGTTGGTGAGCAGCAGGAACCGCACGCCCAGCCGCATGACGACGGGGGCGAGAAACTTGCGGTTGATCTCGACGCGGTCTTCCCCGCTGATCCTCAGCAGGTTCTCGGCCACGTCCTTCTGATCCGTGCGGCCACTCAGGCGGGCGTCCGACACGATGGCGGCCAGCTTGCCCACCAGCGGCGCGAGTCCAAAGTCTTTGGCCAGGCTGGCCAGCGTCGGCCCTGCGACGTTGTCGGGCCCTAGCATCTCGGTTAGCACGCGGGCAATCGTCCCTTTGCCTGAGCGCTTGGGGCCGACCACAAGAAAAATCTTCTGCTGCGACGTGTCGGCGGTCAGCAGGTAGCCGAAAACCTCCTGCAGCGTGGCCACGGCTGCGGCGTCGCCCGGGAACACTTGGGCCAGGAACGCCAGCCAGCGGGCCGGCGCAGGCGCTCCGGCTTGATAGGGGAATGGAACTGCGTTCAAGTTGAAGAACGCGGGCGTCGGCGACAGCAGGCGCATGGTCGGCAAGTGCAACAGCCCATTGGCACACGCGATGATCTCCGCGGCGGGGGCCGGCTCCGGCTCTGTGCGCCAGCAAGGCGGCGCGCTGCGAGAGTCCACATGCGTGACGGCCTTCAACGCGTCGATGGCGTTTGCAACCTTCGATTGGTTCGGCTTGAACAGTAGCGCGGAGTCCTCAAGGAATCGGTACGTCTCCGCCCGCATATCGTCGGGCGAGCGCTCCACCCACGCGGCGCCGTCCCAGCGGTAGAAAGCTCCGCCCCACGCGTTCAACGTTCGGCCCTCTGCGTGGCTGTAGCGGGCCGCCACCATCGCGCGGGCAGTGTTGACAGGGTCTTCCGCCAGCAGCGTGCCGGGCGCGCGCTCCGAGGGCAGCACGGCGGGCAGCACGGCGGGCAGCGCGGGGGGCTCTTTGTCCTTCAGCACGTCAACCTGACGCGCGCAGGCGCCTCTAATCGTGCGGTCAACGAGGTAATCGTCGCGCTCCCACTTGTCGCGCACCAGCGCCGACTGACGCATGAGTCGTTCAACGCGGGCGATGTCACAGCCTACCCAAAACGCCAGGTGCTGCGCCAGGGCCGCGTCGGCGCTGCTGCGGTCATAGGGTTCCGTGCTGCTGGCGTCGGCCGGATAGGCCCGGGCCAGCGCTTCGACGTTGCCGGTCCATAGGTCTTCAAACGATGCGCGCTTGCCGCCAAACACGCCGGCCGTCGATTGCGAGCGGCGTGCGCGGCGGATGATCTCTTGATCGTCAGCAGGCCCCCGCCAGTCGGCGCGTGGGCCTTCGTCGGGGATCTCGCCACCAGCAGCGCGCGGGGGGAAGTAGGCGGCGGCCACAGCGGCGATGTGCGGGCACGGCTGCGTCATGTCGCCCGTGGCTTCCCACCAGCGGCCTAAGGCTACGAACCGACGATCCGAATAGAGTTCGATTTTTAGCGCCGTGTTTTTCTTCGCGTGCTCGGGCACTGGGCCCTGACCCCATATGTGCAGCCCGCGGCCAGACTGCGAGACTTCTACGGCCGTGCCGGGCAGCGCTGCAATCAGCTGCTGTGCCAGCGTTGACCAAGTGCCTTGGGGCGTCAGGGCGCCGTCGATGTCCAGCACCCACACGGGCGCCTGCGACTGGCTCAAAACGAACCCGACTCGGAACGACTCGCCCCAGAGCTTGGCTACCGCGTCTGCGGTCTGCCAGTCGGTCCAATGCTGCGGGTCGTGGGCGTCGATGCCCGTGCGGCCGTCCCTGTAGTCACACGGGATCTTGTCGGTTCGCCCATCGGGTAACGGCACCAGCTTGCAAACGATGAACTGCCGCCAGGCGGCCAGGGGTGCAAGTGCGCTCATTGCAATGCACCCCCCGGGGCTTTGTAGAATTGCATGGCTAGTTTGTTTGGCCCGTCCTCAGTGGCGGGCCTTTTTCTTTGGGTCAGTCGATGCTGGCAAGGACCGGGGACGCATGCTCCCGAGTTAGCGCCGGCCGAAGAATCTCGACGATGGCGGCACACCAAACAACATCCGGCGGTGCATCCCATGCATCGACAAAGTGGCCGCATTGGGCGCCGTCGGAAGCGGCGGTCAACGCGCCTCTGATATCAGGCGGGTCTTGCTCCAAACGGTCGATGACTTCCGCAAACGCTGCTTGCGGTCTGCTCAACTTCCCGCTGCTCACGTGGACGGCGTAAGCAAGCCTTAGGACGATGGCGACGGGGGACAGGATCTTGTCGGGGGCTTGAGGCATATCGTTGTCTTCAATAGACACACAGCCGCGCCATGCGTCGAGATTCGATTGAAGGCGCGCGGCGCCGGGCCTAGATTGACTGTCAGTCGATGCTGGCGAGATGCCGGCGCAGCCCTTCGCGCGGGTACAGCCGGCGGCGGCCGAACATGACGAACGGCGGGCCCTCTCCGTGTCTCGCCCATGTGGCCAGCGTGCCCAGCTTCACGCCCGCCAGCGCGGCCACGTCGTCAGCCAGAACGTAGCCCATGGACTCGGCCAGCGCGCGCGCAGGCTGCGGGGCCGGTGTGTCGGCGGGGGTCATCAGCGGCGCGGCTTGTTGCCTTGCGCCTTGATCCACGCGGCCACGTCCTCGCAGCGCCAGGCCGTGACCCGGTCGGAGAGCTTGACCGGCGCAGGGAACTCCCCCGCCCTGACCTTGCGCCAAAGGGTCGCGCTGCTGAACGGCACGATGGGCGGCCGACCCGGGCGCGGCCGTCGCGGCGAGCGGCCGGCGGCGGCGTTGTTCTCGGCTTGCTCTTCGGAGACAGAGCTCTCACCGATCAGGATGTTCTGGCGGATGTACCCGGTCGCGGGTAGCTGCAGGGGCGTGGACATCGGCTGATTCCTCATGTGGTGCGGTGACATGAGGGGATGCTCTGCGAAGCCCGGCTACATGTCCTGCCGGTGCGCTTATTTAGCGCGGCAGCACCCGTCGGGCGGTTCCTCATGTCTTGTGGTGACATGAGGGGATGCTCTAAGAACTTCCGTGTCGGGTCCAGTCGGTCCAGCTATTTAGCCGGTCAGGAATGCAGCCCAGTCGGCCATCATCTGACGGCGCTTTTCGAACAGGTCGCCACGCCGATAGGCGGCCTCTACCTTGTCGCCGATAGCGTGCGCGAGTGCCATCTCGGCCGCTTGGTTCGGGTATGCCGTGCACTCCGACACCCAGTCTCTGAACGTGGATCGGAACCCGTGGGGGACGGCCGCGACGCTCATGCGCCGCAGAACCGCCGACAGCGTCATGTCGGAGAGAGTCCCCCCGCGTGGTGACGGAAACACAAGCTCTGTGCCCGCCATCCGCGGCAGCGCTTTAAGCAGCATGACGGCAGCGTCAGAGAGGGGCACGCGGTGTTCCTTGCCCGCCTTCATTCGCGCGGCGGGAACCGTCCACACCTTCGCTTCTAGATCGATCTCAGACCACTCTGCGCCGCGAACTTCCCCGGATCTCGCGGCCGTGAGAATCGCGAACTCCAAGGCCCGGGCGCCGATGCCATCGGATGCCCGCAGGCGGGCCATGAACGACACCATGTCATTGACGGGCAGCGCGCTGTGATGCTCCCGGGCGTTGACCTTGGATGGGCGCGGTAGCAGCTTGTCGAGATGCCCCCGCCAGCGCGCCGGGTTGTCCTTGTCGCGGTAGCCACGCACCGCAGCCCAGTCGAGCACGAGCTCGATGCGCCCACGCAGGCGAACCGCCGTCTCGTTCTTTTCGGTCCAGATGGGTTCAAGAATCCGCGTCACGTGGGCCAGGGCCACGTCGCGCACCATCAGGTGCCCGACAACCGGGTAAGCGTAGGTCTCCAGCGTGTTGCGCCACTGCTGCCCGTGCTTGACGTTCTTCCACCCCGACTCGTGGGCGGCCATGTACGCGGCGGCGCATTCCTTGAACGTCTTTCCGCTCGCCTGCGCGGCCTGCAATGCGCTCTTGGCGGCCTTGCGTTCGGCCACGGGGTCTATGCCCTTGTCGATGCTTGATCGCTTGTCCTGCGCTCTCTCTCGGGCCTGCGCCAACGACACGGCCGGGTAGCCCCCGAGTCCGATCTCGCGGCGCTTGGTCCCGACCGTCACGCGAAGTATCCAGGACCGCCCTCCAGATGGTAGAACCTGCAGATGTAGGCCGGGCACGCGACCGACGGCGTGCATGCCAGGTTTGGTCAAGGCACTGACCGCGCCGGCCCCCAGTTCCTTTGCTGCTTTAGGCATGTCTCCGTCGAACTCCCGCAGAAAACTGCGGGCACCAGAACCCGCCATCTAACCCGCCAAAAAAGAGGGTGGTGTGATGATAAGCGGTGACATGTTGTGAAACCAAATTTTCCGAATCTCATAGGTAAAACAGGCCCCTATGACACGCCATGACATGGTGTAGAGTTCGAATGCGGCAGACACCGCTTCCGCCAGGAGCCGGCATGCCAGCGGGCTTAAATGCCACTGAAGGCAGGGCCAGGCCGCACCAAGGCGCCTTGAGAAGCCTGTATCGACGGGCGAGACCTTCAGATCCCCGGCAGCAGCAACCCTTCATCGAACAGCGCTCGCACGAACTGCGTTTTATGCGGCCAACGAGCCGCAGGCATGCCAGCTCGCCCGGGGCATCGTGGCCCGCCGCCGATGCCAACCAAGGCGCCCAGCAAGGCCGCTAAGCACACCATCGGCCGTATGCCGTTGTGGCACTTTGCCAGGCATCGGCGCCCCCTCGGCGGCTCATGCAGTCCGACCTGTCACGCCCCGTCATCAACTGCTAAAGTAAGGGTTCCTTACTTTCCTGGATCATTCATGCTGGCCAAGATCACCGCCAAGAACCAGCTCACGCTGCCCAAGGCCGTCACGCAAGCGGTGGGGGCCAGCGAGTACTTCGATGTGGAAGTGTCGGACGGCCGCATCGTGCTGACCCCGGTGCGCATCCAGCGGGGGGATGCGGTGCGTGCCAAGCTGGCTGAACTGAAACTCGCCGAGGCTGACATCGACGCAGCCGTCGCCTGGGCTCGCAAACGGTGAGCCGAGTCCACCGCTCGACGGTGCCGCGTGTTGTGCTGGACACCAACGTGGTCTTGTCGGCCCTGGTGTTTGGCGGTGGCGCCACCGGCCTCGTGCGCAAGGCCTGGCAAGCGGGCAGGCTGTGCCCGATCGTGTGCACGGCCACCGCGCAGGAGCTGATGCGGGTGTTGGCCTACCCCAAGTTCAAGCTGTCCGCAGACGAACAGCGCGAGTTGATCGCCGACTACCTGCCGCATGCCGAGGTGGTGACCTTGCCCGAGCCACCACCCGATGTGCCCGCGTGCCGTGACCCGTTGGACCTGCCGTTTCTGCACCTGGCCGCAGCCGGCCATGCCGACATGCTGGTGAGTGGCGACGACGATCTGCTGTCGTTGGCCGCCCCAGGTGCACGGCCGCGCTTGCGCTTTCGCATCCTCACGGTGCAGTCGCTGCTGGAGCACCTGCAGTTGGCCGTGTGAACAACGCCAGCGCCGGGCTCGGCATCGGTGCCAAGCGATGGCCGAGAAGTCCGAGCCGCCCGGGGCCCCTGCACCCGCCTGCGAGGCGCCAGCCGAGGTGCGCGGCGCATGGCACCTGTCACCCGGCCGTCACAATCGACCTCTACATTTCCATCATTCTGGAAATACAAGAGGGCTGGCATGAAGGTGGGTATCAACGGCATGGGGCGCATCGGCCGCCTGGCGCTGCGCGCAGCGATGGGCGCGGCGGAACGGCCGGCGGACGATCCGCGCGCGGGCCACCGCCTGCAGGTGGTCCACCTGAACGAGCTCAAGGGCGGCGCGGCCGCCACCGCCCACCTGCTGCAGTTCGACAGTGTGCAGGGCCGCTGGCGTGCCGACATCACGGCCGATGGCGACGAGGCCGTGCACATCAACGGCCAGCGCCTGGGGTTCTCGTCGCATGCCACGGCCGCCCAGATCCCCTGGGGCGACCTGGGCGTGGACCTGGTGCTGGAATGCACCGGCAAGTTCCTGACGCCCGAGACCCTGCAAGGCCACCTGGACCGTGGCGCCAAACGTGTGATCGTGGCCGCGCCGGTGAAGCTGGGCGCGGTGCTGAACATCGTGGTCGGCGTCAACGACCACCTCTACGACCCGGCCGTGCACCGCATCGTCACGGCGGCCAGCTGTACCACCAACTGCCTGGCCCCGGTGGTGAAGGTGGTGCACGAGGCCATCGGCATCCGCCACGGCCAGATC
>CAYTWU010000027.1:0-17939 GCA_964442175.1 uncultured Rubrivivax sp.
TGCCCAGCGCGCCTTCGGCGGTCTGGGCCAGCGAGATGCCGTCGTTGGCGTTGCGGATGGACACGGTCATGCCCTTCACCTGCGCGTTCATGCGCTCGGCGATGGCCAGCCCGGCGGCGTCGTCCTTCGCGCTGTTGACGCGCAGGCCCGACGACAGGCGCTGCATGGATGTGTTCAGCGACGACTGCGAGCCGCTGAGGTTGCGCTGCGCATTCAGCGCCGCGATGTTGGTGTTGATCACCAGGGGCATGGGGCAAACCTCCGATAAGCGGGTTGGCACCGCCCCTTTTCAGGCGATGCTTGGACCGGCTATCGGCGCTTGATCCCACGACTTGAGGGTTCAGGCCAAAAAAAACGCCGCCCGTGTGGGCGGCGTCTCGTTGCGGCGGCTCAGCCCAGCAGCGACAGCACCTGCTGCGGCAGCTGGTTGGCCTGGGCCACCATCGCGTTGCCGGCCTGCTGCAGGATCTGCGAACGGCTCAGGTTCGCGGTTTCAGCCGCGAAGTCGGCGTCCATGATCCGGCTGCGGGCCGCGGACTGGTTCTCGACCGAGATCTGCAGGTTGCTGATCACGCTCTCGAAGCGGCTCTGCGAAGCACCCATCGTGGCGCGCTCGCCGTTGACCTTGCTGATCGCCGCGTCGATGTTGGTGATCACGGTGGCGATGTCGCTGGTGCTGGCGGTCGAATCGATCGTCGCACGGCTGGCGCCGGTGTTGTCGGTGCCGGCCACGGTGGTGATCGCAGAATCGCCCGCCATGTCGACCGTCGTGATGTCGATCGAATCGTTCGTCGTGACGTTGGCGCCGATCTGGAAGGTCTGCGAGCCGGCGTCGGAACCCAGGATGTTCTTGCCGTTGAAGGTGGTGCCACCCAGAACGCGCTGAATTTCCTTGGCCAATTCACCGAACTCCTTGTCCAGCGAATCCTTGTCGCTGGTGGAGTTGGTCGCATTGCGCGCCTGCACCGCCAATTCACGCATGCGCTGCAGCGAATCGCCGACCTTGCCCAATGCGCCTTCAGCGGTTTGCGCCAGCGAGATGCCGTCGTTGGCATTGCGCATGCCGACGTTCATGCCACGCACTTGTGCGTTCATGCGTTCGGCAATGGCGAGGCCGGCAGCGTCATCCTTGGCGCTGTTGACACGCAGGCCTGAGGACAGGCGCTGCATGGAAGTCGCCAACGACGATTGCGAACTGGTCAGGTTCCGTTGCGCGTTCATCGAGGCGATGTTGGTGTTGATGGTCGAGGCCATGTTTCACTCCAGTTAAACGTTAAACACAAGACTCCCGGCGATAGCGCCGACGATTTCACTGGTCCTTCCGAATTGGATTCGGAGCTTCCTGCAATGCCGCCCGCGCTAGTCAACCGTGAAGCCTTCGGGTGCCATCTATTGCATCCCTCGGACATCGGCCGGCCAACCGGACCACGGAACCCGTTGTTGCAGATCCCGTTGAGGCTGGTATCGGTGTCGGGCAATCACAACTTGAGTCCGGTGCATCAACTTTTTTTCTGCGCTGTCAATTGCAGCTGCCTGTTGCGATGCGACGGATTGCACGTGTTTTGCCCTGTTGTTTTCCTGTTTGCTGCCGACCCGCGTGCCTAGAGTGCGGATCAGCCGGTCCGGGCGGCGTGTTGCCATGTCTGTCGCCCCGCCTGCCCGGCCGGCCACAGGAGTCCCCATGCCCGCCACCGCCCAGATCCTCTCTGCCCAACCACAAGGCCTGCGCTTCACCGCACCCGGCCAGCAGCCCGTGGCGGGTGCCGGCCCGGCCGCAGCGCAGCAGGCCTGGCGCCAGGGCGTGGCGCTGGCCCAGGCCGGGCGGGACGACAAGGCCTTGCCGCTGCTGGTGCGCGCCACGCAGATGGCCCCCCGCGTGGCGCTCTACTGGCTCAACCGCAGCGGCGCCGAGCGCCGGCTGCGCCGCACCGACGACGCCATCGCCAGCGCGCGGCGTGCATTTGCCCTCGAGCCGGCCAACGCGCTGGCCTGCCAGCTGCTGGCCGAACTGCTGCGGCTGAACAACCGCGATGCCGAAGCCCTGCAGGCCTTGCGGGCGCTGGCGCCCGAGACCCCGCGCGATGCCCAGCACTGGCTGCTGCAAGGTTCGGTGCTGATGGCACTGCGCGAGTGGCAGGACGCCGCCCTCGCATTTCTACAAGTGCTACAGCAGCGGCCGGCGGACACCGAGGCCTACATGCAGCTGGGCTTTGCGCTGGCCAACCTGCGGCGCTTTGCCGAGGCCGCCGAGTGCTTCCGCACCATCACGCTGCTGGACCCCGCGGCCTTTGGCGCCGCCGTCTACGCCGCGCACTATGCCGCCTGGTCCTGCGACTGGTCGCAGGGTGCGGAGGACCACCAGCGCATGGTGCAGGCCCTGGCGCTGCAGGAAGGCCGGGCCGAGACGCCGGCCTTCAGCCCCTTCTGCCTGCTGTCGATCGACGACGACGCGGCCTTCCACCTGCGTGCGGCGCGCATGGAGGCCGCCCGCATCGCCCGCACCGCGCGCGACAACGCCGATTGGACGGCGCCCGATCCCGGCCCCGCCGGTTACCCGCTGGTGGCCCAGGTGCTGGCCCAGGGCCGCATCCGGGTGGGTTTTGTCTCGGCCGACTTCCGCACCCACGCCACCAGCATGTTGCTGGTGCAGACCCTGGAACGCCTGGACCGCAGCCGTTTCGAGCTGACGCTGTATTCCCACGGGCCGGACGACCGATCCGCGCTGCGCGCGCGCATGGTGGCGGCGGTGGACCACTTTGTGGACTGCAGCACGCTGAACACCACCGAGCAGGCCGCGCGTGTGCGCGCCGACGGCATCGCGCTGCTGGTGGACATGAGCGGCTACACCCAGAGCAGCCGCCTGTCGGTGTTTGCGCTGCGGCCGGCGCCGGTGCAGGCCCTGTGGCTGGCCTACCCCAGCACCACCGGCAGCGACTTCATCGACTACCTGATCGGTGACCCGCTGCTGACACCCCTGGCCCATGCGGACGATTTCAGCGAGAAGCTGGTGCAGCTGCCCCTGTGTTACGAGCCCACCGACGAACAGCGTGAACACCCCGAGCCGCCCGACCGTGCCGATTGCGGCCTGCCGGACGATGCCTTTGTGTATGCCTGCTTCAACCAGAGCTACAAGATCACCGAGGAGGTGTTCAGCCGCTGGTGCCGCATCCTGCACCAGGTGCCCGGCAGCGTGCTGTGGCTGCTGGTGCCGCAACCCGAGATCCAGGCCGCGCTGCACGCCCGGGCGGCCGAGCGTGGCATCGGCGCCGAGCGCGTGGTCTTTGCGCCCTTTGTCACGCCCAGCCAGCACCTGGCGCGGCTGCCGCAGGCCGACCTGTTCCTGGACACCTTCCCCTACGGCGCGCACACCACCTGCAGCGATGCGCTGTGGATGGGCCTGCCGGTGCTGACGCAGACGGGCCGCAGCTTCTCGGCCCGCGTGGCCGGCAGCCTGCTCAACGCGGTGGGCCTGCCCGAGCTGGCGGTGGACAACGCGGCGGACTACGAGACCCTGGCCGTGCGCCTGGCGCAGGACCGTGAAGCCCTGACCGACATCCGCGACCACCTCTGGGACAACCGGCGCGACCTGCCGCTGTTCGACAACCAGCGCTTCAGCGCCGAGTTTGCAGCGGCGCTGGAACGCATGGTCATGCATTGGGCGGCGGGTGGCCGGCCGCAGGCCATGCCCGCCGAAAGCCTGAATTGAGCGGTTTTCCCCTCAAGATGTAAGCGCGGCTGCCGACAACCCACGTGAACCGGGGAATGGTCCCCGGCGCCGCCCGTGGAGTTGCCCATGTCCCGCGCCGCCGCCAAGCCGTTGCTGAGCCGCCTTCTGGCGGGCCTGGTGATGCTCTGTGCCGCTGGTGCGTTGCAGGCGGGGCCGGGCCAGGCGCGGGTGTCGGCCTCGGTGGCGGAGCGGGCCGCACGCCACCAGCCGGTGGATGTGCTGATCGTGATGGACGACACGGTGCAGCAGCAGCAGCTGCGCAGCATGGTCGGCCCCTTGGGCGTCGACCGCCGCGAAGGCCGTGACCACGAGCGCCGGGTGCTGCAGACCCGGCGCCAGCTGATGGCGGCGCTGAAGGACGACGTGCTGCTCGCCGCGTCCGAGCCCGACCTGGAGCTGCTGGCCGACTACGACAACCTGCCCATCGTGCACGCACGCATCCGCTCGGCCCGTGCGCTGCAGAACCTGCGGCGCCAGGGCCGCATCAAGTCCATCGACGCCGTGCTGCAGGTGCGGCCCACGCTGGCCGAGAGCCTGCCGCTGATCAACCAGCCGGCCATGCAGGCCCTGGGCCACACCGGCGCCGGCACCACGGTGGCCGTGCTGGACACCGGTGTGGACTTCACCCGCGCCGCCTTCGGCAGCTGCGGCGCACCGGGCGGCAGCTGCAAGGTGGCGGTGGCGCAGGAGTTTGCAACGCCCGACGGCCAGCGCGACAGCGGCAACTACCACGGCACCAACGTCGCCGGCATCGTGCTGGGCGTGGCGCCGGGCGCCCGCATCGCGGCGCTGGACGTGTTCGAGAGCAACGGCCTGGCCTACAGCAACGTCATCATCAACGCCATCAACTGGTGCATCAGCAACCGCGCCACCTATAACATCGCGGCCATCAACATGAGCCTGGGCGGGGGGCGCTACTACGCCGCGCTGGCACCGACCGACGCCTGGGGCACCGCCATCGCCAACGCCGTGGCCGCCGGCATCGTCGTCGTGGCCGCCTCGGGCAACGACGGTTACACCAACTCGATGGGCAGCCCGGCGGCTTATTCCAACGTGGTGTCGGTCGGCGCCTTCTACGACGCCGGCGGCCAGGTGAACCAGGTCACCAGCTTCTCCAACAGCGCCAGCTTCCTGACGATGGTGGCGCCGGGCTCCATGATCACGGCCGCCGGCATCGCGATGCAGGGCACCTCCCAGGCCACGCCACACGTGGCCGGTGCCGCCGCAGTGCTGAAGGCCACCTACCCGAACGACACGGTGGCCCAGCTCATCACCAAGCTGAAGCTGGGGGCCAACCTCAGCGACAGCCGCAACGGCATTGCCAAGCCGCGGCTGGACCTGCAGGCGTCGCTGGCCGTGCCGCCGGCCACCTACCGGCTCACGGTCAGCAAGACCGGCAGCGGCACCGGCACCGTCACCAGCAGCGCTGGCGGCCTGAACTGCGGCAACACCTGCGTGGCCGACATCACCAATGGTGACAGCGTCACGCTGACGGCGCTGCATGGCCCGGGGTCGCAGTTCACGGGCTGGTCGGGCGCGTGCAGCGGGTCTGGGGTGAGCTGCACCCTGGCCATGTCGGTGGCGCGCAGCGTGGGCGCTGGTTTTGTGGCCAGCACCGGCGAGGACATGCTGCCCGGTGGCCTGCTGCCCGGTGGCTGGGTGCAGGCGAGTGGGTCCGATGCGCCCTGGGCACCGACCACCGGGAGCCCCTACGTCGGGACACACGCACTCAAGGCGGCCACCATCGCGCACGGGCAAAAGGCCGGCGTCTCGGTCACTGGCAACTTTCGCGCCGGCACCGTCAGCTTCGCGCGGCGGGTGTCCTCCGAGGCCGGGCAGGACCTGATGAAGTTCTACATCGACGGCAACCTCCACGGCAGTTGGTCAGGCGAGGTGGCCTGGGGCATGGTCAGCTTCCCCGTCTCGGCGGGCGAACACACGCTGAGCTGGGTGTATGAAAAGAGCGGCAGTGGCAGCGCTGGCAGTGACACGGCCTGGATCGACTCCGTGAACCTGCCGCTGGCGGCAACCGATCGCACCCAGTCGGCCAACGATTTCGACGGGGACGGCCGGGCCGACATCCTGTGGCGGAACGCAGGCACTGGCGCGAACACGCTCTGGTTGATGGACTCGACCGTGCGTCTGAGCGGTTCAGGCGCGGCGCCTGCGACGAGTGACCTGAACTGGCGCCTCGTCGGCCGTGGCGACTTCAACGACGATGGCAAGGCGGACCTGCTCTGGCGGCATGCCGTGGATGGCCGCAACGCCATCTGGTTCATGGACGGCGTCGCCCGCCTGGGCAGCTCCGGTTCGCTGGATACCTTGGCGGATCTGAACTGGCAGGTCGCCGGTGTCGGCGATTTCAACGGTGACGGCAAGGCCGACATCCTCTGGCGCCATGCCGCCACCGGCGCAAACGCCCTCTGGCTGATGGACGGCCTCACCAAACTGCCAGGGTCCGGTCAAACGGCCGCTGTTTCCGACTTGAACTGGCGTGTCGTGGGCGTGGCCGATTTCAACGGCGATGGCCGGGCAGACATCCTCTGGCGGCACATGGGCAGCGGCAACAACACGCTCTGGCTCATGGACGGCCTGACCCGGACCACTTACGGTGCCATCGTGGCCCTGGCCGATCTGAGATGGGCGATCGTCGGGGCGGCGGACTTCGATGCCGACGGCAAGTCCGACATCCTCTGGCGCAACACCAGCGACGGGCGGAATTCGATCTGGCTGATGGATGGCCTGACACGCCGGAGCTCGACCGCGCTGCAGGCCGTCACCGACCTCAATTTCAAGGTGGCCGGACTGGGTGACTTCAACGGCGACGGCCGGAACGACATCTTCTGGCGCCATGCCACCAGTGGCAAGAACATCCTGTGGCAGATGGATGGCACGACGCGCTTGAACCTGCCCACCGACATGACCGCCTTGACCGATGTCCGCTGGGTGGCCGTGTCCCCCAAGGCCAATCCGCATTGAAGCAGCCGGGCCGGCCGGCCGGCCCCGCTGTCAGCTGCGCAGCGGGCGCATCAGGAAGGGGGGCAGCGCCGCGGCGATCAGTTCGGCATAACGGTCCGGGGCGTAGTGGTGATCGCTCGGGTTGGCGTGCATCAGCTCGGGCCGCACCAGGCCGTCAGCGCCGAGCGAGCGGCCGTCCAGCGACAGGTAGGACACACCCAGTCCCAGCGCGCGCTGGCACATGCGGCGGTTGAACTCGAGCGTCAGCGCAGTGCGGGCCCTCTGGCTGGCATCGACTTCCTTGCGCAGGTTGGCGACCTCGCCCCACGGTGCGCCGTCCCGGATGGTCGGCAACGGCGTGCTGACGCACAGCAGCTCATGGTCGGCGGCGAACTCGGCCAGGAAGCGTGCATAGGCGTCGACGGCGCGGTCCAGCATCGCAAACACCGACTCCTTGTACTTCCGGGCGCGGTACCAGATGACGAAGCCGGTGTCGACCTCACCCAAGGACACGATGACCCGGCGTGCGTTGGAGCCGCTCAGCGCTTGCTTGAAGGCCGGGTAGGCCTGCGTCTTCGAGTTGTTCGGGTTCTCCAGGCCGGAGGCGGTTGCCCCGGGCACGATGACACAGTCCCAGGTGTGGTCCGGAAACCGCGCCGCGAACAGCGGCTGGCGGAACACTTCGCCATGAGAATCGCCCAGGACGAGCAAGGGGGTCATGCTGCTGCGGCGCTGGCCAGATCGGTCTGCGCGGCGTGGCTGACGGGTTTGGCCGCCACCGCAACCCAACACACGGCGCCGCCGCGGTCTTCGATGCCGGGGAAATCGCCGTCCACCACACGCAGCACGCGCCGCGCCGCGCCTTGCGCGCGGCCCGCCCCATCCTGCCGGTAGAGGCGTCGCGGCTCGAAGCCCGGCGGGATCTGAGCCGGCCACGGCCCCGGGCCCTGCGGCAGCCTGGTGGTGCCGTCCGAGGTCGAGCCGATGAACAGGCCGCCAGGTTTCAGGACGCGGGCCAGCTCTTGCAGCAGGCCCGCGCGCAGGGTTGGCGGTTCCGGCGGGTCGAAGCAGGTCACCACATCCACGCTCGCGTCGGGCACCCCGGTCAGCTGCGCCGGGCTGCGGGTCCGGAACTCGAGCCCGGCCCTGGTGGTGCCATGGAGGTCCTGCGCGCGGCGGATGGCGGGTGCCCGGGGGTCCACCCCCATCACACGCTGCACGCCGGTGCCCGTGGCCAGGACGGCGCAGCCACCGCCTGCGCCACAGGCCACATCCAGCACCGTCTGGCCCGGGCGCAGGAAGTCCCGGGCCAGCGTGTAGCGCGCGAGCTGCGCCTCCGCGTGCGGGCCAACCTCGCGCAGCATGTCCCCATCGAGGCCGGCTCCAGCGCCGTGCGGGGTTGGCGGGTGCGCGTGCAGCACCCGGGCCGCCATGGGCTCGAACAGCAGCACCAGGCTGCTGCCTTCGTCGTTGAGCAGTTCGTACGGGACGACACGCTGGCTGAGCGCGTGTTTGCGGAAGCCGGCGGCGATGAACTGCGTCTCCCACCAGCGGCGGTTGCGTCCTGGCGTGGCTTCCAGGGCCACCCAGAGGTGGTGGCGGGTCACGCGCCGGATTTCCGGCAGCCAGACCGAGAGCTCGAAGTCGTCCATCACCGCCAGCGACCCGAGGTTGAACACCAGGTCGCTCGCCTGGTCTGCCAGTGGCAGGCGGGGAAAGTCACCCGGAACCGCGATCCGCTCGCAGAGCGCCGTCGCTGCGCCGGCCTCATGTGCCGTGATGCTGACTTCAGGCAGTGGCTGGAATTCGAGCTGCAGCAGTGCCTGAACGTCAAACCCCTGTGCCAGTTGATCGACGAAGGCACGCAGGTCGTCGCCGGGGTCGATGGCCGTGGCCGCCGCCGTGTGGGCCATCGGGCGTGTGGCGCCGTGCGGCCGACGCCGATGGCCGGGCAGGGTGGGCGGGTAGCCCAGGCGCTCGACCAGCGCTTCGCCGCCCAACTCGACGAACAGGTGCCGATGGTGATCGGAGAAGGCTGTCTGCCAATCGGACCCCGGCCCGGTGTGGAACGTGGCCGCCGAGGGGTTGCAGATCAGCCCGGCGATCCGCGCGATGTCGGTGTGCTCTGCGGGCAGCGCCATCCGGTGCAGTGCGCGCGCCACCGCGGCGAACTGCGCCGGGACCCCGCGCATGCCCGCCAGGTCCTCGTAGGCCAGCACTTCGCAATCCGGTGAGTCGAGCCAGCCGCTCAGCTCCGCATAACGTTCAGGCAGCGGTCGTTCCCAGTGCACGGCGCGATCGACATCGAAGGGCGGCAACAAGGGCAGGCCGCGGATGATGGTCTCCAGCTGCGTGGCCGGGTCCAGGGGCGCCAGGTGGCGGCTGATGGCCCAGTCGGGGCGCAGGTCGCGCAGCCAGCGCCAGGTGGAGCACAGCACCTCGCGCGGGTCCCGCACGGCAAACAGATGGGCAAACCCCGTCGCCGCGAGGTAGGCCTCGATCCCGGGCGTGCGCCCGAAGTGCCCCTTGATCGCCAACGAGCGGCCCGCGTGCCGGGCCACGCGTTCCTCGGCCTGCCGGACGAAGTCGGCGTCGCCGCCGGGGTACTTGATGTCGCGCTCCGCGTACCAGTCGCCGTCGCCGATGGCCAGTCGCGCCAGTTCGAGCAGCAGATGGGTGCCAGCCTTGGGCCAGCTGTTGACCAGCACGCGCCGCACGGGCTGCGCTGGCGCGCCCGGGGCGTTGGGTGATGACAGGTGAAGCATGGTGCGAGCGGGCGCTGGCGATCAATGGAAGTGGTGCAAGCCATCGTGGTGACGTGGTGACGTGGTGACGTGGTGACGGCCGCACCGGCAGACCCCTGGGTTGTAGGTCATGCCAGCTGTTTCAGTCCTTCGAAGTGGCCCGTGATTCGGACCTGGCCTTCAGCACCGTGGTCCTGCGGCCGATGCGCCCGCGGCAAGCCTGTGCGCGAATGGACGGGATTCACTGGCCTGTTCCAGCCTTTTGCCGCAGCGACGCTGCCTAAAGTGGGGGCATGAGTATCCTCACGCCCCCCTCGCGCGCGCCTTCTGCGCCCCCCGGAGCCCGTGCAGCCCTGGCTGTGCCCGGCATGGACGGCTCCGGCGCGGCCCTGTCGCACGCCGACGCCATGCAGCTGGCGCGGGCCGTGGAACACGCCGTGCACACCACGCTGGACCTGCAGGCCGATCTGCTGGTCTGGGGCGAGGCCGCGCTGCAGCAGGGCGCCGGCCTGCCCAGGCTGGCCCCCGCAGCCCGTGTCCGGGCCAGCTCGCCCTGGGCCGGTCCCGGGTCTGCATCCGCGTCTGCATCCGCGGCCGGTGAGCCGGCCGCCGACCCTGCCTGGCAACAGGTGCTGGTGCTGGCCCGAGGCAGCGCCCCGGGCCCGCAGGCCTTGCAGCAGCTCTTCATGCGCCTGTGCGACAGCGGTGCCCAGCGTGTCACCCTGGTGCTGCTGCCCGGTGTTGCCAGTGCCGCCGCGCTGCGCCACGCGGTGGAGGCCGAGGCCTACGCGATGGGCCTGCGCAAGAGCCCGCACTACTACCAGGCGGTGGACTACGAGGCCCTGCACCAGGAACAAGGCCCGGTGGTCATCGCGCTCGAACGTGTGCCCGATGCCGCCGTGCTGGCCTACCCGCTGCGTGCACTCAGCGAAGAGCGCGACCTGCACATGGACATGCTGCGCGAGGTGGGCGAACGCTCCGACGCGCACGTCATCCGTTACCAGCTGGCCGCGGCCCTGATCCGCCCTGGCGACCACGTGCTGGACTCCGCCTGCGGCCTGGGGTATGGCAGCCACCTGCTGGCGCGCCTGAGCGGCTGTGCCTCGGTGCTGGGCGTGGACGGCAGCGACTACGCCGTGCGCTACGCGCAGATGAACTTCGCCGCCGTGGAGCCGCGTTTGCGCTTCGACAAGGCCTGGTTGCCGCAGGACCTGGCCCGCCTGGCCGACCGCCGCTTCGACGTCATCGTGTCCTTCGAGACGCTGGAACACATCGCCGACCCCGAGGGCCTGCTGGCGCAGTTCAACCGCCTGCTGCGCCCGGGCGGCCGCATCATCGTCAGCGTGCCCAACGACTGGTCCGACGAGAGCGGCGAAGACCCCAACCCGCACCACCTGCATGTGTACACGCTGGACAAGCTGCGCCAGCAGTTCGGCCGCCACTTCAGGCCCGGCGCGCTGCACCAGCAGATCGCCAGCGGCTGCAAGGCCCAGGCCCGCCGCCAGCAGTGGACCGCCATGCCGCGCGCCTTGCAGGCCGTGCCGCTGGACACGCAGCGCCCGCCCGATGCCGAGTGGTGGATCATGGCCGGCACCAAGCCGGCTGCCGCAGCACGGTCTGAGGTCACGCCCTCGGTGACCGCGCCAGCGGCAGTGCAGGGCCTGGTCCTGGCGGTCAATTGCACGCCGGAAGAGGCCGATCCGGCCGTCGCCACGTTCTGGGGCCAGCTGCACGAGCAGCTGGGTGCGCAGGGCATGCAGCTGGTGATCGCCAGCACGACCCCGCTGAGCAACCCGGCCCTGCAGGTGCTGGAGATCCCGTTCGAGCTGCACAGCTTCGCCGAGCGCTTTCCGCTCGCGGATGGCCAGGCTCCGGCCGTGCCACCGGCCCTGGTGGACGACCTGGTGCGCTGGTACGGCTGCACGGCCGAACAGGCGGCGGCCGGCTGGCACCAGGCGCAGGCCTTCTTCGACGACCTGCTGCAGACCCTGAGGCCCAGTGCGGTGCTGGGCTGGCAAAGCGTCAACCCGGTCACCCGCGTGCTGCGCCAATCGGCGCGCGCGGCCGACGTGCCCTTCTGGGCCGGTGAACGGGGCTGGCTGCGCCACACGCTGATGTTCGACACGCTGGAGAACAACGCGCTGGGCGAAACCAACCTCAGCTTCAGCCTGGCACAGCTGCGGGCCCGCTGGGCGCCATCCCCGGCGACGCTGCAGCACCTGCAGGCCCGCGCCCGGGCCGCCACCGACCTCGCGCGCTACCCCGGCGACCCGCCCATCACCGGTGCCGCGCTGCGGCAGCGCCTGGGCATCCCGGCCGGCGACACCGTGGTGGCCTTCTTCGGCCACGGCGAGCCCAGCTTCGGCATGTGGCAGAGCGGGCCCATGGCCCAGATGCACGACATGCCCGCGGGCCAGCTGCAGGCGCGGCTGGACGCCGTCAGCGACGCCCTGCTGGCACGTGGTGCCTGGCTGCTGGTGCAGGAGCACCCCTTCAACCGCGCCCGCTGCAACACGCTGGCACTGCGCGATTCCCCGCGCGTGATCAGCGTGGCGGAAAACGTCGGCAGCGTCGTCGACGCGGCCGATGCCTGCCTGTTCACGCAAGCGACGCTGCAGTTCGACGTCGCCTGCCTGGGCCACAAACCCTTCGGCCTGCTGGCGCGCAGCCCGCTGTACCGCGCCGGCACGCCGCCGCTTTATGGCGACTTCCCCAGCGCCCAGGCCTTCCTGGACAGCGTGATGGACCACGCCGCCTGGCCGGCCCGCCGGGCGCAGCTGCAGACCGACATCGCCTTCCTGTACGACACGCTGCTGCTGGACATCGCACCCGATGCCGTGGCCCCGAGCGCCGAGCGCTGGGCCCGGCACCTGGGCCAGCTGCTGCGGCCGCTGGACGATGGTTTCGACGAACGTGTGGGCCGCTTCCTGGCCCGTTGGAGTGACGCGGGCTGACCCTGGCCGGCCGCGCCCGCCACGGGTGGTCAGCGGCAACTGCCAAACAACAAGGGCCCCGCGGGGCCCTTTGTCATGGGCCCTGCCGGGCCCGGAATGCGGTGCAGATCAGCCGGCTGTGACCGGGCGCGCCGCGATCGGGCGGAACACCACCTGCAGGCCGAGGCGGCGCTCCCCGGTCCAGCTGCCGGCGGGCAGCAGCATCAGCGCGTCGGAGCCTTCGCACTGCAGCAGGCCATGGCCATGGTCGTGCACGCCGCTGGGCACCAGCAGGTCGCGCACATCGAGCTCGTCGCCGTCCGCCACGCGGCGGCCGGACAAGGGCACCAGGCGCACGCTGTGCAGTTGCAGCCAGCTGTGGTCCAGGCCAAAGGCCAGGGCCACGTCGGTATCGCTCTCGGGCAGCGGGATCACGGTGGCAAAGTAGCCGTCGTGTGTGGGCTGGGCGTCGATGGTGACGTTGGCGCTGCGCTCGTCACGCGAGAGCATCACGCTCACGGGTGCGCTGCGGGTCGACCAGTCGTTGCGGGTCAGGTCCAGGCCGAAGCGGGTCTGCGCCAGCAGGGCCAGCGAAAGCTCCAGCCCGGCGGCACGCAACTCGGCCGGCACGGCCATGCGCTTGCCGCTTTGTGTCTGGCCCACATAGAACAGGCCTTGTTCGCGCAGGCCCTTCATGCCGGCGTCCAGGTCGAACAGGTGCCGGGCCACGCCGCTGCCCAGGTTGATCTCCAGCTGGAAGCTGCCCAGGTGTGCCAGCTCCTGCTCGGTGGGGAAGAACAGCATGCGGCCGAAGCTGGCCAGCGCTTCGTCGCGCAGCGTGTCGGTGCCCGGCTCGTAGCGCGCGGCGCGGAAGTAGGACTCGGCATCACGCACGAAACGCAGGCACTCGGCCTGGATCTCGAACACGGCGTTGTTCTGGGTCGTCGCGATCTGCTCCGTCTCGTAGACCGGCTGGCCGTCGTCGTCGTAGCTGAGCACGCTCGCACCCTCCACCGCACACAGGGTTTCGAGCAGGCCCACGTAGGGCTGCAGCGTGCCGAGTGCGCGCCCGTCCAGCCAGCGCTGGTCCAGCAGGCCCTGGTGTTGCTCGTCGGCACTGCCCACGGCCAGCAGGTAGCGGCCCAGCGACTCGGCGCCCCAGGCCTCGCGGATCACCGGGCCCAGCACACGCTGGATGGTGCTGGCATAACCCAGGTCCACCAGCATCAGCGTGTCGCCCGGGGCGAGCTGCACCTGGCGCTCCAGGTAGCGCTGCAGCTGGGCACGGTAGCGGGCCGACGCGGCGAAGATCTCGCGCTGCACCTCGGGCTGGCGCACCGCGGCGATGAACTGCATCAGCGGCGCCTTCGAGGCCTCGGCCTGTGCCAGCAGGCGCTCGGTGCGCTCGGGCGACAGCAGCAGCTGGCGCGCGATCATCTCCAGCGTCAGGTTGTGGCCGAAGTGCGCGAGGTAGTGGTCCACATGCTCCTGCCGCCGGAACGACGCGGCGTAGGCGCTGAAGCGGCTGATCTGCGCGGCATACACCGGCAGGCTGCCCCCCATCTCGCAGTAGCTGGCCATGGGCAGGTGCGCGTCGCGCATCAGGAAGACCAGCTTCAGGCGCGGGCGCGTGGCGGCCAGGCGGGTGGCTTCTTCCTCCAGCCAGCGGGCGAAGGCGTGCATCAGCGGGCCCAGGGCAGCGTGGCCGATGGCGGCGGCTGCCGTGGGGTTCTGGCTGCCCAGGCTGGCGTGCACGGCGCGGTAAGGCATGTGCAGGGCCCGGCTGCTGCGCGCACTCGGGTCCAGCAGGCTGAGCGCCGCCGCGCCCAGGCGCCGGCGTTGCTGGCCCAGGTCGTTTTCGTGCATCAGGTGCGTGGCCGACATGCCCAGCGCCTTGGGCGCGTGCACGTCGGCGTCCTTGTTGTCGCCCACGTGCAGCACCTGCACGGCATTGGCCACCTGGTTCAGCCGGGCCAGCTTGAACAACCCTTGTGATTTGCACAGGCCGTGGTCGGCCGAGCAGATGACCTCGCCGATGGCGGCATAGGCGTCGGCGGGCAAGGTGTGGGCCAGCAGGCGGCGCAGCTGCGTGGCGTCGAAATAGGTGTCGCTGACCACGGTCACCGGCAGGCGGCGGGCCTTGGCGTCGCGCAGCAGCTGCACGGCGCCGGGGTGGGCGTGGCAGGCGTGCATCTCGGCGGCCAGCTCATCTTCGGCCAGCCAGCGCAGCATCTCGGGGCTCAGGCCCGGGCGTGCCGCCAGGTAGATCTGTGCCAGCGTGACCTCGTGGCGCCCGGTGCGCACGTGCTGCAGCTGGCGCGCGTAGCGCTCGGACTTCTCGCGCAGCGCGGCGTCGATGCCGGCAGCCTGGAAGGCCGGGCGCTGCTGCATCTCGTGGAAGACGTCGGTGGGCACATCGGTGTGGCGCCACAGGATGGTGTCGAAGCAGTCCAGCGTCAGCGCCTGGATGCCCCGGGTCTCGCTCAGCAGGCGGCCCAGCGCACCCGGGCGCACCATGCGCGGCACTTCGACCTCGTCGCCTTCGGGCGCGGTGGGCGGCACACCGTCTGCCGGTTCGGGTGCGGCCGGCGTGGCAACCGGCGTGGCGACCGGCGTGGCAATCGGCGTGGCAACCGGCGCGACGGGCCCCAGCTGCAGCAGCTTGGCATGGCATTGCGCCGCCAGCGCCGGCTGTGCGGCCTGGAAGCGGAGGGCACGTTCGCCCACGGCCAGCTCGGCGTAGCGTTGGCGTGCGGCGTCGATCTGGCCGCTGGCCTCCAGCGCAAGCGCCATGGCGTAGGCGCTTTCATCGTGCGCGGGGTTGGCGGCCAAAGCTTCGCCAGCGGCCTGGATGCACTGCGCGTGACGCCCGGCCTGCAGGTGCAGCACCGCCAGGTCGCCCAGCAGGTCGGCGTGGCCGGGTTGCAGCTTCAGCGCCTCGCGCAGCAGCTGGCAGGCCTGCTTCTGGTCGGTGGCGCCGATCTCGAAGGCCGCCTGGCGGACGTCGCTGATGGCACGGTCGGTTGTGGAGGTGTGGCTCATGGGGGTGTTGTGTGGGGTGGTGCGGGGGGCGGGCGGGGGCGTGAAGGGCAGGTCGCGGTTCATGCGAACGTGACCCCGCGTGTCGACTCGATCAGGCGCTGCGAGAGCGCGAGTGCGGCCGCCACCACCTGGTCCATGTTGTAGTAGCGGTACTGGGCCAGGCGGCCGATGAAAAACACGTCGGTCTCGGCCTCGGCCAGGGCTTCGTAGCGCTTGAACAGCGCTTCGTTGGCGGGGTTCGGGATCGGGTAGTAGGGCTCGCCTTCCGCCGTGGGGTACTCGCGCACCAGCGAGGTGCCGCGGTGCGGCTGCCCGGTGAGGTGCTTGAATTCCGTGGTGCGCGTGTAGGCGTGGTCGTTCGGGTAGTTCACCGTGCCCACGGGCTGGAACGTGCTGCACTGCGGCAGGTGGATGTGCTCGAAGCGCAGGCTGCGGTAGGGCAGGCGGCCGAAGCGGTGGCCGTAGTAGGCGTCGATCGGGCCTGTGAACACGGTGCAGCGGCGGTCGACGCCCGCGCCCACGTCCTCGTACGCGGTGCCGGTGCGCAGCGTGATGTTCGGGTGGTCCAGCAGGCGGCGGAACATCGCGGTGTAGCCGTCCACCGGCATGGCCTGGAAGCGGTCGCTGAAGTAGCGGTCGTCGTCGTTCGTGCGCACGGGGATGCGCGCGGCCACGCTGCCGGCGAGCTCGCTCAGGTCCAGCCCCCATTGTTTGCGCGTGTAGCCGCGGAAGAACTTCTCGCACAGGTCGCGGCCCACGGTGTTGAGCACGGCGTCCTCCGAGCTGCGGATGGTGTCGCGCGGCTCGCGCATGCGGGCCAGCAAGTCGGCCACGCCGGCTTCGTCCAGGTTCAGGCCGTAGAGCCGGTTGATCGTCGTGCGGTTGATCGGCATCGGGTAGGCCACGCCGGTGTGGGCATCGGGCACGGCGACCACGCGGTGTTCATAGGCCCGCCAGGCCGTGAACCGCGACAGGAACTGGAACACACGCTCGCTGTTGGTGTGGAAGATGTGCGGGCCGTAGGCGTGCACCAGCACGCCGCCGCCGTCCAGGTGGTCGTAGGCGTTGCCGGCGATGTGCGGGCGCTTGTCGATCACCAGCACCCGCTGCCCGGCCTCGGCCAGGCTGCGCGCGGTGGTCGCACCCGCAAAACCGGCGCCGACGATCAAGGTGTCCATGGGGAGGTCCTGGCAAGACAAGTGCCGCCAGTGTGGGCGCCTGCCCTGCAACTGAAGCGCCGATGTGCGCCGGATTGCACGCCTTTCTTGGCCCTGCAGACCGGCGCCGCCGGAGGCAGCATACGGGCCTCCCATGCTGGCCGAACCTGCGCTCGCCCTGGTCGTCATCGCGCGTGACGAGGCGCCGCGCATCCAGCGCCTGCTGCGCAGCGTGGCACCCTTTGTCGACCAGATGCTGGTGCTGGACACCGGCTCCACCGACGCCACGCCGGCCCTGGCCGCCGCCTGCGGCGCGCGCGTGCAGCACGCGCCCTGGCCGGATGACTTTGCCGCCGCCCGCAACACCGCGCTGGACCTGGCCCCCGCCCGCTGGCACCTGGTGCTGGACGCGGACGAGTGGCTGCTCAGCGGCGGCGAGGCCCTGGCCGCCTTGCGCAGCCAGCCGCCCGGGTTTGTGGGCGCGCTGCAGTTCCAGGAGCACCTGGGCCCGGGCGAGCAGGCCGGCCGCAGCTGGATGAGCCGCGTGTTTCCCGGCCCGCTGCGCTACACCGGCCGCATCCACGAGCAGGTGGCGCACCGCTTGCCCGTGCGGCGCCTGCCGGTGCAGATCGGCCACGACGGTTACCTGCCCGAGCGCCTGGCCGCCAAGCGCGGCCGCAACCGCCGGCTGCTGCAGCAGGCGCTGGCGCTGCAGCCGGACGATGCCTACCTCTGGTACCAGCTGGGCAAGGACGCCGGCAGCTACGACGAACACACCGACGCCGAGGCCGCGCTGGCCCGCGCGCTGGCGCTGGCCGACACCCCCGCCCCCTGGTGGCCCGACGCCGTGGTGCGCCGGCTGTTTGCGCTGAAGCAGCTGCAGCGCCACGCCGAGGGCATGGACCTGGCCGACGCCGCCCAGGCCCGCTGCGCCGACATGCCCGACTTCTTCTTCGCGCTGGGCGATCTGCTGCTGGACCTGGCCGCCAGCCAGCCGCAGCATGCGGACGTGCTGCTGCCGATGATCGAAGCCGCCTGGACGCGCTGCCTGGCGCTGGGCGAACGGCCCGACCTGCCCGAGACCGTGCCCGGCCGCGGCAGCTGGCTGGCGGCCTTCAACCTGGCGCTGGTGCTGGAGGGCACGGGGCGGGGGGACGAAGCCCGCGCATTGCGGGAACAGCACCCGTTCCCCCGGGCAGATCAGCCCGTGTCAGCCAAATTCCTACACGCCCGGTAGACGGAACGGGACTTCAGCGACGGAAATGGGCTGATGTTGCCCGGCTGTTCCGGTCCCTACAGTTCATTACACGCTGAAACGCAGACCCCACCGGAGAGACACCATGACTTTTGGAGACATGCTCATCGAACTGCGCGCCGG
>CAYTWU010000027.1:17949-20964 GCA_964442175.1 uncultured Rubrivivax sp.
TGAAGCCAACCTGTCGTACCTGATGCTGGCCCAGAGCCTGATCCGCACCGACCGCGAACAGGCCCTGTACCGCCTGGGCGTGAACGACGACACCGCCGCGCTGATCGACACGCTGACGCCGGCCCAGATGATGAAGATCGCCGCCAGCAACACCCTGCTGTGCCGCTTCCGCATGGACGACGACCTGGTCTGGAGCCTGCTCACCAGCCACGGCAAGGCCTCGGCCAACGACGGCGTGAGCCGCCTGCATGCGTCGATCTTGATGGCAGGCCGCCACCAGGAAGCGGCCTGAGCCTCGCATTGCCCAGAACCACCGGAGGAACAACACCATGGCCCGCATCAAAAGCATCCTGACGGAAGCCAAGCAGATCGAACGCGCCGTCACGCTGATCCACCTCGGCGCCCGCCTGCAGGTGCTGGAGAGCGAAACCGACCTCAGCTACGAGCGCCTGCTGCGCCTGTACAAGGAGGTCGCGGGCAAGAGCCCGAGCAAGGGCCAGCTGCCGTTTTCCACCGACTGGTTCATGACCTGGCAACCCAACATCCACTCCAGCCTGTTCCTGAACATCCACGAGTACCTGAACAAGTCGTCCGAGATGGACGAGATCGACGCCGTCATCAAGGCCTACCAGCTGTACCTGGAAGAGATCCAGGCCCAGGGCCTGGACCCGCAGCTCAGCGTCACCCGCGCCTGGCGCCTGGTGAAGTTCGTCGACAACGGCATGCTGACGATGACGGCCTGCAGCCACTGCGGCGGCCACTTCGTGACCCACCCGCACGAGATCGCGCGCCACTTCGTCTGTGGCCTGTGCAACCCGCCGGCACGCGCCGGCAAGGGCAAACAGGCCGGTTCCCTGCAAATTCCTGCACACGCGCACTGAGTTTTCAGCCTTCAGCGGCTGCAGTCCGGGCCGGCGGCGGCCGATGACCTGGACATCAGCGCAAGATTTCTTTCTTGCTTTGTCTCCTCCTGGCACACCTGTTGTGCCTTTCAGGCGGGTCCCCCGGGACCCGCCTTTTTTCTTGGCGGGACAGGGAAGGGTGGTTTTGCCGCCGCTGTTCCGGCCCTGGCCGCCCGGGCCTGCGGCCGATACTGCCCCGATGTTTGCACCCCCTCCCGCCGCGGCACCCTGGCAGCGCTGGCCCTTGCCGGCCGTGGCCGCCTGGGCGCTGGCCTGGGCGCTGTTCACGGTGCTGCGCGGCCCGGCTGGGGCGGTGTCGGCGGCGGTGTTCGCCTCGTTGCTCGGCACGGTGCTGGCGTTGCGGCAGACCGGTGTGTGGCGGCGCGCCTGGGTGGCCGGTGGTTTCCCGCTCTCCCTGGGCGCCAGTGGTGCGGGCGCCGGCCTGCCGGCCTGGGCCTGGCTGCTGCCGCTGGCGCTGCTGCTGGCGGTCTACCCGCTGCGCGCCTGGCGCGACGCACCGCTGTTCCCCACCCCGCCCCACGCGCTGGACGCCCTGGCCGCGCAGTTGCCGTTGCCAAGCAGCGCACGTGTGCTGGACGCCGGCTGCGGCCTGGGCGACGGCCTGCGTGCCCTGCGCAGCGCCTGGCCGGCGGCCCGCGTCGAAGGCATCGAGTGGAGTGCGCCGCTGGCGCTGCTGACCCGGCTGCGCTGCCCCTGGGCGCAGGTGCGGCGCGGCGACATGTGGGCCGCTGGCGCCTGGCGCGGGCTGGCCCTGGTCTACCTGTTCCAGCGGCCGGAGAGCATGGCCCGCGCCTGGGCCAAGGCCTGTGACGAGCTGCCCGGTGGCTGGCTGGTCAGCCTGGAGTTCAGCGTGCCGGGCCGCGCGCCCGATCTGCGCGCCGAGTTGCCCGGCGGCCGGCCGGTGCTGGCCTGGCGCATTCCGGCTCAACCTGTCGGCCGGGCCGCCGATATCCCTGGGGAATGACCGGCGGCAGGTGCCGACGGCTAACCAGACCAACCTCACTGCACCATGTTCGTCATCATCGGCTGGGTCGTCGTGCTCGGTTGCGTGTTCGGGGTGTTCATCGCCCACGGCGGCAACATGGGCCCCATCATCAAGGCGCTGCCTTGGGAAATGGCCATGATCGGCGGCGCCACGCTGGGCGCCTTCCTGGTGAACAACCAGATGAAGGTGATCAAGTCCACCATCGCCGGTGCGATCTCCTGCTTCAAGGGCAGCAAGTACACCAAGGCGCGCTACATGGAACTGCTGGCGCTGATGTACGACATCCTGCAGAAGGCGCGCAAGGAAGGCCTGATGTCCATTGAAAAGGACGTCGAGGACCCGCACAGCTCGCCGCTGTTCCAGAAGTACCCCGCGGTGGGCAACGACCACCACGTGACCGAGTTCATCACCGACTACCTGCGCATGATGGTGTCGGGCAACCTGAACGCGCACGAGATCGAATCGCTGATGGACAGCGAGATCGAGACCCACCACCACGAGGCCCACGCGCCGGTGGCCGCGATCCAGCGCATCGCGGGCGGCCTGCCGGCCTTCGGCATCGTGGCCGCCGTGCTGGGTGTGGTGAAGACCATGGGCTCGGTCGGCCAGCCACCGGCGGTGCTGGGCGGCATGATCGGCTCGGCCCTGGTCGGTACCTTCCTCGGCATCCTGCTGGCCTACGCCTTTGCCGAGCCGGTGGCCGGCCTGCTGGAGCAGAAGGTGGAAGAGGGCAGCAAGGAGCTGCAGTGCATCAAGACCACGCTGCTGGCCAGCATGCAGGGTTATGCGCCGCAGGTGGCCATCGAGTTCGGCCGCAAGGTGCTGTACTCCACCGAGCGCCCCACCTTCACCGAGCTGGAAGGCCATGTGAAGGGCAAGAAGTGATGGTCACCGGCTCGCCGAACCAGCGCCCGCTGCCGCTGCGCCCCGCCGGCGCACCGGTGCCGCGGCCCATCACCGGCGTATTGCCACGCCCGATGGTGCCGGGTGCGCGTCCTTCGCTCACCATGCCCTTGAGCCTGGAGGCCTGACATGGCCGGCGACGCCAAGAAGCTCCAGCCGATCATCGTCAAGAAGATCAAGAAGGGTGGCCACGGTCACCACGGC
>CAYTWU010000028.1:0-20724 GCA_964442175.1 uncultured Rubrivivax sp.
TCGTGTTCGTCAACGTCAACCCGCAGAGCACGCTGCTGCTGGGCCAGGCGCGCGGTGCCGCGCTGGCGGCGCTGGTGTCGGGGGTGCAGCCGCTGCCGGTGGCGGAGTACACCGCGCTGCAGCTGAAAAAGGCCATCGTCGGCCAGGGCCTGGCCAGCAAGCAGCAGGTGCAGGCCATGGTGCAGCGCCTGCTGGCCCTGCCCGGCCTGCCGGGCAAGGACGCGGCCGACGCGCTGGGCCTGGCCATCACGCATGCCCATGCCGGCGCGTCCATCGCCGCACTGGGCGCCTCGGCGCTGCGGCGCCAGCACGCGCAGTACCGCAAGGGCCGGGTTTACTGATCTGCGCTGGCGCCCGCCTCCGGCACGTAGACGATGGACCCGTCCTTCATGCGGTAGGCCACACCGGCCTTCTCGCCATCGCCCGCACCGATGGCGCCGCTGGCCTTGTAGCGCTCGATCTTCTCGCCTTGTTTGACCACCATCTCCATGGACGGTTTGCCGGGGTCGGTGATCACCGTCACGTCCTGCTGGGAGAACGCGTTCAGCATCGGGTTCTGCGCCACCGTGATCAGCAGCGCGGCGATGATGACCAGGAAGATGTCGATCAGGTTCACGACCGAGAGCAGCGGGTCGTCGTTCTCGGCCTCATGCAGCAGCTTGACGGCCATCAGGCGGCACCCCTTTCCTGCTGCACCGCCACGATCTCCTCGGCCAGCCAGCGCCGGCGCACGTTGGCGACCCAGAAGGTGATGGACGCCGCGATCAGCGCCAGGATCACCGCCGAGAACGCCACCATCAGGTTCTGCGAGACCTGGGCCAGGTTGCCGTCGGACAGGCCCTTCAGCGCCGGGCCCATGGGGATCATCGTCGCCACCAGGCCCAGCATCGGCGTCACGCGGCTGGCGATGCGCGGTGCCTCCAGCAGGCGGTGGGCGCGCAGGTCGAGCTCGTCGTCGCTCAGACCGCCGCTGGTGGCGCGGTGCGCGGCCAGCAGCGGCCGACCCCCGCCGTTGCGGCGCCGCGAGGCCAGCATCACGAACTGGCCCAGGCACCAGAAGGCGTAGACAAACAGCAGCGCGATCAGCGCCAGCGTGGGCAGCAGGAAGAGCTGCGCCAGCTCGTACATCGTGGTTTCGATCAGGGTCGACATCAAGGGGCTTTCAAGGATAGGAACTCAGACGCGCCGCACGCGCCAGGCGCCGGCACCACCGGCGAGCAGCAGCATCAATAAAGCCGGCAGCGCCAGCGGTGACGGGGCCAGAGGTTGGGGTGGGGGCTGGCGCTCCAGCAGCAGGCCTTCCACCGGCGGCGGGGTGGGTGCGGGCTCGGCCGGTGCGGCCGCCGCGGCGGGCAGCGGCGCCGTGGCCCGCAGGCCGAAGCCCAGGCCAACGAAGGCCTCGAAGGTGGTGTTGTCGCTCTTCACATCGAAGCGGCGCGCCAGTTCGCGGTAACGCTGCTTCAACTCCGCCACGCGTTCGGGGCTGGCCTGCCACTGGCCCTGGCGCGCGGCTTCCAGCATCCGCTCCATCATCTGCGCCAGTGCATGCGGGTTCTGCGCCTCGAACCAGCGCTTCAGGCCCAGCTGGTGGCGGTCGCGCACGTAGACGTCCATGAAGCTGTCCCACTGGTCGTGGCGCACGATCTCGCGCGCCACGCCCTGCCAGCCGGCGAAGTTGTTGATGCCGTCCAGCATCTGCAGCGTGCCGGCATAACCCTCGGCCACCAGGCCTTGCAGGTAACCGGGGTGGAAGTTGCGTGTGGCCAGTTCCTTGGCCAGGAAACCGGCCGCACCTTCCACCCGGCCCGCGCCGCCCGCGCGCAGGTTGCTGATGTAAAGCGCCGGGGCCTGCCCGTCCAGGTGGCGCACCGCCAGTGCGATGCCGCCCAGGTACTGGAAGGGGTCGTCGGTGGTCAGCATGCCGTAGAGGTTGCTGGTGCGCGCCAACACCGCGCCCTGCGTGCCACGCAGGTGTTCGGCGTACAGGTTGACACCCGCGGCGCGGCCGGCGTCCTGGCCCCACTCGGCTTCGTCCGGGCCGTAGGCGAACTGCATGCGGCGCAGGTACAGCTGCGCCAGCTTGCGGTCGGCTTCGGCCTGGTTCTGCCAGGTGTCGGTGGCCACGGCGGCAGCGTCCAGGCCGCTGCCGTACTGGCCACTCTCGGACGAGAAGATGCGGGTCTGGCCGGCCCGCCGCGCGGCGTCGGCGGGTGTGCCCTTGGCCCGCAGCGCGGCTTCGATGCGGCGAGCGTTGGCGGCCACGGGGTTGTCGGCTTCGTCGGCTTCGGCGGCCAGTTGGGCCGCCTTGGCCAGCTGGCGCATCACGTTCGGAAAGTGGTCGCGGTACAGGCCGGTGGCCGACAGCACGGTGTCCACCCGCGGCCGGCCCAGTTGTGCACGCGGGATCAGCTTCACGTCGGTCACACGCCCACCGGCGTCCCACACCGGCTCCACACCCAACGCCCACAGCGCCTGCGCTTCCAGCAGGCCGAAGTGGCGCATGGTCTCCACCGACCACAGCGTCAGCGTCAGCTTGGCCAGCGGCTGCCCGGTCTGCTGCCGGTGCGTGGCGATCAGCTCGTCCATCGCCTGCCGGCCAGCCTCCCACGCGGCTTTCGTGGGCACCCGCGACGGGTCGAAACCGTAGAGGTTGCGGCCGGTGGGCAGCGACTCCGGGTTCTTGATCGGGTCACCCCCGTAGCTGGTGGGCAGGTGTTCACCGGCCAGCACGGCCAGCAGGCCCCGCAGCTCGCCTTCGGCGCCCAGTTGTTCGTACCAGCGTCGGGCCTGTTGCAGCCGTTCCTGCAGCGCGGGTGTCAGGCCCGGCACCGGTGAACCCTCCTCCACCCAGGCCCGCAGCAGCCGGTAGGGTTTGGACGCGGTGAGCTGGCGGTGGTCGCCGATCAGCATCTCGTCGGCTTCTTCGCCGGGAGCGGCCACCCCTTCCCAGAAGTCCTTGCCCAGCATCATCAGCACGGTGGCCAGGCGGCCGGGGTCGCCACTGCCGCGGCCGAAAGTGTGCAGGCCCAGCGGCTGGGCCGACAACGCCAGCTCGTGCAGGTGGTCGTGCACGGCGCTGACGAAGGGCTCGAACTCGCGCTCGATGCGGTCGGTGTCCCAGCCCATGTCGCGGTCGATCTTCTCAGCCCGCACGGCGTCCAGGAACTGCAGGCGCAGCTGCGTGCGCACACCGCCTTCGCCCTGCGCCAGCCAGTGATGCAGCAGGTCGTGGATGCGCGTGATGCGGTCGTGCAGGCCGGCCGGCACCATCGGGGGTGTCTGGTGGCTGACCACCACGGCACGGCCACGGCGCTTGGTCTGTGTCGCTTCGCCGATGTTGTCGACGATGTAGGGGTAGGCCACAGGCAGGTCGCCCACGGCCAGCATCGGCCAGTCGGTCACGGCCAGGCCCCGTTCCTTGCCGGGCAACCATTCCTGCGTGCCATGGGTGCCGAAGTGCACCAGCGCATCGGCGTGCTGGTGCAGCCAGCGGTAGGCCGCGAGGTAGTGGTGCGGCGGCAGTGCGCTGCTGGAGTGGTAGAGCGCTTTTTCCTTGTCTTCGCCGCGTTCACCGCGCGAGGGCTGTGGCAGCAGCACGATGTGGCCGAGCTGCCAGCGCGGCACGACGAAGAAGGCCTGGCCACCCTGGCGCAGCAGCATCGTGGAGCGTTCGGGTTCGCCCCAGCGTTTGATCAAGGCACTGCGCTGCGCGGCCGGCAGGCTGTCCAGCCACGCACGGTAGTCGGGCAGCGGCAGGCGGGCGGCCAGGCCGTCGCGCAGCAGCGCTTCGAGCACCGCGCGGTCTTGCGGCTCCGCGTAGGCCGGCGCCAGCAGGCGCTGCAGCGTGCGCGTCAGCAGCGCTTCGTCGGGCACCTCGGTGGCATAACCCGCGCTCTGCAGCGCACCCAGCGTGGCCACCAGGCTGCGCGGCAGGTTCATGAACGAGGCCGACAGGTTTTTCGCCCCGCTCGGGTAGTTCCAGAACAGGAGGCCGATGCGTTTTTCCGCCGGCGGCGTGCGCCGCAGCTTGACCAGGTTCAGCGCCTTGGCGGCCACCGCATCGGCCTGCGGCACGATGGGTTCCAGCTGGTCGTCGGCCCGGCGTGTGGCGGCGGCGATCTGGATGTCGGCGATGCCGGCCTGCTCGGCCTGCGCCAGGTAAAACGGCACGTCCATCGCCGGCACACCCTGCGGGTCGTCGCGCCAGGCCTGGACGTCGCCGCGCCGGTAGGCCATGGCCTGGATGACCGGGCGGCCCAGGTCTGCAAAGGCCTGGCGCCGGCCCTCGGTGTCCAGCAGGATCTGCAGGTTGACGATGACATCGGCCAGCACCCGCCCGTCCAGCGTCAGCAGGCGTTTCAGCGAGGCGGTGTCCATCACCGGCTGGTACAGCGGCAGCGCAACAGCGCCGCCGGCTTCGATGCGGCGCACCAGGTGGTCGATCAACGCGGTCTGCGCCGCCGCGATGCTCTGCTGGTGGAAGACCAGGGCCACCATCGGTGGCGGCTGTTGGGTGTCCACGCCTTTCCACGCGAGGTACGAAGCCAGGTCGGGTTTCACCAGCCCCGGCAGATCGGGGTGGTAGAGCCCGGTGGTCGGGAACACCAGCGGTGTCGGCAGCGCCGCCCAGTCGCGCTGCTGCGCCCACGCCACCAGGCTCTGCACGAAGTGCCGCACGTTGGCCGCGCCGCCGTTGACGTAGTAGCCGTGCAGCCGTTGCGCCAGTGCCGGGGGCAGGCCTTGTGCCTGGGGCTTGGCGGTGCCCATCCAGACCGCCGGCCGGTCCGCCAGCGCGGGCAGCGCAGCGGCCAGGCGCTGGCGCATGGCCTGTTCGATGTGCTCGCGCGGTGCGTCGAAGACCACCAGATCGGCACCGTCCCACAAGCCAGGGCCGACCTCCGCCGGCAGCTTCTCGATGAACTGCACCCGCACCTGCAGGCCGGCGGCGCGCGCGGCGTTGTCGATCGGCCCGAACTTGCCGGGCGCCACCGGGCTGGCGGCGACGAACAACACCGTGGCCGCCGAGGCCACGGCGCTGCACAGCGCCAGTCCGCACGCGACCAGCGCCCGCCACATCAGAACAACACCTGCACGCTGGCACTCAGGTGGCGGCCCGGTTGGGTGTAGGCGTCGACGGTGGTGCTGGTGGCCGCCAGGTCGCGCACGTCGGCCCACTCGGTGTACTTCTTGTTGAAGACGTTGCCCAGGGCCAGGTTCAGGCTGACGTTGCGATGAACCTCCCACCATGCAGCCAGGTCCAGCACGCCGTAACCCGGCGGTGTGTAGCCGGTGGTGCTGGGGTTGCGTGCCTTGCGCTTGACCAGGCGTGCCGTGGCCTCGCCGCCCCAGCCGGTGCCGGGCTCCCAGCGCGTGCTGAGCACCAGTTTGTCGGGGTCGATGCTGCGCAGCGGGACCTCGCCCGCACCGTCGTCCTGGTCGCCCCTGGCGTGTGCGTAGGCAGCGCTCAGCTGCCAGGCCTTCACCGGCACCCAGGTGACGCTGGCCTCGAATCCGCTGATCACCACGTCACGCAGGTTCACCGACTGGAAGGTGCGCGTGGCGGCCGGCATGCCCACCTCCAGCGGCACGTCGGTGGTGGCGGTGACGTCGGTGTTCTCGGCGATGAAGTTGTCGTAGGTCGAGCGGAACACCGTCACCGCGTAGCGCAGGCGCTGGCTGCTGCCGCGCAGGCCGAGCTCGAAGCTGTCGCTGGTCTCGGGCTTCAGGTCCGGGTTGCCGATGGAGCGGTAGGGCTGGCTCGCGGTGAGGTTGGTCACGCCGCCGTTGACCTGCGGCGGTGTCGGCGCGCGGAAGCCGTGCGCGTATTGCGCGACGAAGCCCAACATCGGCTGCCACTGCCACAGCAGGCCGAGCTTGGGCGAAAGTTCATCGTCCGTCAGCGTCACCAGCGGCTGGCTGTTGGTGTAGAGCGGGTCGTTGCCCTGGGGCGCGAGCTCGAAACGGTCCCAGCGCAGGCCGGGCGTCAGCGTCAGGTTCGGCGCCAGCGTGATGAGGTCCTGCACGAACAGGCCGGTCAGCGTGTAGTCGGTGTTCGGGAAGCTGCGGTTCACGGTGAAGGCGCTGCTGCCGCTGGTCACCAGTGTGCCGTCGAGGTAGTTGCCGCCGTCCTTCCGCGAGCGGACCTCCGCCCGCGACCAATCCAGCCCGTAGACCAGGCGGTGCGTGTCGCCGCCCAGCCAGCTCTCGGCCTGCAGGCTGCCGCCCACCGTCTTTTCGCCGTACTGCGTGTCGCGCTCGCGGGTGTTCCACGCGCTGGTGTTGGTCCGGGCCTCGAAGCCGAACTGGCGGTTCAGCGCGTCCTGCAGGTACAGGCTGGCGTCGAACTTCTGGAACCAGCGGCCACGGGGGTCGGTCAGGCTGTACTCGGCCTTGGCCATTGAACGGGTGATGTCTTCGCGGGCGTCCACGTCGGTGGTGGTCGGGTAGCTGGGGTCGCCAAAGAGTGTGTAGACATCGGTGTCCACACGCCGGTCCAGGTGTTCGGCGCTGAGCTTGAGACGCTGCTGCGGGTCGATCCTGAAAATGAGCTTGCCCAGCACGTAATCGCTGCGGCGTTCCTGCGGGTTCGGCGTGGTGCGGGTGTTGTCGGGCGCGTCGTTGTCGCCCAGGGTTTGGGTGGCGTGGCCGCGGCGCACCGCGGCCAGCAGCAAGGCCTCGAACTTGTCGCTGCGGTGTGCCACCGAGGGCGACAGCAGCCACGAGCGGTCGGCACCGGCATAACCGAACTTGGCCGCCACCTGCGTGGGCTGGCCCAGCGTCAGCAGGTCGGCCGGGTCCTTGGTGACGAAGCTCACCGCGCCGGCCAGGCCGTCGCTGCCATGGCCCGTGGACGAGGGGCCGCGCAGGATCTCCACCTGCTTGTAGGCCTCGATCTCCACCGTGTCGGCACGGCCGGCGAAGTACGGGCCGCTGGCGTAGACCATGGGCAGGCGCACACCGTCGGTCTGCAGCAGCACCTGGTTGCCCTCCAGGCCGCGGATGTTGATGCCCTCGTTGCCACCGCGGCCGGTGGCGTAGAACGCGGCCGAACTGCGGTTGGGCAAGGCGCGCACCGACAGGCCGGGTTGGTCCTTCAGCAGGTCCTTCACGTCGGCCGCCTGCTTGCGCTGGATGTCCTGCGCGCCGATGGCGGTGACGGTGGCCGAGACCTGGTCGGCCGGGGTTTCGGTGCGGGTGGCCGAGACCACCACAGGGGGCAGGCTGGGTGCGGTGGCCGGGCTGTTGACGGCAACCGTCTGCGCCAGCACAGGCGTGCTCAACAGGCTGGCCACGGCCAGCGCCAAAGGGTGCAGAACAGGGCCGCGCGGCAGGCGCGGACGAAGCTGGCGGTTCGCCATCGGACGGGCTCCAGAACAGGGGTTTGGGTTCCTGGCTGGCGCCCGGCTGGGCCGGTGGCTGGCTGATTTCCGCATTGTATAGTACGACTCATTCTCATTTACAAACTGCCGTGACCGCGATGCGCCGACCCCTGCTGACCTCGTTGTTTTCGCTGGCCTTGACGGCCGGCCTGGCGCCCTGGGCCGCGGCCCAGACGCCTGCTGCCGCGCCAGCGGCCACACCCGCGGCTGCTGCGACACCGGCCACCGTCGCCGCGCACTACGCCACGCTGGTGCACGGCAGCTACAGCGACACGCTGGCCGCCGCGCGGCAGCTGCAGCAGGCCATCACCGCCTTCACCGCGGCACCTTCGGCGGACGGCCTGGCCACGGCCCGCCGGGCCTGGCTGGCGGCGCGGGAGTTCTACGGCCAGACCGAGGCCTTCCGCTTCTACGGCGGCCCGATCGACGATGCCAAGGGCCCGGAAGGCCGGCTCAACGCGTGGCCGATGGACGAAAGCTTCACCGAGGGCCTGATCACCCGGCGCAGCTTCGTGATCAACCAGCGGAACCTCGCCGCGCAGAACGAACGGGGTGGCGAGGAGAACATCGCCACCGGCTGGCACGCGATCGAGTACCTGCTCTGGGGCGTGGACCGCAGCGAGACCGGCCCCGGCGACCGCAGCTTCGAAGACTACGTGGACGGCAAGGCCCCGCACGCCGACCGCCGCCGGCAGTACCTGACGGTGGTCACCGCGCTGCTGATCGACGACCTGAACGGCCTGGTGCGCGCCTGGGCACCAGGGCAGAAGGCCAACTACCGTGCGCGCTTTGACAAGCTCGGCCAGGAGGCGCTGCGTCGCATGCTGGTCGGGCTGGGCTCACTCTCCCGCGGCGAACTGGCCGGCGAGCGCCTGGAGGTGGCCCTGGCCAGCCAGGACCAGGAAGACGAACACAGCTGTTTCTCCGACAACACGCACCGCGATGCGGTGAGCAACGCGCTGGGCATCGAAAACGTCTGGCTGGGCCGCCTCACACGTGCCGACGGCAGCGTGCTGCAAGGCCCGTCGCTGCGCGACCTGGTGGCCGCCAAGGACCCGGCGCTGGCCCACAAGACCACGGCGCAGATCAACCGTTCAGTGCAAGCGGCGCAGGCGATTCCCGCGCCCTTCGACCGCGCCATCGTCGGCGGCGCCGATGCCCCGGGCCGCCAGCGCATCCAGGCCACGGTGGCCAGCCTGACGCAGCAGAGCCAGGACCTGGTGGCTGCCGCGGCCGTGATCGGCATCACCAGACTCACGCTGGTGCAGCCGTGAGGCCAGCGCTGCTGCTGGCCGCGATGGTGGTCGGTGCCGCGGTGGCCGGTGACGATGCCGCCCTCAGCGGCGGCGCCACCACGGTGTTTGCCAGTGGCCAGCAGGCCTTCAGCTTCCCGGCCGCCAACCTGCCCGAGGCACAACGCACCCGCTTCGTGATCGGCAACTCGTTTTTCAAGCGCAACTGGGTCGAGGCGCCCGCCTCCACCACGGCGCGCGACGGCCTCGGCCCGCACTTCATCGCCCGCTCCTGCGGTGGCTGCCATGCGCTGGATGGCCGTGGCGCACCACCCGCCGCCACCGACGAAGCGCCAGTGGCGCTGTTGCTGAGGTTGTCGGTGCCCGGCCCGGCCGACCCGCACGCCGGCGTGCGGCCCGAGCCCACGTACGGCGAGCAGTTCAACAACGCCGCGGTGGCCGGCGTCAAACCCGAAGGCCGCGTCACGCTGCGCTGGACACCGCGGCATGGCCGCTGGGCCGACGGCACGCGCTACACGCTGCAGCAGCCGCACTACGGCTTCACGGACCTGGGCTACGGCCCGATGGCGCCCGGCGTGATGCTGAGCCCGCGCATCGCCCCGCAGCTGATCGGCGTCGGCCTGCTGGAGGCCATCCCCGAGGCACAGATCCTGCGCAACGCGGCCGAGCAGGCGGCGGCCGCCGGCCCGGTGAAGGGCCAGCCCAACCGCGTGTGGGATGCAGCACTGGGCCGCGAGGCCCTGGGCCGCTTCGGCTGGAAGGCCAATGTCGCCACGCTGGCCCATCAGACGGCGGGCGCTTTTGCGGGGGACATCGGCATCAGCTCGCCACTGTTCCCGCAACCCACCTGCACGGCCGCCCAGGCCGACTGCCGCGCCAAGGCGGCGCTCGCCGGCGCGACACCCGAGATCGACGCCAGGACCCTGGCCGACGTGGTCTTCTACCAGGCCGTGCTGGCGCCGCCGGCCCGCCGCCGCATCAACGAGCCTGCCGTGCAGCGCGGCGAACGGCTGTTCACGCAGGCGCAGTGCAGCACCTGCCACCGCCCCAGCTACCTGACCGGCGAGCCCCCGCTGCCGGAGCAGAGCAGCCGCGCGCTGGTGGGCCAGCGCATCTGGCCGTACACCGACCTGCTGCTGCACGACATGGGCGATGCACTGGCCGACGGCCGGCCCGACTTCCAGGCCAGCGGCCGGCAGTGGAAGACCCCGCCGCTGTGGGGCATCGGCCTGCTGCGCGACGTGAACGGCCACCAGCGCCTGCTGCACGACGGGCGCGCCAACGGCGTGCTGGAGGCGGTGCTCTGGCATGGGGGTGAAGCCGAGGCCGCGAAACAAGAGGTGCTGAAGATGAACCGGACCGAACGCGCCGCGCTGGTGGCGTTTGTGGAGTCGCTGTGAAACGCCGCAGCTGCTTGTTGTCACCGTTCGCCGGCCTGCTGGCCGCACGCGCCTTCGCGCAACAGGACTGGGCCCGTGTGGCGGTGCCGATCTACACCCCGGCTGATCTGTTGCAGGGCCTCTACGGCCACACGCTGCAGCCGCTGGCCCAGGAGCTCGTGCGCAGCGCGCAGGCGCTGGCCGCAGCACTCCGGGGCTGTGCGCCGGCCATGGCCACGGCGCGCCCGGCCTGGGTGCGCTGCATGCTGGCCTGGGAGCGCCTGAGCGCCGTCGCCGTGGGGCCGCTGATCACTCGGCGTTCCTTGCGTGCGATCGACTTCCAGCCCACACGCCCGGCGCTGATCCAGCGCGCCCTGGCCGCGGGCCCGGGCTGGGACCTGGCCCTGGTCGGCACGCCGGCCAAGGGCCTGCCGGCGCTGGAGTGGCTGCTCTGGGCCGGCCCGCACCAGCCCGTCGCTTGTGCGTTTGCCCAGGCGCTGGCACAGGAGATCGTGGCCGAGGCGCTGGCCCTGGAGGCCGGCTTTGGCGCCCTCGCCCGCCAGGCCTGGGACGAAGACAACGGCCCGGCGGCGCTGGCCGAATGGGTCAACCAGTGGGTCGGCGGGCTGGAGCGGCTGCGCTGGACCGGCATCGAAAAACCGCTGCGCGCCGGCCGCCCGGCCGAGCTGCCGCGCGCCCTCAGCGGCCAGACCACCGCCGCCTGGGCCGCACGCTGGCAGGGCCTGCGCGCGCTTACGGTGTTCGATGGCCAGGTGCCGCCCGTGCCCGGCCAGGGCGGCGTGCCGCTGGAGACCTGGCTGCGCGGCCGCGGCCTGAACCCGGTGGCCAACCAGTTGCGCCAGGCGGTGCAGCGCAGCGATGCCGCGATGTCGGGCCTGAAGCCGGGCGCGGCTGCGCTGGCCGCCGCCGGCACGCTGGGCGCGCTGAAACACCTGGCCGAAGCGCAGGTGGCGCCGGCACTGGACGTGCGCCTGGGCTTCTCCGACGCGGACGGCGATTGATGCGGCGCCGCGAACTGCTGCTGGCGGCCCCCGGTCTGGTGTGGACCGCGGCACAAGCGGCGCCCGACACCACCCGCCTGGCCGCCGCCTGGGCGCTGGGCGGGCGTTGGCAGGCCGGCTGGCTGGTGCGGGTGGGCAACACGCTGCAGGTGCAGGCGGCGATCGACCTGCCGACCCGCGCCCATGGCATCGCGCTGGACCACCGCGGCGGGCTGCTGGTGGTGGCACGCCGGCCTGGCGACTGGCTGCTGCACTGGCCCGGTGCCGGCCAGGCGCCGCGCTGGCACTGGACCGCCGCCGACCGCGCCTTCAATGGCCACGCGCTGCTCAGCGCCGATGGCCAGCGGCTCTACACCACCGAAACCGACCTGGACAGCGGCGCCGGCCTGCTGGGGGTGCGCGATGCCCGCACGCTGGCGCTGCAGGCCACCTGGCCCACCGGCGGGCGCGACCCGCACGCCTTGCTGCAGGCTGCCGATGGCAGCCTGCTGGTGGCCAACGGCGGGCTGGAGACCCGGCCCGAAACCGGCCGTGTCAAGCTGGGCCTGGACCGCATGGACGCCAGCCTGGTTCGGCTGGATGCCACCGGCCGGCCCCTGGGCCGCTGGACGCTGGACGATGCCCGCCTGTCCATCCGCCACCTCGCGGCGCACGGATCGTGTGTGGCCGTGGCCTTGCAGGCCGAACACGATGACCCGGCGCAACGCGCCCAGGCCCCGGTGCTGGCCTTGTTCGACGGCCACACGCTGCGGCCGGTGCCGGCACCGCTGCCGCTGCAGGGCTATGGCGGCGATGTCGCACTCGGCCCCGACGCGGTGGCCGTGAGCTGCCCGCGTGCCGGCGGCGTGGCGGTCTGGTCGACCGACGGCACCTGGCAAGGCCTGCAGCCGCTGCCCGACGCCAATGCGCTGGCCCTGTCGGGCGACACGCTGTGGGCCGGGGGCCACCCCGGCGCGGCGGTGTGGCGCTCAGGCCGGGCCGGACACGGCCTGCCGCCGGGCCTGCGGCTGGACAACCACTGGCGCGTTGCCAGCGGCTGAGCCCAGGCCGCGCTGCAGGCGCGCCAGCGCCGCCGTCAGCGCCGGTGCCTGCAGGGCCGCCTGCACCCGCTGCTGCAGGGCGGGGTTCAGGTGGCCGGGCAGGTGGTGCCAGTCCGGGTCGTCCGACCCGCTCAGCGCAAAACCCGCCAGGTCGGCGCGCTGCCCGTCGGCCAGTTGCTCACCCAGGCGGGCACACAGGTAACCCAGGGCCGCGCGCAGGTGCTGGCCCGGGTGGGCCGGGTCGGCGGGCGTCACCAGCAGCACGTCGATGCCGGCGGCGTCGTTGACGATGCTGTCCGGCAGGCCCCAGTGGCGCATCAGCAGCCGGCCGATCTCGGGCGAGGCCAGGTGCAGGATCTGCTGCTCGGCCACCAGCCGCGGCAGCAGCCCCTGGCGCGGCACCTGGGCCAGCAGCTTGCGCGGCAGCGCCGCCGCCGTGGCCAGGCGGCCGAGGAAGGAAAGCACCACGGCGCTGACCAGCGGCCCCGGCTCGGGCACGCCCAGTTCGCGCGCCAGGTGCTGCATCAGTTCGCTGGCCAGGGCGCTGGCGCGCCAGGTGGTGTCCAGCACCTGCTGGCGCTCGGGGCTGTCGGCCTTGAAGGCGTCGACCAGGATGTACTGCAGGCACAGGCTGCGCACCGCGTCCAGGCCCAGGTAGGTGACGGCCTGGCCGATGCTCTGCACCGGGGAGCGCAGGCCGTACAGCGGCGAGTTGACCGTGGCCAGCACGCGCGCGGCGATCAGCGGCTCGGCGCGGATCAGGTCCACCAGCTCCGCCGAGCTGGCCCCGCTGAAGAAGTCGGGCGACAGCAGGTGGTGCAGCAGCTTGGGCGGCCGTGGCACATGCTGGAAGACCTTGACCAAGGCCTCGGTGCGCGCCGGCGCCAGCGCGTGCGCCGGCGTCAGCTGGAACGCGGCCAGCTCTGCGGGCATGGCGGCCTCCACGGGCGCAGCAGGCGCCTGCGCCACGGTCGGCGCGGCGGGCATCGGCCGCAGCGGTGCCGCAGGGGTGGGCTCGGGGTCACGATTGCGGCGCAGCAACAGGAAGGCCACGACCCCAACGGCCAGCAGCAGCGCAAGCGCAGGCAGAAGCATGTTCATGGGGGCCCACCATAGCCGGGGGCTGTGGCACAGATGTGCCCAACAACGGGCCCTTCGCGGCCCAGTTGTCGTGATCAGCGGCCCGGCATGCGCAGGCCGGCGCAGGGGTCGGGCCGCGGCTGCGGCGGCACCTCGACCCGGCGGTCGTAAGGCGCGCTGGCATCACCCGCCTCGACCACGCCGATGGCCTCGGCCCGGGCCCGTGTGGCCGGGCTCAGCCAGCGCGGGGCGCCGGTGTCGGTGCGCACATGGCCATTGCCCGCCAGCAGCACGGCACCGCGGGCGGCGTGGGCCTCCAGGGCGCGCGCCATCTGCTGGTCGCGGGCCACCTGGGCCAGCGCCATGCGGCGCGCCATGGCACCGTCGACCTGGCCGCAATGGCTGGCCTCGATGCCGGCGCCAAGCGCGGCCAGCACCGCCGCGGGCACCTCGGCGTCGAAGCCGTGCGCCGCCAGGCCGTCGCGCATCACCGCACGCGCCTCGGCGCGGCCGACGTTGGCCGCCACCAGCGGCAGGCCCCGCTGCAGCGCATGGTTGATGAAGGGTTCGTAGAAGGCCCATTGCCAGCCACCGGCGGGCGGCGCGCCACCCGGCCGTGCGGCCAGCACCTCGGCCACCAGCGCCGCGGCATCGGGCCGGGGCTGGCGGGCACGCGCCGCATCGATCACCGGCTGGTCGCCGCGGTCGAACATCTCCAGCACCAGGGCCGGGCGAGCGCCGGTGGCGAGCAGCGCGTCAAAGGCCTGCAGCCGCAGGCGGTGGCCGGCGGCGTTGTCGTGCACCTCGCCGAGCAGCACCACGGGTTGGCGCAGCGGCAGCGGCGTCGGGCTGCTGGCGCAGGCAGCGAAACCCAGCACCCCTGCCAGCCACGGCCAGCGCACGGCCCTCAGTGCCATGCCGTGCCCTGCACCGCGTGCTGCGCTGGCGGGTCGGCCGCCACCACGGCCTGCCAGCGCCCGTGCGCATGGGCCGCGACCTGGCGCAAACCCGGCGGCAGCTCCGGGTGGTGCTGCAGGAAAAACAGGTTGGACACGATCTTGCGCGCCATCAGCCGGCGCTGGCACGCGGCGTCGACACGGGCGGTCGGTTCGGGGGCAGCATGGGCGGTCATCAGGGCCAGCGTAGCGGCGATCAGCGCCACGCTGCAGGGCAAGGTTTCTTCGTCGTGGTCGCCGGGTGTCATTCGGGCTCCGCCGCGTTGGCCAGCGCCCTGGTCAACGCACTCTGGCTCGGGGTTTCGACAAACAGGCAGCGTTTGCCGGTGCGTTTGCAATGGTCCTTCACACGCCAGTAGGCGTCGTGGCTGATGCAGCCGGTCTGGCAGATGACCAGGTCGGCTGCGGCCAGCGTGGCGTCCAGTCGCGCGGTGTTGTCTTCTTCGCCGCCATCGTGGTGCAGGAAGCGGCCGCCGGTGCGTTCGATCAGCTGGCGGTAGACGGGCACGCTGGCGGCACGCCCACCCACGCACAGCACGGCGCGGTCCATCAACTGCGGCAGGCCGGATTCCGGCTCCGGTACCGCGGGTGCAGCGGCACTGCGGTGGGCGCGGGCCTCGGCTTCGTCGGCGTGGCGCTGCTGGCGGTCGGCCTCCTGGCGCGCCTGCAGCAGCGCACGCTGCAGCTCGTGCACGCGGTCGGCGAGCTGGCGGTTCTCCTGGCCCAGCGCGTGGCGGGTGGCCAGCTCGGGCACGGCCTGTTCCAGCGCGGCCAGGCGCTCCCGCAACGCCGCCAGCTCGGTGGTGCGGGTGATCAGATCGGCCCGGGTGCGGAGGTTCTGCTGCTGCAGGTGCTCGGTGCGGCGCGCGAAGTCATCGGCCTGCCGGGTGGCACGCTGCTGGGCGGCCGCCAGCTCGCGGGCGAGCACGGCGTTTTCGTCGATCAGCGCTTCGAAACGGTCCGCCTCCACCCGCGTGGCCATGCCCACCTGGTGCTGCAGCATGTGCACCTCGCCCAGCACCAGCTGCTGCAGCTCGGGCGTGCAACGTGGGTGGGTCAGCGTGGCCCACAGGCTGCCGGGCAGGCCGCGGCCGGGTGCGTGGCCGGCCGCACCCGCCTGCCACCACGCGGCGAGGGCTTCGGTGGTCTTGACGGTGCGCGACTGCTGCAGCGCAGCGGCACAGCGGCGGTCCAGCTCCTTCTGCAGCGCCTCGGCCAGCGGGGTGCGCAGGCGGCACTCGGCGATCACGCCGCAGTGCAGCTCGTAGTCGTCGGCCACGGCCTGGCCGCCGACCAGCTTGTTGACCAGCCGGCGCAGGGCCTGGATGGGCAGGCACACGCCCACCACCGGGCAATGGGCATGCGCTTCGAGTTCCCAGAGCCGGCGCCGCCGAGACCCCAGCGGCGGGACCGGGCTCACCAACGGGCTGCAGCAGCGCGCGCCTGCGTGGGGATGTTCCAGCGCTCGTGTCGGGTCGTTCATGCGTCGTCCGTCTCCAGCGGTGCGAGGGATTGCACCAACTGCCGCCAGCTGCAGGTGTCGGGTCGCCCGGGTTCGGCAGCATCGGCCAGGACCAGCCAGCTGCCATCGGCCAGCGCCAGGTGCAAGCTGTGACGCAGGCCATGGCGGCCCGTCTGGCGTTGGAAGTGCGCACCCACCAGTCGCGATTCGTCCAGCCGCAGCTCGGTGCCGCCACTGCGCAGGCAGAGCCAGCGGCCGTGCAGCGCCAGATGGTCGATGGCGCCGGTGTGCGACCACGCCATCGCCGGGCTGCCAGCGCGCAGGACCAGCCGCAGCCCCGCCTGCGCAGCGCGAGCCAGCAGTTCCCAGCCGGTGCCCGGGTCCAGGGCTTGGGCGGCGTTCATTTGGTCAGGATCAGCTTGCCCTGGGCCGTCAGGCGCAGGCGGTACAGCGCGTCGCCGTGCTGGATCTCCAGCTCGCGCGCGCCCTGCAGCAACGCGGCGCTGGAGGTGCGCGGCAGGCCGGCATCACCCAGGCGCTGGCCCGGGGGCTGGGCATCGACGTGGCCGCTGGCCTGGGAACCGGGGGCACCAGCCAGGCTGGTGAAGGAGGCGGTGAGGGCGTTCAGCATCATGGGTGGACTGTATTGCGAATCGTTCGCATTCGCAAGCTGTGCAGCACAACGTCCAGCCTCTGCCCCTAACATCGCCCCATGAGCACCTTGATCCGCAGCAGTTGGGTGTCCCTCGGCGCCGAGGGATTTGATGGTTTTCTGGCGCTGCCACCCGCCGGCACCGGGCCCGGCCTGCTGTTGTGGCAGGAGATCTTCGGTGTCAATGCCCACATCCGTGCCGTGGCCGAGCAGTACGCACTGGCCGGCTTCACGGTGCTGGCGCCGGATGTCTTCTGGCGCAGCGAGCGGCGTGTCGCGCTGGGTTACACCCCCGCCGACATCGACCGGGGCCGCGCGCTGATGGGCCAGTTGCAGCCCGATGCGCTGCGCAGCGACCTGCAGGCCGCTGCCGCCGCGCTGCGCGCACGGCCCGAGGCCACGGGCGGCAAGCTCGGCGCCGTGGGTTATTGCCTGGGCGGGCGGCTGGCCTACTTCAGCGCCGCACACGCGGGTGTGGACGCGGCGGTGGCCTATTACGGCGGCGGGATCCACGACCACCTGGCGCTGGCGCCGGACATCCGCGGCGCGCTGCAGTTCCACTACGCACAAAACGACGGCCACATCCCGCTGGACGCCGTGGAGCGGGTGCGGGTCGCCACGGCGCGGCCGGGCAACGAGTGCCACGTCTACCCGGGCACGATGCACGGCTTCAACTGCTGGGAGCGCGCCAGCCACCAGCCCGCGGCAGCAGCCCTGGCACTGGGCCGCAGCCTGGCGTTCCTGGCCGAGCGGCTGTTCTAGCCGGGTTGCCGGCTCGCCGCGCGGCAGCAGGCGCACAGGCCGAACAGCGCCAGCCGGTGTTCGGTGAGCTCGAAGCCGCGGGCCCGGGCGACGGCCTGCTGGCGGGCCTCGATGGCCTCGTCCATGAACTCGTCGACCTGGCCGCAGCGCACGCAGACCAGGTGGTCGTGGTGCGGGCCGTCGTCCAGCTCGTACACGGCCTTGCCGGCATCGAAGCTGCTGCGGCGCACGATGCCGGCCTGCTCCAGCTGGGCCAGCACGCGGTAGACGGTGGCCAGGCCGACGTCGTCGCCGCTGGCGGCCAGGTCGCGGTAGACCTCGTCGGCGCTCCAGTGGCGCTTGGGGCCGCCGCGCAGCAGCTGCAGGATCTTCAGCCGCGGCGGCGTGGCCTTCAGGCCCACGCTGCGCAGGCCGCCGCTGTGGGCGTCGGACGTGTCTGCGGGCATCAGCCGGCCAGCTGCGGCGCGATGCCGATCACGCGCCGGCCGGTGGCCGCATCGCCCCGGGCCTGCACGGCGCTGTCGAAGACCTCGCGTGCGCAGTCGTGACAACAACCGCAGGAAGACGCCACGCGGCAATCGTCCTGCAGCTGGTCAAAACACGAAACACCTTCGCGCACGGCGCGCTGGATGTCGCGGTCGGAGATGCGGTGGCACAGGCAGACGATCATGGTGCGGCTGGGGCGCCGGACAACAGGTCCGGCAGCCCCTGGGCCACATCGCAACTTAAACGCGAATCGTTATCAATCGCTGTTGTCGTTTCAGGACGAAGAGCCGACCTGGGACTGCAGCCAGTTCTGCTCGCCGAGCTTGGCCACCAGCGCGATCTGCGTTTCCAGGTGGTCGATGTGTTCTTCGGTGTCGTTCAGGATGTCCTGCAGCAGGTCGCGCGAGACGTAGTCGCGCACGCTCTCGCAGTGGGCGATGCCTTCCTTGATGACGGCCTGCGACGCGAGTTCGAGCTTGAGGTCGCACGACAGCGTCTCGACGGCGCTTTCGCCGATCCAGAGCTTGCCCAGGTCCTGCAGGTTGGGCAGGCCGTCGAGCATCAGGATGCGGTCCATCAGCTTGTCGGCGTGTTTCATCTCCTCGATGGACTCGTCGTACTCGTGTTTGGCGAGCTTGGCAAAACCCCAGTTCTTCAGCATGCGGTAGTGCAGGAAGTACTGGTTGATCGCGGTGAGTTCGTTTTTCAGCTGGGCATTCAGGTGCTCCAGGACCTTGGCGTCGCCTTGCATGCGGTGCTCCTTGCGATGGTGGATGGCGGGCATTGTCCTGGCATCGCGCCGCATTGCGGCATACCCGCAACGCAAAGCTCTGAAGCGCAATCGTTATCGTTCTGCTGGCACCAGAATGCCAAGGCATGAACGCACCTGCCCTGCTGCCGCCGGACGACCCGCAACGCACCGAGCTGCACGACGAGGTGCACGCCCGGCCCCCGGCGCGCATCCGGCTGCCGGCGCTGGTGGTCTACATCGCGGTGTTGAACGACGGTGTCTCGCGCGACGACGAATGGGCCCACCTGCGGCAGCTGCCCGGGCAGGAGGGCCTGAGGCCCGAGGACCTGCGGCGCAACTTCCTGCGCCTGCGCCTGCCGGGCCGCACGCTGAAGTGGGAGCGGCACAGCGAATTCACGCGTTATTCGCTGGTGCAGCCGCTGGCCGACAGCGCCCTGCCGCCGGCCAGCGACCCCGACCTGCTCTCCACGCTGCAACTGGACCCGGCGTGGCTGCGCAGCATCCCGGGCCGCACCGTGGCCGCGATCAAGCTGGTGATGCTGACGCAGGACCTGTCCGACCCGGCTGCGGCGCTGGCCGCTGCGCGGCACTGGTTCGGCGACCGCATGGTGGTGGCGTCCTTGATGGGCCGCGGCGAGACGGGCCGCGGGCATTCACTGGCCGTCACCGATTTCCGGCTGCGCGATTCCGGCTTCGAGCGCATCCTGGTGCTGGCCCCGCCCCGCACCAGCGAAACCCGCGCCGGCCGGGTCTCGCAGCGGCTGCTGGAGTTCGAGACCTACCGCCTGATGGCCCTGCGCGGCCTGCCGGTGGCCAAGGCCCTGGGGCCCAGCCTGGCCGAGGCCGAAGCGGCACTGGCCGACATCACCGCGCGGCTGGAAAGCAAGCAGGCCGACGACGAAGCGCTGCTGGACACGCTGGTTTCGCTGGCCGCGCGCGTGGAGCGCGCCACCGCCGAAACACAGTACCGTTTTGCCGCCACGCAGGCCTATGCCGGCATCGTGGCGCAGCGCATCGCCGAGCTGCGTGAAACCGCGATCCCGGGCACGCAGATGCTGGGCGAGTTCATGCAGCGCCGACTGTCACCGGCCATCGCCACCGTGGCCGCCACGGCGCAGCGGCTGGGTTCGCTGTCGATGCGCATCGAGCGTGCCGGTGCGCTGCTGCGCACCCGCGTGGACATCGCCACCGAAGAGCAGAACCGCCAACTGCTGGCCAAGCTGACGCGCGGCCAGGAACTGCAGCTGCGGCTGCAGAGCACCGTCGAGGGGCTGTCGATCGCGGCGATCTCGTACTACGTGGTCAGCCTGCTGCTGTACGCCGGCAAGGCCGCTAAGGCCGCCGGCCTGCCCATCCACCCCGAGCTCGCGGCCGGGGCGGCCATCCCGCTGGTGCTGTGGGGCGTCGGGACGATGACGAGGCGCCTGCACGCCAAGCTGAAGCAAACCTGAAGACACCCGCGGATCGCGGGTTCGGCCGCCCGCCCGGGACGCGGGATGGCGCGCAACCCGCGAGCAACGCCCAATGGAGGTCTCGTCAAGGAGATCGCCATGCGCCGCCTGCTCGCCGCCACCGTGCTCGCCACCCAGCTCCCGCTGGCCACGGCCGCGCTGATCACCGACCCCAACGATGCCCGCAGCTGGCAGGGGGCGTCGGTCTCGACCTTCGCCGGCCTGTACGGATTGACCAACCAGCAGGTGGTCGACAAGCAGCTCCTCGACGACGGCCTGTTCTCCACCAGCGGGTACACGACGGCCACGATGATCCAGGCGACGGGGGTGTCGAGTTCCGGCACATCGCTGGATCTGACCGGAACGGGCAGCTTCGACTACACCCAGCCGTCCGCGCTGGGTGTCATCGGCGCCGGTTCAGCGATCGACGAACACTGGGTGCAGACCGACAACGTGGTCGGCCATGCCATCTGGGACCTGGGCTTCCAGGCCACCAAGGCCGCCGTCTTCAACACCATCGACCACGGTCCGCTGCCGGGCGAGGCCATCGAGTCGACGGTCTACCTGTCCAACGACCAGGTCAACTGGACCCTGGCCGTCGTCGAGCGGGTGTGGCTGGAGGGTTTCATGACCAACACCGGCATCCTGTGGGACGGCTTCACCTACGCCGTTGGCACCGGCACCTCGCAAACGTTCCGCTACGCCTCGGTGATCCACGGCGGGCCGGGTGCCCTGATCGCCGATGGCGACAACGAGATCAACGGCATCATGGGCCTGAACGAGAACTTCAGCGGCAATCCGGCGCCCGAGCCAGCCTCGCTGGCGCTGGTGCTCGCGGCGCTGGGCGGCCTCGCCGCCACGCGGCGCCGGGCCTGAGCACCGCTACAGCAGCATCGCCAGCCGCTCGAGGATCAGCACCGCGAAGAAGCCCAGCGCGGCCAGCACCGTCCACTTGACGATCACCAGGCCGCGCCGGCGCCAGACGACCTGGCCGGTGCCGACGTACATCGCGAAGCACAGGATGCCGGCCACCAGCAGCAGGCCGAAGACG
>CAYTWU010000029.1:0-20611 GCA_964442175.1 uncultured Rubrivivax sp.
CATGCGCAGCACGCTGCTCTCGTGGCTGCCGGAAGACCTGCACGGCCGCCGCATCCTGGATGCTGGCTGCGGCACCGGCGCGCTGGCGGTGGAAGCCGCACGCCGCGGGGCCGACGTGGTCGCCATCGACCTCAGCCCCACGCTGGTGGACCTGGCCCGTGACCGCCTGCCCGCCGGCCTGGCCGGCCGCATCCACTTCTGCCATGGCGACATGCTGGCGCCGGCGCTGGGCGAGTTCGACCACGTGGTCGCGATGGACTCGCTGATCCACTACCGCGCGCCCGACATCGTCAGCGCCTTGTCGCGGCTGGCGGCGCGCACGCGGCACTCCATCGTCTACACCGCCGCGCCGCGCACACCGGCCACGATGTTGATGCTGGGCATGGGCCGGCTGTTCCCGCGCGGGGACCGCTCGCCCGCCATCGAGCCCGTGGCGCCCCACACGCTGCAGCGCCTGATGCGCGCCGACACCACGCTGCAGGGCTGGCAGAACGGGCGGTTCAGCCTGATCACCGGTGGCTTCTACAAGTCCCAAGCGCTGGAGTGGGTCCGTTCGTGAAACCCAGCCGGCTGCTCACCCCGGCCCAGCAAGCCGCTTTCCAGCGGCTGCTGCCCAAACTGCTCCCATTTGCGGACGCGGCCAGCCCCGAGCTGCCGCTGCCGCGCCTGCTGCGCCTGGCGCTGTTCCAGGTCTCGGTGGGCATGGCCGCGGCGCTGCTGGTGGGCACGCTGAACCGGGTGATGATCGTCGAGCTGAAAGTGGCCGCCTGGCTGGTGGCGATGATGGTGGCACTGCCACTGCTGGTGGCACCGTTCCGCGCGGTCGTGGGTTTCCGCTCCGACACCCACGCCTCGGCCATCGGCTGGCGGCGTGTGCCTTATGTGTGGATGGGCACGCTGCTGCAGTTCGGCGGCCTGGCCATCATGCCGTTTGCGCTGCTGGTGCTCACCGGCGAAGGCCAGCTGGGCCTGGCCTGGGTGGGCCAGTTGTGTGCCGGCCTGGCCTTCCTGCTGGTGGGCGCGGGCCTGCAGACCACGCAGACCGCCGGCCTGGCACTGGCCACCGATCTCTCCGCCCCCGCCGCCCGGCCGCGTGTGGTGGCGCTGATGTACGTGATGCTGCTGATGGGCATGGTGCTGGGCGGCACGGTGTGCAGCCTGCTGCTGGCCGACTTCAGCGACACGCTGCTGGTCCGCGTCGTCCAGGGGGCCGCACTGTTGAGCGTGCTGCTGAACTTCAGCGCCGTGTGGCAGCAGGAGCCGCGTGACCCGAACCGGCGCCGCAGCAAAAACGAACCCGCGCCGCGTTTCGGCCCGATGTGGCGCAGTTTCATCGCGCAGCCGGGTGCGCGCCGCTTCCTGTGGGCCACGGGCCTGGGCACGGCGGCCTTCAACATGCAGGACATCGTGCTGGAGCCCTACGGCGGCGAGATCCTGCAGCTGTCGGTCGGTGCCACGAGTGCGCTCACCGCGCTGCTGGCGGGCGGCTCGTTGCTGGCCTTCGGCCTGGCGGCGCGGCTGCTGTCGCGCGGCGGCGATCCGCTGCGTGTGGCAGCACTCGGCGCCGTGGTCGGCCTGCCCGCCTTTGCCGCCGTGCTGCTGGCCGCACCGCTGGACGCGCCGCTGTTGTTCCGCGCGGGTGTGCTGCTGATCGGCGTCGGCACGGGCCTCTTTGCCGTGGGCACGCTCACGGCCGCGATGGCGCTGGAGCGCGCCCAACACGTGGGCCTGGCTCTGGGCGCCTGGGGCGCGGTGCAGGCCACGGCCGCCGGCACCGCGGTGGCCGCCGGTGGCGCACTGCGCGACCTGGGCGGCGGGCTCGCGCAACAGGGCTGGCTGGGCCAGACGCTGAACAACCCCGTGACCGGCTACGGCCTGGTCTACCACCTGGAGCTCGGCCTGCTGCTGGCCGCGCTGATCGCCCTCGGTCCGCTGACACGCCGTCTGGTGCGTCACGCACCCGCCACTTCAACCGCCCCTTCATTCGGTCTGGCGAACCTGCCGGGCTGAGTCCCACGAGGAGAACACCATGGGAACCGGAGCCATCACCGCCAACATCGACGTCGCACAGCTGGTGCTGTACGCCTTCTGGATCTTCTTCGCGGGCTTGATCTACTACCTCGTGCGCGAGAACCACCGCGAGGGCTACCCGATGGAAACCGAAAACGGCCACGGGGGCCAGATCACCGGCTGGCCGATCCCGGCGCCCAAGACCTTCAAGCTGGCCAACGGCCACGAGGTCACGGTGCCCGAGCTGCACCGCGACAAACGCCCGCTGAACCTGGCCCCGGCCCACCCCTGGGCCGGCGCACCGCTGGAACCCACGGGCGATGCCATGCTGGACGGCGTGGGCCCTGGCGCCTGGGCCGAACGTGCCGACGTGCCCGACCTCACGCCCGAAGGCCACCCGAAGATCGTGCCGCTGCGCGTGGCCGGCGAGTTCGGCGTGGCGCACCAGGACACCGACCCGCGTGGCCTGCCGGTGGTGGGCGCCGACGGTGAACCCGGCGGCACCGTGGTCGACCTGTGGATCGACCTCTCCGAGATGATGTTCCGCTACATCGAGCTGGAGACCGCCGGTGGCCGCCACGTGCTGCTGCCGATGAACTTTGCGCGCATCCGGCGCCATGAAGTGAAGGTGCACTCTGTGCACGGCCACCACTTTGCCGCGGTGCCGGGCACGCAGTCGCCGGACCAGATCACCTTCCTGGAAGAAGAAAAGATCATGGCCTACTACGGCGCCGGCACGCTGTACGCCGACCCGGGCCGCGCGGAGCCGCTGCTGTGAGCCACGGGCACCGCCACACCAGCGGGCACGAACACGAGGTCGAGCCGCAACGTGGCCTGCCCGAGAAGCTGCCGCGCGACGAGCAGATCCTGTGGCAAGGCAGCCCGGACTGGCGTGCGATGGCGGTGCGCGCCTTCCACCTGCGCAAGGTGGCGGTCTACTTTTCGCTGATGCTGGCACTGCGCGGCAGTGTGGCCCTGGCCGAGGGTGCCACCGCGCTGGACGCGCTGCTGAAGGTGCTGTGGCTGCTGCCGCTGGCGCTGCTGGGCGGGGGCCTGCTGGCCCTGATCGCCTGGCTGAGCGCACGTGGCACGGTCTACACGCTCACCAGCAAACGTGTCGTGATGCGCATCGGCATCGTGCTCACGGTCACCTACAACCTGCCGCTCAAGCGCATCGCAGCGGCCGACCTGGCGCTGATGCCCAGCGGTCATGGCGACATCGCACTGGCGCTGCAGAAGGGCGACCGCATCGCCTGGCTGCAGCTGTGGCCACACGCCCGGCCCTGGCGGCTGGCGCGGCCCGAACCCGCGCTGCGCGCCGTGCCCGAGGCTGCCCAGGTCGCGCAGCGGCTGACCGCCGCCTGGAGCGCGGCCACGGGCAAAACTGCCACGGCCACCGAACGCGCCGCTGCACCGCAAGGTGCCGCCCCGCAGGCCGTGTTGCAAGGCCGCTGAGCCATGGACCACCGCAGCACCTTTGCCAACCGCCAGGCCGTGCTGGGCATCGCCGTGCTGGTGGTGGGCACCCTGCTGTCGGTGGTGACGCTGCGGCAGAGCGGCTTAAGTGCACGCGCGCCCGATGCGGCGACCACACAGTCCCGCCAGCTGCGCTTTGAAGACCGGCCCGACGGCAGCGTCGCCGTGATCGACGGCGTGCGCGGTGACGAGATCCAGCGCGTGCAGGGCGAAGCCGGTTTCCTGCGCGGCTCGCTGCGCGCGCTGACCCGCGAGCGCCAGCGCCGCGGCCTGGGCCCCGCCATCCCCTTCGAGCTCAGTGCGCGCGCTGACGGCCGCCTGACGCTGCACGACCCCGCCACCGGCGAACGGCTAGCCCTCGAGTCGTTCGGCCCCACCAACGCCGCCGTCTACGCGCGGATGCTGGCCCTGCCCTGAGGAGCTACGCCATGTCAATCGAAGCCACCATCGACACCCCCGCGGCCGCGGCTGCCAAGGCCAAGCAGAACACCCTGCTGTCGCCGCGCTTCTACACCACGGATTGCGCGGCGATGGACCGCATCGACATCGAGCCCATGCGCGCCGAATGGGACGCGATGATGGCCGAGTACGAAGGCGACAACAACCACGACCACTTCCAGCGCACGCCGGAGTTTGCCCAGGAGGTGGCCGAGCGTTTTTCACAGGTCAGCCCCGAGATGCGGCAGGAGTTCCTGGACTTCCTGATCACCTCGGTGACGTCGGAGTTTTCCGGCTGCGTGCTCTACAACGAGATCGCGAAGAAGGTGACCAACCCCGACATGAAGGCGCTGATGCGCTACATGGCGCGCGATGAATCGCGCCACGCGGGTTTCATCAACCAGAGCCTGAAGGATTTCGGCCTGGGCCTGGACCTGGGCGATGTGAAGCGCACCAAGGCCTACACCTACTTCAAGCCCAAGTACATCTTCTACGCGACCTACCTGTCGGAGAAGATCGGCTACGCGCGCTACATCACCATCTTCCGCCAGCTGGAGCGCCACCCCGAGAAACGCTTCCACCCCATCTTCAAGTGGTTCGAGCGCTGGTGCAACGACGAATTCCGGCACGGCGAGAGCTTTGCGCTGCTGATGCGCGCCCAGCCCCAGCTGCTGCGCGGTGGCAACGTCTACTGGATCCGCTTCTTCCTGCTGGCCGTCTACGCCACGATGTACGTGCGCGACCACACCCGGCCCATGCTGCACCACGCGATGGGGCTGGACTCGGACACCTACGACTACACGGTGTTCGACATCACGACCCAGATCAGCAAGCAGGTCTTCCCGGTCTCGCTGGACACCGACCTGCCGGCCTTCCGCGCCGGGCTGACGCGGCTGTTCCGCATCCAGCAGGGGCTGGACGCAGCCAAGGCACAGGGCGGCGTGATCGGCGCCATCAAGCGCGCCGGTTGGGCCGTGGCCGGTGTCGCCACTTTCACGCGCCTGTACCTGCTGCCGGTGAAACACCACGCCCTGCCCGCCCAGGTGCGCGTGGCGCCGGCCTGGTGAGCGCGCTGACGCGCCACGCCACGAGCCCCTGATGGCCGACATCCTGCTCCCGGTCGGCTTTGCGGTCTTCATCTGGTGGTTCAGCACCGGGCTGATCATCTGGCTGGACCGCCTGCCCGACACCGGCGTGCGCTGGGGCCTGGTGATCTCGTCGGCGCTGGCCGTGGCAGCGTTGTTCGGCCTGGCCCACACCAAGGGCCAGGGCAGCGTGACCGGCGCCTACTGCGCCTTCACCTGCACGCTGATCATCTGGGGCTGGCACGAGCTCAGCTTCCTCAGCGGCTGGCTCACCGGGCCCCGCCGCCATGCGCTGGCGCCCGGCGTGCGCGGCTGGCCACGCTTCGTGCAATCGGTGCGCGCCATCCTCTGGCATGAACTCGGGCTGCTGGCCATGGGTGCGGCCGTCGTGGCCGTCACCTGGGGCGGCAGCAACACCGTGGGCCTGTGGACCTACGGTGTGCTGTGGGCGATGCGCCTGTCGGCCAAGCTCAACCTGTTCTTCGGCGTGCGCAACTTCAGCGAGGCCTTCCTGCCGCCGCACCTGAAGTACCTGCAGAGCTTCTTCCGGCGCCGGCGCATGAACGCCTTCCTGCCGCTGGCGGTGGGGGTGGCCTCGGTGGTCGCGGCGCTGCTGGTGCAGACGGCGCTGAACCCGGCGCTGCCGGCCGGCAGCCGTGCCGGCCACTGGCTGGTGGCGGCGCTGCTGGCGCTGGCCATCCTGGAACATGTGCTGCTGGTGCTGCCGCTGGAAAGCACGGCGCTGTGGCGCTGGGCGATTGCCCGTGGCGACGCAGCGGCCGCTGCCGCTGTGCCCACGCCACCCAACAAGGAGGGCCTGGCCCATGCCCGCTGACATCGCCTGGGACCGCGCCGCCTGCCGCCAACTGATGCGCGGCGGTTCCAAATCCTTCTTCGCGGCCTCGTTGATGCTGCCGCCGCGGGTGCGCGCGCCCGCCACGGCCATCTACGCCTTCTGCCGCCGCGCCGACGACCTGATCGACCTGGGCGGCCACCCGGCCGCCGCGATGGCCAGCCTGCGCCAGCGGCTGGATGGCATCTACGCCGGCACGCCGCAGCACATCGATTGCGACCTGGCCCTGGCGGCCATCGTGCAGAGCCACCGCATCCCGCGCGTGCTGCTGGATGCGCTGCTGGAAGGTTTCCTCTGGGACACCGACGGCCGCCAGTACGACACGCTGGCCGAGCTGGAAGGCTACGCCGCCCGCGTGGCTGGCACGGTGGGCGCGATGATGGCGCTGGTGATGGACACCACGCACCCGCAGGCCGTGGCCCGCGCCTGCGAGCTGGGCGTGGCGATGCAGCTGACCAACATCGCGCGCGACGTGGGCGAAGACGCCCGCAACGGCCGCCTGTACCTGCCACGCCAGTGGCTGCGCGAGGTGGGCATCGAGCCCCAGGCCTGGTTGCAGGCCCCGGTGTTCGATGCCCGGCTGGCGCAGGTGATCGAAAGCCTGCTCGCGGCGGCCGACGCCTTGTACCTGCGCGCCGAACACGGCATCGCCGCCCTGCCCCGCGACTGCCGGCCAGCCATCCGCGCGGCCCGCCTGGTCTACGCCGAGATCGGCCAGCAACTGCGCCGCAACGGCCACGACGCCATCACCCGGCGCACCGTGGTGCCCAAGGGGCGCAAGCTGGCCCTGATGGCGCGTGCCAGCACGGCCGCGCTGCACACGCCGGGCGATGTGCACCAGCAGTTCCTGCCCTTGCCGGCGATCCAGTTCCTGGTGCAGGCCACCAGCCGGCCGGCGACGCTGGCCGACACCGTGGCGCACAGCCCCGATGGCCGCATCGGCTGGGTGCTGGAGCTGCTGGAGCGCCAGGCCGCCGCGCGCCTGCAGCGCTGAGCCGCCGCCGTGGACGGATCGAACTGGCCCATCGTGCTGATCGAGGTGGTGCTGGTCTTCGGCGCCGTGCTGGCATTTGGCTGGTGGCAGCTGCGCGACCTGGACCGCGAGCGCGCGCGGCGCGACCAGCAGTCCGACCCGCCGCCCGCCCGGGACGATCAGAAGGAATGAAGGGCGCCGTTCAGCGCCCGGCGCACCAGGCCAGCACCCCCTGCCCCGCCGCGCGCCCGGTGGCCAGGCTGGCGGTGAGCAGGTATCCGCCGGTCGGCGCCTCCCAATCGAGCATCTCGCCGGCGCAGAAGACACCCGGCAGGTCGTTGAGCATGTATCGGCCATCCAGGCCGCTGAAGGCCACGCCGCCAGCGGTGCTGATGGCCTCGTCGATCGGGCGCGGCGCGGCGAGCGTGATCGGCAGGGCCTTCAGCGCCGCGGCCAGGTGGGCCGGCTCCTGCATCGCCTCGGGCCCCAGCACCTCGTGCAGCAGCGCCAGCTTCAGGCCCTCGATGCCCAGGCGGCTCTTCAGGTGCGTGGCCAGGCTGCGGTGGCCGCGCGGGCGGGTGACCTCCACGCCCACCCGCTCGGCGCTGTGCGCCGGCAGCAGGTCCAGCACCAGCACGGCCTGGCCGTCGCGTTCGATGGCATCACGCAGCGCAGCCGAGAAGGCGTAGACCAGGCTGCCCTCGATGCCGGTCTCGGTGAGCACAAACTCGCCTTGCTGGCGGCGGCCCTCGAAGCTGGCCACGACCGGCTTGACCGGCTGGCCCGAAAACCGATCCCGGAGGAAGGGGCTCCAGGGCACCGCCGTGTCAAAGCCGCAGTTGCTGGGCTTCAGCGGCGCCACGGGCACACCGCGGGCTGAAAGCGCCGGGCACCAGGCGCCGTCCGAGCCCAGGCGTTGCCAGCTGGCGCCGCCCAGCGCCAGCACCGTGGCATCGGGCCGCCGGCTGCGCGGGCCTTCGGGCGTGTCGAACAGCAGTTCGCCTTCTGGGCCCCAGCCGGTCCAGCGGTGGCGGGTGTGCAGCACCACGCCGGCGGCGTGCAGCCGCCGCAGCCAGGCGCGCAGCAAGGGCGCGGCCTTCAGGTCGCGCGGGAACACACGCCCGCTGGTGCCGACAAAGGTCTCGATGCCCAGCCCGGCGGCCCAGGCACGCAGGGCATCGGCACCGAAGGCCTGCAGTGCGGGCGTCAGCGCCGTCTCGGCCTGCGCGTAGCGCGCCCGGAACGAGCCTTCGGGCTCGCTGTGGGTCAGGTTCAGCCCGCCACGGCCGGCCAGCAGGAACTTGCGGCCGACCGAACGCATGGCGTCAAAGACTTCCACCTGAGCACCCGCGGCGGCCAGGGTCTCGGCGGCCATCAAGCCGGCCGGGCCGGCGCCGACCACCGCCACGACCGCGGCCACAGAGGGTCGGCCAGGGGCTGCAGGGGTGGGCAGGGAAGCTTCGGTCTCAGGCACCCGGGGGTTGTACCGCATGCCAGGGCGTCAGCAGCGCGTCCAGCGGCTGCGGCTTGTGCAGCAGGTAACCCTGCGCAAAATCCACCCCCACCTCGCGCAGCCGGGCCAGCACCTCGGGGCGGTCGACAAACTCGGCCACGGTGGGCACGCCCATCACACGCGCCACGTCGGCAAAACAGCGCACCGCGGCATCGTCCAGCCGGTCTTCGACCATGTCGCGCACAAACTGGCCGTCGATCTTGATCAGGTCCACCGGCAGGGTCTTGAGGTAGCCGAAGGACGAGGCCCCGGCGCCAAAATCGTCCAGCGCGATGCGCACGCCCAGGGCGCGCACCTGGGTGATGAAGGTGGTGGCATCGGCCAGGTTGGTGATGGCCGCGGTCTCGGTGATCTCCAGGCACAGGCGCTGGCACACGGCCGCACCCGCGGCCTGCAACAAGGCCATCGCGTCGCGGTGGAAGCTGCGGTCGCCAACCGACTGCCCCGAGAGGTTGACGGCCAGCGTGCGCAGCGGCAAATCGGCCGGCAGCGCGGCCATCCAGGCCAGCGCGCGGCGCAGCACCCAGCGGTCGATGCGCGACGCGAGGTGGAAACGTTCGGCCACGTGCAGGAAGGCGCCGGGCGCGATCAGCTCGCCGCCCTCGCCCACCATGCGCAGCAGCACCTCGGCGTGCAGCGCCGCCGCACCGGGCTCCAGCGCCAGGATGCGCTGTGCCATCAGGCGCAGGCCGTCGTTGTCCAGCGCGTGTTCGACGCGGCGTGCCCACTGCGCATCGCCGTGCACGCGGCGGATGGCGAGGTCGGTGTCGTACCAGGTGTGCACGCGGTTGCGGCCCGCTTCCTTGGCGGCGTAACACGCGGCGTCGGCGGCCTGCAGGATGGCCTCGGTGTCGTGCCAGCGTTCATCGACGGGCACCAGGCCGATGCTGGCGCCCACCCGCAGGCGCCGCTGGTCGTGTTCGAAGCGGAAGTCGTCCAGGCGCTCGCAGATCTGCTGTGCCACGCGTTGCGCCTGCTCGGGCGCGCAGTGGTCCAGGATCACCGCGAACTCGTCGCCGCCCAGGCGGGCCAGCGTGTCGCGCGTGCGCACCACGGCCTGCAGTTGCTGGCCCACCTGGCGCAGCAATTGGTCACCGACCGAATGGCCGCAGGCGTCGTTGACCAGCTTGAACTGGTCCAGGTCGATGTAGACCAGCGAGTGCTGGCTTTGCTGCTCGCGTGCATCGGCCAGCGCGCTGCGCAGGCGTTGATCGAAGGCCGCGCGGTTGAGCAGGCCGGTGACCGGGTCGTGCGTGGCGCGGTACTTCATCTCGCCCGAGAGCCGGCGCTGTTCCGTCACGTCGTGGAAAACCAGCACCGCGCCCAGCACCTCGCCGTGTTCATTGCGGATCGGGGCGGCCGAGTCCTCGATGTCATGCTGTGCGCCGGTGCGCGAGATCAGCACCGTGTGCTGCGCCAGGCCGACGATGCGCTGTTCGCGCAGGCACACGGCCACCGGGTTTTCGGTGGCCTGGCGGGTGTCACGGTGCACGATGTGGAAGACCTGGCCCAGCAGCAAGCCCTGGGCCTGGGCCACGCTCCAGCCCGTCATGCGCTCGGCCACCGGGTTCAGCCAGGTGATGCGGCCCTGGTCGTCGGTGGTGATCACGGCGTCGCCGATGGACTTGAGTGTCACGCGCAGCAGCTCGTGCTGGGCCTGCAGCTCGGTGGCCAGGCGGCGCTGGGCGGTGACGTCCCAGGTGGCGCCCATCATGCGCAACGGGCGGCCGTCGGCATCCCGCAGCACGCGGGCCGAGGCGCGCAGGTGGTGCTCGCTGCCGTCGGGCCAGAGCAAGCGGAACTCGATGTCGTAGGGCTGGCCGCTGGCCAGCGCCGCATGCACAGCCGCTTCCACCGACGCCTGGTCTTCCACCAGCACGCGCTGGGCCCAGACCTCGTCGGGGCGCAGCCCCTCGGTGTGGCCGCCAAAGAGCTGGTGCATGCGCTCGTCCCAGACGATGGCCTGCAGCGCCAGGTCGTGCTCCCAGATGCCGATGCCGCCGCTGTCGGCGGCCAGCGCGATGCGTTCGTGCATGCCCTGGATGCCCAGGCGCTCCTGCACCCGTTGGGTGACGTCCTGGAGCACACCCACCAGCCGCGTGGCCCGCCCGGCGTCGAACTCGGCCTGGCCGACGGCCCGCACCCAGCGGCGCCGGCCCTGGCGGTCGACCAGGGGCAGCTCCAGGTCCCAGCCGCCCTGGCCGGCCATGGCCTGCTCGACCGCCGCACGCACCACGGGCTGGGCCTCGGGCGCGTAGAAGCCGATGGCTTCGTCCAGCGTGGGCAGGTAACCCGCGGGCACGCCGTGGATGTGGCAGATCTCGTCCGACCAGTGCAGCGCCTGGCTGGGCAGGTCGAGCTGCCAGCCACCTACGCCGGCCAGGCGGCCGGTGCGGCGCAGGAAGTCTTCGCTCTGGCGCAGGGCCCGGGTCTGCTCGGCCAGGCGGTGCTCGGCCACCAGGCGCTCGCTCACGTCGCTCAGGATGCACAGGCAGCGCAAGGGGCGCCCGGTGACGTCGCGGTCCAGCACGGCCGACAGGCGCATGTCCAGCACCTGCCCCTGGGCATGCCGCATCTGCAGCGGCAGTTGTTCGCAACGCTCGCCGCTGAACAGGCGCGCCAGGCCGCCGTTTGCCAGCCAGGCCGGCGCGGGCGCGGCCAGATAGGCCTGCAGGGCTTGGCCCAGCACGTCCACGCGGCGCAGGCCCAGGTGCTGCAGCCAGCCGTCGCTGACGGCCTGCAAGCGGCCGTCGGGGTCCAGCGCCAGCAGCAGGGCCGGGGTCTGCTCGTACAGGCGCTGCTGGCGTTGCGCCAGGTCCAGCGCTTTCCAGCGGGCGTGAAGGGCACGCAGCGCCACGTGGGCCAGCTGCGTCAGCAGGCCTTGCTGCCGCGCATCCAGGCGCCGTGGCTGGTCGCCCTGCACACACAACAGCCCGAGCCGGGCACCGCCGTCGGTCACCAAGGGCACGGCGGCAAAGTGGCGGGGGTCGGACGCGGCATCTGTCACCTCCAACCAGCCGCCCGGCGCGCGCAGGGCCTCGGCACACAGCGCTTCGGTGCGCGCCGTGCAAGCGCCCTCGCCACCGCCGTGGCGGGCCTTGAACCAGGGCCTGTCCTGGTCCACCAAGCACAACAGCGCCACCGGCGCATCGCAGCCCAGGGCCGCCGCCTGCACCAGGGCATCAAATTCGGGCTCGGGGTCGGTGTCGAGGATCTGAAGCGCGTGCAACACCGCCAGGCGGTCGGCTTCTGTGCCGACGGATATGTCATTTATCATTGCAACGTTCTTTTATGACCTTTCAGTCTAAAAGGACATCACAACCCGCTGGAATGGAAGGTCTTTGCCGGCCGCGGACGGACTAAGCTGCCGGCGCATGAAAACCCCTTGCATGGCCGGCCTGCTGGCCCTGGCCGCCTGTGCCGCGATGGCCCAGGAAGAAGTGCCCTTCATCACCACACCCGACCAGGTGACGCTGGCGATGCTGCAGATCGCCGCGGTCGGCCCGGCGGACCATGTGGTCGACCTGGGCTCGGGCGACGGCCGCATCGTGATCACGGCCGCCCGGCGCTTTGGGGCCAGCGGGCTGGGCGTGGAGATCGTGCCCGAGCTGGTGCGCCAGAGCCTGGCCAACGCGCGCCAGGCGGGTGTGGCGGCGCGGGTGGACTTCCGCGAGCAGGACCTGTTCCGCACGGACCTGGGCCGTGCCAGCGTGGTGACCATGTACCTGCTGCCCGAGGTGAACCTGCAGCTGCGCCCGCGCCTGCTGGGCCTGGCGCCGGGCACCCGCCTCGTCTCGCACGACTGGGACCTGGGCGACTGGGCGCCAGACCGCACGCTGACGATCGACGTGCCGGACAAGGCCATCGGCCGGGAGAAGCTGTCCCGGGTGCACCTGTGGGTGGTGCCGGCGCCCGTGCAGGGCCAGTGGTGCGCTGGCGCGGCCAGCCTGCAGATCACGCAGCGCTTCCAGCGCTTCTCGGCCGTGCTCGCGGAGCGCGGCGCCGCGGCCCCGCTGGTGGTGTTCGACGGCCGCATCGACGGCACGCAGCTCAGTGGCACCGGCGTGCACACGGCCACGTTGCAGTGGCAGGGCGACACCCTCAACGCCACGCTGCTGCCGGCGGTGGCCAGCGCCTGGGCCGGCAAGAACTTCGTGCGCGCCGGCCCGGCCGGCTGCTGAGCTCAGGCGCGGCGCGGCATCCTGAACGGCAGCATCAGCTTCACCGGCAACGACTCCAGGCGCGGCACGCTCAGCGATTCGTGCACCGACACCACGCGCTCACCGAGCAGGTTGGAGTCCAGCACCGAGCGGGCATAAAACGGCGTGTCCTCCAAGGTCTGCCGCACGCGCGCCGGCGCACCGGGGCCGTTGCGCATCACACGGTGAATGCGCCAGCCGGTGCGCGGCAAGGCCTGGCGCGGCGGCGGCTCGAAGGCCATGTCGCTGCCATCGGGCGCAAAGCGGCGCGCGATCACACGGCCGGGGCTGGCGCGGTCGCGCACGTCGTAGATCACGGCGGTGCTGCCATCGGCCAGCACCGATCGTGACCAGTCCCAGCTGCTGAAGGGACGGGCGATGGGTTCGTCGCCTTCGTTGCTGTCCAGGTAGGCGTGGCCCTGCCAGCGCAGGCGGGGTGCCTCCAGGTCCACCTCCACGCGCGCGCAGGGAGCGATCGGGCCCCAGCGGTGGCGGCCCGCCACATCCAGCGGCGCCACGAAACGGCTGGTGGCGCCCTGCGGCGTCACACGCACCGTGCCGCGCACGCGCTGAGGCAGCGGCACGCCCAGCTCGTCGATCTGGATCAGCAGGCGGCGGCCGTCCCAGTGCAGGTGGCTGGGGCCGACGTCTAAACGCGCCGCGCTGCGCCGCACGTGGCGCGCGCCGCGCTCCGTCATCGCCCAGCGGCGGCTGCCGGCGCCATACAGCGCCACGTTCAGCGCGCAATGGTCCTCGGGGTTCACCGCGTCGCCGTGGCGGCGGTGGGCCCAGTGGTACCAGCTGGAAAAGACGCTGCCGACGAAGGCGATCAGGCTCAGCGCGTGGCGGCCGTCATCGCTGATGGCGTCGACGTACCACCAGAGGTAACCCCCGGGAACCACCGGCGCGTCGAAACAAGGCCCGCCATCAGCGCCTCTGCCGCGCGCCAGCCCGACAGCGCCGCCATCGGCACCCCCGGGCCCGGGTGCACACTGCCCCCCGCCAGGACCAGCCCCGGCACCGCAGTCGCTGCGCCCGGCCGTTGGAAGGACGACAGCCAGCCGTGTGTCGCCATCCCGTACAAGGCCCCCGCGCTGCCCGGGAACAAGCGGTTGAAATCGTGCGGCGTGGTCCGCTGCACCTGGTGCGCCTGCGGCGCCAGCTGCAGGCCACAGTCGCGCAGCAGCGCCAGGCTCCGGTGCTCGCATGGGTCGGTTTCCTCGGGGTCGAAGCGGCGGCTGTCGCCGTCGGCAGGGGCGTTCACCAGGCACAGCAGGCGCTCGGGACCCGCGGGGCCGGCCGCATGGTCGTCGCGGTCCTGGGCGCAGACGTAGACGGTGCCCTGCTGCGGCAGCTGGCGCTGGTGGAAGATGTCGTCGAATTCAGACCGGTAGTCACGGTCGAAGAACACGTTGTGGCGCACCAGCGGGAAACCCTGGGCGCGCGCGTGCACCGCCCAGGTCACGGCCGACAGCGAGCGCTGGGCCGGCCGGCGCGGCCGCACGGCCTTTTGCGCCGGCGCACCCAGCAGGCCCAGCGCCAGGGCCTGGGCGTCACCATTGAAGACCACGGCGTCGGCGGGCAGAAGCTCGCCACTGGCCAGCTCCACGCCCGTGGTGCGGCCGTTTTCGACCACGATGCGCCGCACGGCGCAGCCGTAGCGCGGCAGCACACCACGCGACTCGCCCAAGGCGGCGAAGGCACGGGCCACGGCGTGCATGCCGCCGCGCACGGCCCAGACGCCGTCCAGCTCGACCTGGGCCACCAGCATCAACGTGGCCGGCGCCTGCCAGGGCGAGGCGCCGCAGTAGGTGGCGTAACGACCGAAGAGCTGCTGCAGGCGCGGGTCATGAAAGTATTTCGCGAGCGCGGACCAGAGCTTGGCAAACGGCCCCAGCCCCGACAGCGTGGCCAGGCCACGCGGCCCCAGCGCCCGGCCCAGGCCCAGCAGGCTGGGGCGGTGGCCGCGGATGTACGGGCCTTCCAGCGCCTGGTAGACGGCGCGCGCCTGCCGGCAGAAGCCCTGGAAGCGGCGCGCTTCGGCCGGGCTGCTGAGAGCGGCAATGGCATCGGCCGAGCGGGCCGCGTCGGCAAACAGGTCCAGCGTCTGCGCCTCGCCGCGCCAGGCATGGCGGGCCAGCACACCCAGCGGCTGCAGCACCAGGGTGTCGTCCAGCGAAGCCCCTACCTGGGCCAGGATCTGCTCGAACACCCAGCGCATCGTGAAGACGGTGGGGCCGGCGTCGATCCACGCGCCGTCCACGGCCACGCGGCGCATCTTTCCGCCGGGCTCGGGCTGGGCCTCGACCAACGTGACGGCCACGCCCTGGGCGGCCAGCAGCAACGCACTCACCAGGCCGCCGATGCCGGCGCCGACCACGACCACCCGCGGTTCGGTCCTGGGGGTCATGAATAGGCCTGACCCATCCAGCGGCCCTGCAGCGACAGCGGCACAAAGCGTGCGAACAGGCTTTCGCTGAAGCACTGGCGGCCGTAGGCGGTGCGGATGGCTTCACCATGGGCGGCGCTGCGGGCGTAGGCCTCCATGTCCTGCACGCTGTCCCACAGGCTGAAGGTGGCCTGGCGCAGAAGTGGGGCCTCGCCCAGGCCCACGGCCAGCCGGCAGCCCGGCGCCGCCGCCAGCGCGGCCTGCGATGGCCCGGCGTGGCGCCAGAAACTGAGGGCCCGGCTGGGCCGTATCGAGGCGCGTGTGAGCGCGGCCACCGGGCCCGCTGCGCCGCTGTGCGTGGTGACGGTCAGGCTCTGGCCGGCCCACTGCCCGCGGGCGTTGGTGGTGCGCAGCAAGGCCACGCACAACTCGGAAGCGCGGGCGCGCCAGGCCTGCAGGTGGGCCGAGCGCTCGATGAAGGCGCGGGCCGCGTCCTCCGCGTCGAAGAGCAGGAAGAGGCCCAGTCTGGATGGGCTGGGCCGTAAGCCGAAGCCGCCCTCGTGGCCGCTGCCCAGCACCTTGGCAAACCGCAGCCCGGGCTCGCCGCGCAGCACCCCCGGCCCGCGCACGATGCGCCACCAGCCCCAGGCGCGTGCGCCCGGCGCCATCTGGGCCAGCACCAGCACCGCCACCTCGTCGGACACGGGCGGTACTGCCACGGCAGCCTAGGGCTTGGCCGCGGCGACCGCCGGCGGTCCTGCCTGCGCGGCAGCCGGTGCCGGTGAGGTGCCCAGCAGCTCCGGGTAGTCCTTGGCCATCTTGGCGCCGTACAGCGGCTTGTAGGCGCCCTGGTGGCAGGTGCTGCAATTGACCTTGGCCACATCACCCAGCGGGCCCTTGCGGTTGGCCGGGAAGGTGTCGGTCAGCGGCACCATGTGCTGGACGTTCAGCTCCCGCGCCATGCGGATGCCGTGCCAGGCGGTGACCCGCTGCGTGGAGCTGCCCTCCCAGCTGCCGAAGTTGCGTGTGTTGTGGCAGTAGGTGCAGTTCACGCCCAGCGAGGTGGACATGTGCTCCATCAGCGCGTACGTGAACTCGGCCTGCTTGGTGGACGCGCGGTTGCCGGTGGGCAGCGCGGTGTTGCCGCCCACGCGGATGGGCAGATCGTTCAGCAGGTACGGGGTGAACGGGTCGTACGGCAAGGACGCCAGCCCGACCACCGGCGAGGCCTGGTTCTGGCCCGCCTGGTCGCCGATGAAGTTGGCGCCGTTGTGCTGCGGCGGCGTGGTGAACCAGACCTGCTGCGGGATGTTGTTGCCGCGGTGGCAGGTGTAGCAGGTGACGCCGGTGTCGGCCACGTGGGGCTTCCACTGCGCGTTGATCTGCTGGGTCATCACCAGCATCTTGCGCGCCACCACCTTGGTGTACTTGCTGTCATCGGCCAGGTTCTGCAGGTTGTGGCAGTAGGCACAGCCCTGCTGCGGCGCGACCCAGGACGTGATGGCCGCCATGTGGCGCGTGAACTGCGCCACGTTGAGCTCACCCAGCACCTGCACGTTCTGGTAGATGTCCTTCGCCTTGGGGCCTTCGGTCGGCGCGGCCGGCAGCGCAGCGGGCGGCTGGTTGCCGGGGATCTGGTCGGCCAGCGTGCGGGGGTTGTAGACCTGCAGCATGCCGGTCCCGCGGTAGCCGTGCTGCACGCTGTCCACCGGCGGGCGTTCGCAGGCGGCCAGCAGCAGGCCGGCCGCAGCCGCCATCAGGTATCGGAAGGCGCGGTTCATGGCTTGACTCCGGGGGTCAGGGCGGGATCCACGACCCCGGGGAAGACGGTCGGGTACGGCGGCGCCACGCCGTGCTGCACGGCCCAGAGGTACCAGTTGTCGACCACGGTGCCGGTGAGCAGGATGCCGATGCCGCCGGTCAGCGGGCAGAGCACCGCGAACCACCAGGCCCAGCGGTGGATGGACTCCATCGTCGCGTTGAAGCCCATGGTCCAGCGCCAGAACAGCGCCGCACGTTCGCTGGCAGTGCCGCGGTCGGTGATCTGCTCGATCTCGCGTTCACCACCGAAGCGGCTGACCGCCAGGATGGTGGCGCCGTGCATCGCGAACAGCAGCGCCGAGCCGTACAGGAAGGCGATGGAAAGCGCGTGGAACGGGTTGTAGAACAGGTTGCCGTAACGCAGCGAGAAGGCCGCCGTCCAGTCCAGGTGCGGGAAGATGCCAAAGGGCACGGCCTCGCCCCAGCTGCCCATCAGCACCGGGCGGATGAAGCCCAGCACCAGGAACAGCCAGATCGCCGCCGCAAAGGCCCAGGCCACGTGCGTGCCCATGCCGAGCTGCCGGGCCCGGGTGTACATGCGGGCCCACCACAGCAGCAGCGAGATCGTCAGGAACAGGCCGGACAACAACCACCAGCCCCCCTGGTTCATCGGCGGCAGCTGCAGGCCGTAACCCGGCGGCGGCGGCTCCAGCGAGAGCCAGAACAGCTGGCGGATGAACTGCACCGGGTCCCAGCCGACCTGGGCCAGCATGTTGAAGCCGATGATGTTGAAGGACAACACACCAAAGATCAGCGATGCAATGCCCAGCGGGCCCAGGTAGATCGGCCCGAGCTGGGCGTTGCCCAGGCGGCCGATGAGGTGCACGTGCAGCGGCACGGCCCCGGTGCGCGGGCTGTTGCCCGCGGGCAGCGGGATGCCCATGTGCGCCGGCCCGACCGGCTGCACGGTGGTGAAGAGGTTCTGGTACTCAGCCATGTTGTGTCTCCTCGTGGCTCACTTCAGCGGCCAGGGGGCCCAGATGGGCAGGTTCAGCCACCAGCCCCACCACTCGGGCCAGCCGCGGGTCCAGAACGGCCCGCTGATCACGATGCAGACGGCACTGAAGAACACCGCCGCCAGCGCCAGGAACAGGCCCAGCCGGTGGATGCCCAGCGTGCCGACGGAGTAGCCGATGGCATCGCGGAAGAAGGTGTCTTCGTGCTCCGGCGTCTTCACGGTCTCGCCCGGCGCCGGGTTCGTCGACGACAGCACCAGCGCGCCGTGCAGGCTGAGCGCAAAGGTGGTCGCGAAGAAGAAGCTGATGGCGATCATGTGCGCCGGGTTGTAGTGGAAGTGCAGGTACTGGTAGCCGACGTTCGACACCCAGTCCAGGTGGCTGAAGATGCCGTACGGGAAACCGTGGCCCCAGGCGCCCATCAGCACCGGACGGATCACCACCAGCGTGAAGTACGCGAAGATCGCAAAGCTGAAGGCGATGGGCACGTGGTAGCCCATGCCCAGCTTTCGGCAGATTTCCACCTCGCGCAAAGCCCAGGAGACAAACGCCCCGAGCGCGCAGACGGTGATCACCTGCCAGAGCCCGCCCTCCAGCATGGGCGCGAGCGCCAGGCCGTGACTCAGGTCGGGTGGCGCGATGTTGATCTGCCAGAGGTTCCAGGTGGGCCCCATCGCCGCGCCCCAGAGAATGAGTGCCGTGCCGAGTGCAGCAAAAAACACCGTGGTGACACCGAAGAATCCGACGTAGAACGGCCCGACCCAGAAGTCGAACAGGTCACCCCCGACGAGGGTGCCTCCGCGCACGCGGTACTTGCGCTCGAAACTCAGCATGGCCATGTCGTCGTCCTCCGGCCGGGCGCTGCTGCGCCGGCCCATGTTCGAAAGCTCGACAGGAGGCACCGGTCACCCGGCACCGCCCGTCGGGCGTGCAGCAGGTGAACTGCTACTTGTTCACCGTGGCAGAGGCCACGGCCGTGGGCATTGGGGCGTTTTGGGACGCCACCGCCTTGGCCTTGGGGCCATCGAGCCAGTTGAACTTGTTGGTGCTCAGCAGGACGAGGTGAATCATCACTGCGATACCGAACAGGAAGATGCCTTGCGCGACCATCGCTCGAAGCGGGTCGAAGAGACGCCAGATTCTCCACATGATGTGTGTTCCTAAGAGAGGTTGGACATGAAGGTGTAGACCGCAGCCTTGACACCGCCATGCAGGGACTTCACACCTTCTGCGCCCGGCAGCCAGGAACGCCACTGCCAACCGAGCAACTGGCCCGCCACGGCAATCGCCATGAAGACCGCGAAGCTCAGCGCGAAGATCGGCCAGAAGCTGCGCCGGTCCTTGTGGACAACGGTGTGGTGGGGAACGTCGATGGATTGAGCCATGTGATTTCCTTTGCTGACGACAGGTGCATCAGGTGATCAGAGCCAGGGGCGCCAGATCCAGACGAGGATGTGGGCGACGACGGCAACTGCCGTGAAGCCCACGAAGCCCTGAACCCAAAACTTATGGAATTCCTGGGCTTCGTCGTCGGTCAGGCCTGAGATCGAAACTTTTCGTTCAGCCATGGGACTTGTCCTTCAAACCGGCCTTGCAGCCGAGGTCGCGCCAGGGGCCCGCGCGCCAGAGGCAGGCGCGGCAGGACGCCGCGTCATCGCTTGTGGGGCAGCGGCTCATGCAGGCTCCCCCAGTTTCAGTGCGGCACCGCTGCGCGCCACGCGCTCGGCGGTGACCCGGGGTTCGCCAGCAGCACGCGCTTCGAGCTCGGCCCGGTCGCGCAAGGCCTTGGCGGCCGAGATCTGCACCAGCACCGGCTGGCGTTGCACCAGGGCCTGCATCAGGCGCTGCGCTTCTTCATCCCACGGTCGGGTATCGCCCCGGTTGTCTGCCCGGTCGTCGCGGGCGGGTGTGGCCGGAATCTTGTCGAGCTCGGTGCCCAGCGGCAGGATGTGGAACAAGGCGTCGAACAACGCATTGCAGAACTCCTGCACCAGGTAGGTGGCGCCGGCATAACCCATGAAAGGCGTGCCGGTGGCGCGGCGGATGATGGCGCCCGGGAACGAGGCCGGGATGTACGTCGGCCGCGGCCCGTGGCCGCTGCCGCCGGCCTCCGCCAGGTACATGCGTTCGTTGTAGCTGCCGAACATCACCAGCGGTGGTTTGCCCTGCACCAGCGCGCGCACCGCGGCGTTATCGGTCTTTTCGCCGGGCTTTCGCGCCACCGCGAAGTTGCAGGGCAGACCGAGCTCGTCTTCCAGGAAATGCCGGATGCCGCGGGTGTAGGTCTCGCCCGCCACGACGGCGAAGTTGGCGGTGCCGAAGAAGTCCTGCGTGACCGAGCGCCAAAGGTCCCAGATCGGCTTGATCGTGGTGTGTTTTTCCCGCTCGATGAAGGGCTCGGGGTCCAGGTGCAGCAACGCGCCCAGCTGGCGCAGGAAGGCGGTGGTGCTGTGCAGCCCGATGGGCGCCTGCAGGTAGGGCCGGTCCAGCGCCTCGCACAACAAACGGCCGTACTCGCGGTACAGGCAGATGTTGACGTCGGCGTCCACCAGCCTGGCCACGTCGGCCAGGTGGCTGCCGAGCGGGAAGACCATGTTGATCTCCGCGCCAATGCCCTCCACCAGGCGCCGCATCTCGGCCAGGTCGCTGGGCATGTTGAACTGGCCGTAACAGGGCCCGATCAGGTTGACGCGCGGCTTTTCGCCGGCGGGCCGCTCGGCGAAGGGTGTGCGCGCCGGCACCTTCTTCAGGCCATGCTCCGTCCACAGCCAATACATTGCGCGGTTGGCGCATTGCCACTGGTCTTCGTCGATGGTGCGGGGCAGGAAACGCGCGATGGTCGTGCCTTCGGGCGTGACACCGCCGCCGATCATCTCGGAGATCGAACCGGTGACCACG
>CAYTWU010000030.1:0-20466 GCA_964442175.1 uncultured Rubrivivax sp.
ATGGCCCGCGCCGATGCGGCGCTCTACCGCGCCAAGGCCGCCGGGCGCAACCGGGTCGAGCTGGGCTGAGAGCGGCTGCGGCGCGCTCAGCTGCCGATGAACCCGCCGTCGCGCCTGCGGATCACCACCGTGGCCGAACGTGGCCGCGTGGCGGCCGCGCCGTCCGGCCAGCGCGAGTGGCGCGTGGGCGCTGCCGGGTCGCTGAGGTCGCGCGGCGTTTCGCCCGGGTGCTGGATGTTCACGAACACCGTGCGTGCATCCGGCGTGAAGGCCGCGCCGGTGACCTCGCAGCCCACCGGCCCGGTCAGGAAGCGCCGGATCTCGCCGGTGGCCACGTCGCAGGCCAGCATCTGGTTGTTGCCCAGGCGGGCGTATTCACCCTGATGCATCGTGGACGACGAGGCATCCGTCTGCAGCCACAGCAGGCCGCGGGGGTCGAACACCAGGCCGTCGGGGCTGCCGAAGGCGTCGCCCTTGACGTTGCCGCGGGCCTCCACCCGCGCATTGACCGGGTCGCCGGCCAGCACCAGGTGGTCCCAGCGGAAGTGGGTGGCGTCGAAATCGCCCGCCTCGCGCCAGCGGATCACGTGGCCCATGGTGTTGTTGGCGCGCGGGTTGGCAGCGTCCACACCCGGCCGGCCGGGTGTGCCGCGTGCGCTGTTGTTGGTGAGCGTGCAATACACGCTGCCGCTGTGCGGGTCGATGGCCAGCCACTCCGGCCGGTCCATCGGCGTGGCGCCCAGCCGATCGGCCGCCTGCCGGCTCTTGATGACCACCTCGCCGGCATCGGCAAAACCGTTCGCCGCCGTCAGCGGGCCCTGCCCGTGCACCAACGGCAGCCACTGGCCCGTGCCTTCGGCATCAAAACGCGCCACGTACAGCGTGCCATGGTCCAGCAGCGTGCGGTTGGCCTGCGCGGCGGTCAGGCCACCGCCGGCCGGTGCGACGCGGTCGCGGCTGACGAACTTGTAGATGTACTCAAACGCCGCGTCTTCGCCGGAATACACCACGGCGCGGCCGTCCTGCGTCACCGCCACCCAGGCGCCTTCGTGCGCAGCCCGGCCCAGCGCAGTGCGCTTGACGGGTGTGCTGCTGGGGTCGGCCGGGTCGACCTCGACCACCCAGCCGAAGCGGTGGAATTCGTTCGGGTGCTGGCGGGTGTCGAAGCGGGCGTCGTGTTCCGCCCACCAGCTCCAGCCGCGGGCGCGCAGGCCCCAGCGGCGCTGGTCTTCGTTGATGGCCTCGCCGCCGTCGAAGTAACCGGCCCAGTTCTCTTCGCCCGACAGCACGGTGCCCCAGGGTGTCAGGCCGTTGGCGCAGTTGTTCAGCGTGCCGCGCACCGTGCGCCCGGCCGGGTCGGCGGCGGTCTGCATCAGCCGGTGGCCGGCGGCCGGGCCGCCGACGGCAAACGGCGTGTCGGCCGTGAAGCGGCGCGCGTAGCGAGACGGCCGCACCAGCTGCCAGCCTTGATCGCCCAGCGCCACCTCCACCACCGACAGGCCGTGCGCCGCCTGCGCCTTGCGCACTTTTTCCGCCGACCAGGTGGCGCGGCCGTCGGGGTGCAGCAGGCCGTCGTCCACGTACTCGTGGTTGATCACCAGCAGGCCGCGGCGGCTGCCATCCAGCGGCAGGTACTGCAGCGCGTCGTGGTGCATGCCCAGCTGCAGCGCCTGCTCGGCCGCACTGTGGCTGGCGTCGGGCCGCCAGGGCGGCATCGCACCGGGCACGCCCACCGGCTCGCCCCAGGGCGCGATGACCTCGGCCACGTAGCCCGCGGGCACCACCACGGTGTCGGCACGGCTGGGGGGCACGGCGGCAAAGCCCAGGCGGGGTGCGGCGCTGGGGTGGGCACAGCTGGCGATCAGCGGGCCATACAGCGCCGCTGCGGCCGCCCCGGCCGACAGCCGCAGCAGCGTGCGGCGCGACGGGTCAGAAACCTGGAGGATGTGTGCGGTGGTGCTGCGGTTGCTGTCTTCCAGGGCCATGGTGCAGATCGGGGGGTCAGAGCTTCTCGGTTTCGCCGGCCTGCGGCTGCCACTTCATCAGGTGTTTTTCGATGCGGCCCACGGCCGCGTCCAGCACCAGTGCAAAGGCCGTCAGCACGAGGATGCCGGCCATCACGGTGTTGATGTCGAAGCTGCCTTCGGCCTGCAGGATCAGGTAACCCACGCCCTGGCTGGAGCCCAGGTACTCACCGACCACGGCGCCGACGAAGGCCAGGCCGACGCTGGTGTGCAGGCTGCTGAAGACCCAGCTGGTGGCGCTGGGCAGGTACACGTGGCGCAGCAGCTGCTTGCCGTTGGCGCCCAGCATGCGGGCGTTGGCCAGCACCACGGGGCTGACCTCCTTCACGCCCTGGTAGACGTTGAAGAAGACGATGAAAAACACCAGCGTCACGCCCAGTGCCACCTTGCTGGCGATGCCGAGGCCGAACCAGACGCTGAAGATTGGCGCCAGGATGATGCGCGGCATCGAGTTCATGGCCTTGATGTACGGGTCCAGGATGGCCGAGGCCAGCGGCGCCAGCGCCAGCCACAGCCCGCCGGCCAGGCCCAGCACGGCGCCGATGCCAAAGGCCAGGAGGGTCTCCACCAGCGTCACGCCCAGGTGGCGGTAGATGTCGGCGTCAACGACGAACCAGCCCCAGATGCGGCCGGCCACCTTCAGCGGCTCGCCGAAGAAAAACGCCGCCTGGCGGTCGTTGTCGAACATCATCGGCGGGATCAGCCCGGGCACCGTCATCACGTGCCAGAACAGCAGCAGGGCGGCGAGCAGGCTCAGCTGCCAGAGGCGCACGTATTTCATCTCAGGCGACTTTCAACTGCTGGGCATAACCCTTCAGCACCTCGTCACGCAGCACGTCCCAGATGGCCTGGTGCAGCTCGATGAAACGCGGTGTGCTGCGCACCTCGGCCACGTCGCGCGGACGCGCCAGGTCGATGCTGAATTCACCGATCGGGTGGCTGCCCGGCCCGGCGGACAGCACCACCACGCGGTCGCTCATCGCGATCGCTTCGTCCAGGTCATGGGTGATGAAGAGCACGGCTTTTTTCTTCTGCGCCCACAGGTCCAGCACCTCGTTTTCCATCAGCTGCCGGGTCTGGATGTCCAGTGCGCTGAAGGGTTCGTCCATCAGGATGATGTCCGGGTCCAGCGCCAGGGTCTGGGCCAGGCTGGTGCGCTTGCGCATGCCGCCTGAGAGCTGGTGCGGATAACGGTCGCCAAAGCCGCCCAGGCCCACGCGCCGCAGCCAGGCCTCGGCTTCGTCGCGCGCCTGCGCCGGCGGCGTGCCGCGGAACTCCAGCCCGGCCATCACGTTGCCCAGCGCGGTGCGCCAGGGCATCAGGCTCTCGGCCTGGAACATGTAGCCGGCGCGCGTGTTGATGCCTTGCAGCGGCTGGCCGAAGACCTGCACCGTGCCCGTGCTGGGCTGCAGCAGGCCGGCGCCGACGTTCAGCAGCGTGCTCTTGCCGCAGCCCGTGGGCCCGACCACGCTGACGAACTCGCCTGCGGCCACGGTGAGGCTCACGTCTTGCACGGCCGTGTAGCGGCGCGTTCGGTCGGTGCGGTCGATGAAGGTGCAGGACACGTCCTGCAAAGCCAGCGCGGGGGGGTGCTGCATGCGGGTACAGTGCTCGCTCAGAGGCCCTCAGCCCTTGGGGTAGCGCGCGTTGGCCTTCTTCACGAAATCGTTCGTGTAGACGGCCGCCAGGTCCAGCTTGGCCTTGGCCAGTTCGGCGTCGATGCTGGCCAGCGCGCGGAACGCGGTCTCGGAGCCCTTGTCCGGGATCAAACCGTCGGGCGACAGCGCGCCCTTGGCGGCCAGGAAGGCGTCGATGTAGACGGCGCGGTCGCCCAGCAGGTAGCTCTCGGGCACGGCCTTGATGATCTCGGCCGGGCCGGCGCCCTGGATCCACTTGTTGGCGCGCACCAGCGCGTTGGTCAGCGCCTGCACGGTGTTCGGGTGCTTGTCGATGAAGGCCTGCGGTGCGTAGAAACAACCGGCCGGCATCGGGCCACCGAAGACCTTCTCGGATTCAGCCACCACGCGTGTGTCGGACACGACCTTCAGGTCGCCCGAGCGCTGCAGCAGCGTGATCACCGGGTCCAGGTTGCTGATGGCGTCGATCTGGCCGGCGCGCATCGCGGCCACCGCGCCGTTGCCGGCGCCCACGCCGATGATGGACACGTCCGCCGGCTTCAGCCCGGCCTTCGCGAGGATGAAGTTCACCATCACGTTGGTGGACGAACCCGGCGCCGTGACGCCGATCTTCTTGCCCTTCAGGTCGGCCACGGTCTTGAAGCCGGCCATGGTCTTGGGGTTCACGCCCAGCACGATCTGCGGGGTGCGGCCCTGCAGCACAAAGGCGCGCATCGGCTGGCCCTTGAACTGCATGTTCACCGTGTGCTCGAAGGCACCCGAGACCACGTCGGCGCTGCCGCCCACCACGGCCTGCAGCGCGCGTGCGCCACCGGCGAAATCGACGATGTTGATGTCCAGGCCCTCGGCCTTGAAGTACCCCATCTGCTCGGCGATGGTCAGCGGCAGGTAGTACAGCAGGTTCTTGCCGCCCACCGCGATGGTGGCCTTGGCCTTTTCCAGCGCCTGCGCACGCAGCGCGGCGGGGGCGGCCAGCACGGCGGCCGTGCCCAGGATCAAGGATCGTCTTTGCATGATGCGGTGTCTCCGGTGTTTGTGTTCGACGCCGGCACTGTAGCGCGCCTACCATCGCCCCCATGCAACACGACCGCTTCCTCCTCATCACCGGCGGCAGCCGCGGCATCGGCGCCGCGGTGGCGCGCCAGGCCGCCGCCGCCGGCTGGCACGTGGCCATCAACTACACCCGCGACGCTGCCGCGGCCGAGGCCGTGGCCGCCGAGGTGCGCGCGCTCGGCCGACGCGCGCTGACGCTGCAGGCCGACGTGGCCGACGAAGCCCAGGTCGAGGCGATGTTCGCCCGCCTGGATGCCGAAGGCCGGCTGGGGGCCCTGGTCAACAACGCCGGCGTGGTGGACGTGGCGCAGCGCGTGGACCAGATGAGCCTGGCGCGCTGGCGGCGCATGTTCGACATCAACGTCTTCGGCACGATGTTGTGCGCACGCGCGGCGGTGCAGCGGTTGTCCACGCGCCATGGCGGCCCGGGGGGCAGCATCGTCAACCTGTCGTCGGTGGCGGCCCGGCTGGGTGCGCCAGGGCAGTACGTGGACTATGCCGCGGCCAAGGGCGCGGTCGATGTGTTCACGCTGGGCCTGGCGCGTGAGCTGGCCACCGAGGGTGTGCGTGTGAACGCGGTGCGCCCGGGCGTCATCGTGACCGACATCCACGCCTCGGGCGGCCAGCCCGAACGGGCGCAGCAGATGGCGCCGCAGATCCCGATGCAGCGCCCCGGTGAAGCGCACGAGGTGGCCGCGGCCGTCGTCTGGCTGCTGTCGGACGCGGCCAGCTACACCACCGGCGCGCTGATGGACGTGACCGGCGGGCGCTGAGCGTACTGCTCCAGCTGCGCCAGCCAGGCCTGCAGCGCCGTTTGTTCCGCGCCCTGGGCCTGGTCGGCCCAGCGCCCCAGCGCGTAGTCGGCCGTGTCGGCCACCGAGGCCCACGAGCGGGGTGCGGCCACGCGGCCGTGCAGGTCCTGCAGACGGTGCAGCAGACCATCGAGTGCGTGCGCCAGCTGGCCGGCAGCGGCGGCCTCGAAGGCGTCGACCTCCACCAGGCCCACCATGCTCCAGAAATCGGGGTCGCTGGCGCAGCGCTGCTGCAGGCTCTGGCGCACCCGTGCCACGGTGTCGGCGTCGAAGCCAGGCCAGCCCGCCGGCCCGCCGTGCGCCGCCAGCGCCGTGGCCATGCGGTTCTGGGCCGGGTAGTGCAGATCGGGGTGGTTCAAGTCCAGCGCCAGCGCCTCGGCGGCGGCGTAGGCCTTGGCGGCTTCCTCGCGCGCGGTGGCCGCGTCGGCGGCCTGCCCGGCGCGCTGGGCCAGCATCGCCAGGCGTTTCCAGGCCGAGCCGCAGAGGCTGAGCCGCTCGATGGTCGGCTGCAGCTCGGCCAGCGCCTGCAGCTGTTTCAGGGCGGCCTGGAGGCCGTGGGCGTCCGAGGCCGTTCGTGCACGCAGGTTCAGCCACTGTTCGGTGGCCTTCATCGACGCGCTGCCGTCCTGGCTGCCGGCCGCGCGGCCGTACCAGCCGATGGCGTGTTCGAAGTCGCCGGCTTCGCTGTAGGCCAGGCCAAAGGCCTCGGCGATGGCGCCCATCGCGCCCCAGAGCGCGGCAAACCGCGCCTCCAGGTGGCGGATGTGCTCCAGCTGGCGCGCCGGGGGGCGGTTCTGGAAACGGCTCTCGACCGCGAGTTTTTCCAGCGCCAGCGCCAGGCCCAGTGGTGAGGAGATGCCTTCGTAGTCGTCCACCAGGGTGTCGGTGGTCACGCCCTGGGCATCGCCCGTGCCGCGGCGGAAGGTCCAGTCCGGGTCGCCGTAACACTGGTAGGCGGCCCAGGTGTTGTTGCCGTTGCCACCCTGGGCGGCATCGCTCTGGCGCCAGGCTTCTTCGCGGGCTTGTGCCACGGCGTCGATGAAGGGCCGGCCGTCCAGCAGCGCGCGGTACAGCACCTGCGCAAAGGTGGCAGCAGCGTCGTCGTCCACGGCCCAGCCGGCGGCGATGACACAGCGCACGCCGGCTTCGATCAGCGCATCGGCCACGCTGGCGGCAAAGGCCGGGAAGTCCATGGGCTCGGCCTTCGGTATCACCGCCGCGTCGTCACGTGCCGCCAGGTGGCAGCAGTTGACGAACACCAGCTCGGGCACGGTGCGCATCTGACCGATCTCGCGCGGCCCCAGAAAGCTGCCGTCGGACATTACCAGCCCGCCGGCCATGCCCGGCTCACCATGGCCGGCGATGTGCACGATGCGCCAGGGCCGCTCGAACAAGGCGTTCAGGATGTGCGTGGCCTCGCCGTGCTGCACCAGGCGCAACCGGTGCGCACCGACGCCGCGCGGGCCGCGCATCACGTCGTCCACCGCCTGCGCCTCGGCCGCCGCGCCGGGCAGCGCGGCGTAACGCGCGTCGCGCAGCAGCGGCTCGCCGATCACCAGCACATGGTCGTCGGCGCTGGCGTCCTGCACCCGAGTGCGGAACTGCGTCTTGCGCAGCTTGCGCAGCAGCCGCGTGCGCACCGACCAGGGCCGCGGGTCGCCGCCTGCGCGCTGGCCGGCCGGGGGGTTGAGCAGCTCCCAGGGCAGCGTGGCGGTGTGGTGGTCCAGCTCCAGCACCATGCGGTCGGTGCCGCCCAGGTAGGCCTCCATGTCCAGCGGCACCAGCAGCTGGAACAGCGTGCTGCCGAGCAGCGGGTCGTCGTTGCCATCGTGCGCGGCGCGCCGCACCAGCTGGCGCACCAGCGGTGCCTGCGTGGCCACGGCCCGCATCTCGGTGCGTGCGCGCCGCGTGTCCAGGCGGAACAGGATGGCGCTCGCGTCCTGCGGGTTGGCCTCGGCGCTGATCAGGTCGTACCGTGCACCCCGGTAGGCGGTGTCGATCTGGCGCCGCAGCGGGCCGACCCCGGCCACGATCGTGGGCGCCACATCAAAGTGCCCGGGCGTGGCCTGGGCCTGCACCTGCAGGGCGCGCCAGGCCTCGCTGGCCCGCTCCAGGTACAGCTCCACCAGCGTCAGGCCGGTGATCTCGGGCCACGCCATGGGGTCGGCGCCGGCCGGGCTTGGCGCAGCCTCGCTGCGCTGCAGGTTGCCCAGGCGCACGATCTGTGCCGCCTCGCGCACCCCGCGTGCGATGGCACAGGCGGCATCGCCCGGGTTCACGCCCAGGCCGCCGCTGCCCACCAGCGTGGCCGCGATCTCCACCGCGGCGCTGGCGTCACCGCGCTCGGCCAGGCGCTGGGACCAGGCCAGCGCCGCCTGGCGCACGGTGGCCGCCAGCTCGCCAGCTTTCAGCGCGCCTTCGTCGCCCAGGCCGATGACGATGGCCGCCTGCGGGCGCGGGGGCCGCCAAGGGTTCTGCGGCTCGCCGCGCGTGTTCAGGAACAGCTGGTGCTCGCCCGGTGCCTGCGGGTACAGCCCGGCCTGCAACGAGGCGGCCATGGCCCCGCCCAGCATGCGGTCCACCACCGCCTCGGTGCCGGTGATGCTGAGCGAGCGGTAATGGCCCACCAGCATGGGCTGGTGGATGAACGTGAGGTCACCATTGACCACGCGCACGTGCAGCGCTGCACCGGCAGGCGTGCTGGTGTCGGCGGCCGCGGCGGGCACGGGCGTGCTGAGCAGCGCCTTCATGCTCTGCGCCGGGCCGGCACTGGCCGACCGGCCGCGCGAGGGGCGGCTGGGCACATGGGCCGGCGGCGGCACCAGCGCGCTGCCGCCGCGGCTGGGCGTGCCCAGGCGCTTCAGGCGCTCGGTGTCGCCGCGCTCCAGCAGCTCGGCATAGGCGGCAAAGGCTTCGGCGTGGTCGGGCAGGGCGCCATGGTCGCAGTCCACGCCCCAGCTGCGCACGCCGGGCAGCAAAGCGCTCGCCAGCGGCACGCGGCCATCGCCGCCGTCCACGGCGTCCTGGTAGACCAGGCCTTGATCGGTCCACGCATAACCGTCGGGCGTGAACCGGGCCTGGCCGGTCACCAGCAGCAGCCGGTCGGCAAACGCGGGCAGGTCATGGTCGCGCTGGTGGTCCAGCCGACGGCGCAGCGCCACGGCCTGGTCCAGCACCTTTTGTGGCGGCAGGCCCCATTCGTAAGGCGTCAGCTGCGTGGGGTCGTCGGGCGCCGTCCAGTTGCGGTGCCACCAGTTGGCCTGGCGCACCGTGTCGAGGTCCCGCTGCGCCAGGTCGCGCCAGGTGTGTGCCTGGTCCAGCCCGCTTTCCTGCAGACCGGCCTGCAGCTGCAGGAAACCCGGCATCGCGGCCATGAGGGCGCGGGCCTTGTGGTCCTGGAAGGGCGCGCCCAGCGCGGCGAGTGTGTTGCCGAAGCTGTCGTCGCCCGACAGCACCTGCATCGGCGCCCAGGAGCCGCCGTTGGGCGTGCCCAGCATCAGCAGCCGGCCACCGGCGCGTGACATCAGGCGGTCCCAGGTCTGCGGGGCGACCAGCTGCACGGTGCGCGCCACCACGCCGCCCATCGAGTGCGCGATCAGCCGCACCGGCTGGCGGCTGGCTTCGCGCACATCGAGTTCGCGCTCGAGGGCTTGCGCCAGACGAAGGCCTTCTTCTTCGATGGGCCGCCGCCAGTCGAAGGCGAAGGGCAGCACCTCGTGTGTCGCCTGCAGATACTCGGCCAGATCGTCGTAGAACAGGCCGATCGGGCCGTCGGGCGACACCCCATCCGGTGCCCCGTCGCGCCAGGCCAGGCGGTCCAGCCCGCCCAGCAGGCGCAGGCTGAGCCAGATGCGTTTGTCGCCTTCCTTCAGGTGGCTGCCCAGGATGCCGGGCAGCAGGAAGACCGCGGGCCGCTGGTCCGGCGGCGGCAGGTCGGCAGCGCGGGCCCGCTGCGCACGCAGGCCACCGCTGTCTTCCCCGGCCCAGGACAACGGCCCGATGGGCTCGTACTCGCTGGGCCTGTCCTGCACCAGGCCGTTGACCAGCGCCTGGACGGTGCGGGCGTTGACGAAGTAGTTGAAGTGCGTGACCTTGCCGCCCGCGTCCAGCACAAAACGTGCGCCGCCGCCGCGGCGTGGCGCGCCGCCGTACATCGAGCGGGTCTGCACGACGATGTCGTTGTCGGTCCAGTAGAAGGCATCGGCCAGCAGGGTCTTGACCCAGCCGCCGAGGGAATCGCCCGCCAGGTCGCCCGCGATGACACGCAGCTCGCCCGGGATGGCCTCGGTGGCGCTGTTGAGCCACTGCACCAGCGGGCTGCCGGGCAGCATCGCGGCCAGGCCGGGCAGCTGCATCGGGTCTTCGCGGTGGCGTGCCACCTCGGTCAGGAAGTCCAGCAGCGCCGGGGCCACCGGCACGCCGGCCAGCTGCAGCGACCAGCGCAGCACCGAGAGATAAGCGTCCAACCGGCGCGACGCCAGCAGCGTGCCACGCGCCGGGCAGGCCACACGCACCACACGCTCCACGGCGAAACCACCGGCCTTCACCAGCGCGGCCAGGCGTGTCAGTTCGTCGCGCTGGCCGGCGTAGGCCGGGCCGTCGAAAAACGCCAGGTCGGCCGGCCCGATCTCGCCTTTCAGCCCGCAGACCCGGGCCAGCACCTCGGCCACCAGCCCCCCGCGCGAGTGCGTGGCCAGGTGCAGGCGGGCGCCGGCCGGCAGGCGCTCGGCCAGTGCCAGCGCGTTGGCGATGGGGCTGGCGCCCAGCGTCGGGTGGTCCAGCGCGTAGACGCGGTCGCCGTAATGCTTGAACAGCGCGCGCACCTGCGCCGGGTGCAGGTCCCAGAGCTTGGAGAAGGTGCTCGCGGTGTCGACGAAGGTGCCGTGCAGCAGCACCAGCATGGTCTGGTCCGACGCCGGCACCGCGGCCAGCTGGCCGCGGCCCTTGAGTGCGGACAGGGCCTGCGGCTGCAGCGCGTAGACGCCGGGGTCCACCTGGCCATCCACATGGGCCACCACACGCGAGGCCAGGAACTTCGCCGCCGGCTCGCGCGCGAAGCCGGTCAGCACCTCCACCGCCTGCAGCAGCACGTGGCCCAGCGAGCCGCGTGTGCGGCCCGGCGCCGCGGCCTCCAGGCCTTGCCAGCGCAGCTGGGCCGGCACCGCCACCTCGCCCGGTGCGGGTGCGTCACCGCTGCGGGTGGTGGGGGATTGGCCCAGCAGCAGATCGCGCGCCGTCTCCGGGCTCAGCACCAAGGCCGGGCCGTTGGCCAGGTGCAGCACCACCACGTCTTCGCCCGGCACCGCGTCCACGCGCTGCAGCTCGCCGCCGGCACGCCGGGCGCCCAGCTGCACATGGTGTTTCACCCGGCCCGGCAGGCCGCCGGACGGGGGCAAGGCCGATGCGTTGCCGCTGCGGCTGGCCTGCGCCTGGCCAGGGATGAGGAAGGTGATGGTCGCCATGGCGCGCAGCATCGGCGCAAAGCCCCGGCGCGTCCATCCGGACTGATGGTCCTAGGGAGTCAGCGGCGGCGTGTCAGCACGGCCGGCACCTCGGCCTGCGCGCCGTTGAACCAGCGCGTGCCCTGCAGCCGGCCGTCGGGGGTCAGCGTGGCCGAGAGGTTGCCACCGTCCACCGGCACATCGCCGGGCACGCTGAGCACGGTGAGCGCCACGTCGATGGCCAGCGGCGAGCCGGCGGCGGCGCGTGCCGTGCCGGTGCCGCGCCAGCGCACGGCGTCCAGCTCGGCGCCGCCACGCTCGCGCCAGAACTGCCGGTACGCGGCCCAGTCGGCGCGCTGGCGGATGTCCACCGGCGTGCTCTCCAGGTGTACCTGCTCGCCGTCGCGCTGCAGGTGCAGCACCACGTCGTCGGCGCCAATGCGGCCTTGCCAGTGGCCGGCCAGCGCATCGGCCGGCGGCCGCCGCCACCCCCACAGGCCCGCAGCGCCTGCGGCCAGCAGCGCGGCCCCACCCAGCACCATGCGCCGTGCGCCCGCGTGCTGCTGCGTGTGCCCCTGCGGCTGCAGCCCCAGCGACAGCAGATCCTGCTCCAGGCGGCGCAGGTCACCCGCCCAGTCGTGCGCGCGCAGCCGGCGCCAGGTGCGTTCGCCCAACGTGTCCAGCGGGGGCGGCAGGCCGGGTGGCAAGGCGTCCACGCCATCGCACAACACCGGCACCACCACCGCCCCGGCCGCCAGCGCGGCCGTGATCTCGCGCCGCACCGGGGCCTGCGGGTCGTCCAGCAGGCGGCGCCCGGTGGCCGGGTCCAGCGCCAGCAGGCCGGGCGTGACCAGCAGCAGCAACACCGGCCGGGCCTGCAGCGCCTGCGCGACCTCGTCGGCCCAGCGCACGCCGCCGGTGAGGTCGTCCTTGTCGATGAAGACCTGGGCCTCGCCGAACAGCCGGCCCAGGTCACGCGCCAGCGCGGTGGCCTTGTCGGTGCCGTCAGCGCTGCGGTAGCTGATGAAGACACGTGCCCTGATGGGACCCCCTGGACGCTCCGCGTCGCCCCCCGGTGGGGGAGCGGGCTTCTTCGGAGCGGCCGTGCGAAGCCCGGGTCCATCCTAGGCTCAAGGCCGTCGGATCACCAGCGCTTCCACCGGCAGGGCCTGGGTCAGGCGCGCCGCCATCGCTTCGGCCTCGCGCCGCTCGGCCCAGGGGCCGGCCTGCACGCGGATCAGCGCACTGTCGTCGAACAAGGCCACCAGCGGGGCCAGCCAGGCGGCCTCGCGCTGCAGCAGGCGCTGCAGCTGCAAGGCGCCGTCACGTTCGCGGAAAGCGCCGAGCTGCAGCCAGAAGCCGGGCGCAGCGTCAGCGGCCGGCGGCGCCGCTGCAGACAGGCCGGCGCGGATCTCGGCGTGCGTGATGCGCTCCACCTCCACCGGCGCCACGCCGTTCAGCACGCCGAGCTTCAGCGCCGCGGTGTAGCTGAGGTCGATCACGCGGCCGGGGTGGAAGGGCCCGCGGTCGTTGACGCGCACGATGATCTCGCGGCCGTTGGCCGGGTTGCGCACCCGCGCATAGCTGGGCAGCGGCATGGTCTTGTGCGCCGCCGTCATCGCGAACATGTCGAAAGTCTCGCCGTTGGACGTGGGCTTGCCGTGGAACTTGCGGCCGTACCAGGAGGCGCCACCGCGCTCACGCAGCGGCGCGTCGGCCGTCATCGGCTCGTAGCGCACGCCCAGCACCTCGTACGGCTTGTTGGGGCCGCCCACGCGCAGCGGCTCCACGCGCGGCACGGCGTCGGGCACGCGGTCCAGGTCGGCCGGGGTCTGCGCAGCCGGGCCGTCGCTGCCGGGTGCGGGTGAGGGGGAAGGCGCCGGGCTGCGGCTGGCGCAGGCGCCGAGCAGCAGCACCCCCGTGGCCAGCAGCAGGCGCGTGTTCACTGCGGGGGCACCGTGCGGCTGGTCTGCGCCTGCAGCAGCTCCAGCCGCTCCTTGCGCAGCAGCCGGCTGCTGGCGTCGCGCTCGACGATGTCGATGGCCACCGGGTGGCCCAGCTCGGGCGAGTACCAGACCGTGCGCTCCCACATCACGCTGCGGCGCAGGTTGCCGGGCTGCAGGATCTCGTGGTACCAGCCCTCGCCCTCCATCGGCAGCACGTCGAACCGGCCGGCCGGCGTTTCGATCTGCGTGCGGCGGCCTACTTCGACCTCGCCCGACCAGCGGCGCTCGCCCCGGCCATCGGTGCGCTGGAAGAACTCCTTGAACTCGACATCCCGGCTCTGCCCGCGCTGCGGCTTCGACCACCAGAACTCCTCCACCGGCTGGAACTCCGAGCGCCCCTCGGGCCCGCTGCGGCTGCGTGTGCGGCCTTGTGCGTCCAGCGTCTGCGCACCCTGGCTGCCCTCGGCCTCCATCTCGCCGTCAGGCATCAGCTGCCGGATCACCAGCACCAGGCGGCCCACGACCTCGCCCTTCCACTGGTCGATGCGGCGGTAGGTGAAGCTGTCGCCGGCCGCGTAGCCAAAGGGGTTCAGCGGGGGCAGGCCCACGGCAGGGGGCGCGGCGGCGGGCGCGGCGGGAGCAGCAGCAGGCGGTGCTGCAAGTGGTGCCGCAGCGGGTGCAACAGGGGCGGCTGGTGGTGCGGCTGGTGGTGCCGCCGGTGGTGCCGCCGGTGGTACCGCCGGTGGTACCGCCGGTGGTACCGCCGGCCGGGCGGTGTCGGCAGCCTCGCGCTGATCGGCCTGGGTGTCGCGGGGGGGATTGCGCGGCGTTTCGCGCCCCGGCTCCGTGGGCGTCATCGCCTTCACCACCCCGGCCGCCACCTGACCCAGCACCTGCGTGGCCACCTGGGTTGCCGTGGTGATGGCTTCGGCCTTGGCCGCCTGTTCCTGCGCCAGCACCGTGCCGGCCACACCTGCAGCGGTGGCGGCCGCGCCCACGGCGGCGGTTGGCAGCGCGGGGTTGATCGGTGGCGCGGTGCTGGCCGGGGGCGGTGCGTTGTGCACCGCCTCGTCACCCTGCAGCCGGGCCCTGATCTCGTTGCGCGCCAGGCCGGCCGCCTTGGCCACGGCGCGCGCGGCGGCGTCTTCCGGCGTGGCCGGCAGCACGGACTCGATCATTCCCGGCTCGCCCAGCTCGTCCTCTTCATCGGTGCGGCCCCCCAGCCAGGGGGCCACCGCGCCGCCGGTGCCGTCGATGGCCAGGCGGCGTGCGTTGCGCAGCGCGTCGGGCCCGGTGCTGCCGGCGGCGGTGAGCGCGTGCACCAGCGCCGTGCCGAAGGCGCTGCCGGCCAGGGCGCGCGGGTCGGTGGGCGTGGGCTGCGGCAGCGGCGCCGGGGCCCGCACCGGGATCAGCCGCCCCGGGCCGGCGGAGAGCAGCGCCATCACGCCCTCGGGCAGCGCCGGTGCCGCCAGGCCGCTGCTGGACGGCGCCAGTGCGGGCAAGGGCGCGGCGGCGTCCACCACCAGCAGGCGCAGGCTGGTGGGCGTGATCTGCAGCGCCTCCACCAGCTCCGTCAGCGGCACCCCGGCGTTGCGCAGCGCGGTGGGGTCGGCCGCACCGGCCGGGCCCGACAGGTCGCGCGTGAGCAGCAGGTTCTGGCCCTCCACCTGCGCGGCCGCACCGGCCACGTAGATCAACCCCGCCCCGCCCGGCTGCAGCCGGTGGCGGAATTCCTTGAGCGCGCCGCGCAACGCGTCGCGGCCCAGGTCGGGGCGCGGCATCACCACGTAGCCGGTTTTTTCCAGCGCCGCGGCCACGGCCTGCGCATCGCGCACCGCGGCCGGCAGCGGCACCCCGCCGACCTGCGACTGCACCAGCACCAGTGCCAGCCGCTGCCGGCCCAGGCCCAGCGCAGCCGTGGCGGCCCGCACCTTGGCCGGGGCCTTGAGCTCCAGCGGCGGCAGCTTGAGGATGTCGCCGATCGGCGTGGGCTGGGCTGCCGCCATCAGCGGCAGGGCCGCGGCGGCCGCCACGAGCAGCAGGAGGCGGACGGTGTGGTGCATGGGCGTCACGAGATGTTACCGGCCGCGCGGCACAATCCGCCTCGTGCGATTCAAGGATTCCTGGGCCCTGTTGTTGTGCGGGGGCACTGCCGCCATGGCCCTGGCCGCCCCCGTGCCCGACACGATGGCCCAGCGGGTGCAGGCCTGCACGGCCTGCCATGGCCCGGAAGGCCGCGCTGCGGCCGATGGTTACCAGCCCCGCATCGCCGGCAAACCCGCAGGCTATCTGTACCGGCAGCTGCTGAATTTCCGCGACGGCCGCCGCAGCCATGGTGCGATGGCCACGCTGCTGGCGCCCCTGTCGGACGCCTACCTGCGCGACATCGCCGCCCACTTTGCCGGCCTGGAGCTGCCCTACCCACCGCCCGCTGCCCCCGCCCTGCCGCCCGAGGCGCAGCGCCAGGCCCAGGCGCTGCTGACCCTGGGCGACCCGGCCCGCCGCCTGCCCGCCTGCAACAGCTGCCACGGCGCGGCGATGACCGGTGTGTTGCCCGCCGTGCCCGGCCTGCTGGGCCTGCCGCGTGACTACCTGGTGGGCCAGCTCGGCGCCTGGCGCACCGGCGGGCGACGCGCCGACGCGCCCGACTGCATGGCCCACATCGCCCAGGCGCTGACCCCGCAGGAGATCGGTGCCCTGGCCGGCTGGTTGGCGGCGCAACCTGTGCCGACACCGTCGCGCCCGGCGCCGGTACCCGCCGCGCCCTGGCCGCAGGACTGCGGCAGCTTTCGGCCATGAAGCGGCTTTTGCGTTGGGCCGTGGCCTTGGCCATGTTGCTGGCCCTGGGCATGGCGGCGGTGGCCTGGCTGAACCTGCGTGGCGAAGCGCCGGTGTCGGATGCGCCGCCGCCCCCGCTGGCCGATGCCGCCCTGCGCGCCCGCGGCGCCCAGCTCGCGTTGCAGGGCCACTGCGCCGGCTGCCACACCGCACCGGGTGCTGCGCCGTATGCGGGTGGCCGGGCCATCGTCACGCCTTTCGGCCGTGTCTACGCCGGCAACCTGACGCCCGATGCCACCACCGGCCTGGGCACCTGGAACGCCGACCACTTCTGGCGCGCACTGCACCACGGCCGCAGCCGCGACGGCCGGCTGCTGAACCCGGCCTTCCCCTACGCGAACTACACGCACATCACCCGCGCCGACAGCGATGCACTCTACGCCTGGCTGCGCAGCCTGCCGCCCGTGGCGCAGGCCCAGCCGCCGCACACGCTGCGCTGGCCCGCCGGCACGCAGCCGGCGCTGGCCCTGTGGCGGGCGCTGTACTTCCGCGCCGGTGGCCAACGGCCCGACCCGGCGCGCAGTGCCGAGCTGAACCGCGGCGCCTATCTGGCCCAGGGCCTGGGCCACTGCAGCGCCTGCCATGCGCCGCGCAATGCGTTGGGCGCTACGGTGGATGGCCACGACCTGTCTGGCGCGCCCATGCCTGACGGCCGCTGGTGGGCCCCCTCGCTGCATGCGGCCGACGAAGCCGGCGTGGCGCACTGGCCACGTGCCGACGTGCTGGCGCTGCTGCGCGACGGCCATGCCCCCGGCGGTGTGGCCCTGGGGCCGATGGCGCAGGTGGTGGCCGGCAGCCTGCAGCACTGGCCCGAGGCCGACCTGCAGGCCCTGGCCGCCTGGCTGCAGGCGCTGCCGCCCGATCAGGCCCCGCGCGCACCCGTGGAAGCCGCCCCTGCGGCGGTCGTGGACGCCGGTGCGGCGCTGTACAAGACCCACTGTGCCGATTGCCATGGCGACGCGCGCGAAGGCCGCGCCCCGGCCTACCCCGCGCTGGCCGGCCACCGCACGGTGCTGATGGCGCGGCCGAACAACCTGGTGCGTGCCATCGTCGAAGGTGGTTTCGGCCCGGCCACCCCCGGCCACCCGCAGCCCTACGGCATGCCGCCCTTCGGCCATGTGCTGAACGACGAACAGATCGCCGCGCTGGCCACCTGGCTGCGCCAGGCCGGGCCGTCCAAGGCCGCGGTGGTCTGGCCGTTGGACGTGCAGCGGCTGCGTTGAGGGGCTGGGCCGGGCGCCGCCCTGCCAGATGGCGTGTTGGATGGGGATGGTCAGCAGATCCTTGGGCAGATGGGGTGGGCGGGCAGGCGCTCTGTTCGCCGGCGAGAAAACAAACCATCCGCTAAGCCGTTGATTTTCAACACGTTTCAATCGCCTTTGCTGTTGTTATCTTCCAGGGGAGATAACAACGACACCGGCTGGTCGGCGGCACTGGGCTTGGTGTAGGCCATGTTGCGCTTGGCCCGCCCGGGCAGCGCCACCAGCAGCCCCTGCGCGCGTCAACCTGTCGGCAACGTAGACGCCTCGACCTTGTCTGCCCGCGAGATGCGCACGACATCGGCATTTCTGATGGGGCTTGTCAAGTCGGGCTTTGACCCGGCCTGGGCTCGGCCGGATAATCCCGCCCATATGCCGGCCCTGACATACAGCGAACGACTGCGCCTGCTCCAAGCGGTGGTTTTCTTTGCGGCACACACACAGCACTGCGGCAAGATCAAGTTGTTCAAGCTGCTGTACCTGCTGGACTTTGAGCACTTCCGGCAGACGGGCAAGAGTGCCACCGGGCTGGAGTACCAGGCCTGGAAGTTCGGCCCGGTGCCCATCGAACTGATGGAAGAGTGGGAAGACCTCGCCCCCGACCTGGCCAGCCTGGTGCACATCGTCGAAGAAAAGGTCATCGACTACGAGCGCCAAGCCGTGAAGGTCAACGACGGCGTTCAGTTTGATGCCGAGCCGTTCAGTCCGCGCCAGCTGCGCATCATGCGGGGCCTGGCCGAGCAGTACCGCCACACTTACTCGCCCAAGATGATCGATGTCACCCACGCGCAGAACGGCGCCTGGGACCATGTGTGGCAGAACGGCCAGGGCGCACACCGGGCCATTCCGTACGAACTGGCCATCGGCGAGGCCGACCCTCACGCCGATGTGGTGCGAGAACTGGCGCAGGAACAGGCCCAGTACCGCGCCGCCCTGCTGGCTGCCCGCCACGCCGAACCTGCCTGAGCGCGCGGGCATGGTCACGGCTGCGGTAGCGGCTCAGCCGGGGCAGATCTGGCGTGACGACTGCTACTACCTGGACCGCAAGACGGGAGAGTGCCAGCGCAAGTACCTTCTGGTGCTGGCCGTGGACCCACGCAGCGGCGACCTGGTGACGGCTGTGTTCACCAGCAAATCCCATGGGCTGGTGGAGAAGCCCGCGTGCAACCTGGGGCCGCCACGGGCGGGTTACTTCGTGGGTGTGCCGGGTGGTGCGCTGACGCTGCCGACCTGGGTGGACTTCAACAGCCTGCAGGACCTGGACGCCGCTGACTTGGGGAAACTGCAGCGCAGCGGGCGCCTGAGCCCACTCCCGCAGGCCTTGCCTGTGCCGCTGTTCTGTGCAGTGCTGCGCTGCGTGTTGCAGTGCGACGACCTGACCGGGCGCCAGGCGCGGCTGGTGGGCGATGTGGCGGCGGCGCTCGGCTGCGCTTAGGGCCTGTGACCCACCGGATGTTCAGCGCGCCTCGTTGACCAAGGCGTCGGCCAGCTGGGACTGGGTGGTCTGGCTGGCGGTGAGGCGCTGCCGCAGATCGGCGCAGAGGCGGCGGAGTTCGGTGACGCGGGCGACGATGCGGGATTGTTCGGCGCTGGGCGGTAGCGGAAATGTGTAACGCTGAAGTGCCTGCCCCACGAGGTGCTTGATTGTTGCCCCAGTGAAGTGCGCCGAGAGTGCTCCGGACATGGCGTCCGACTCCAAAGCGATGGCGATGTACTCGGCGGACACGCCCGCACGAGGGCGCACCCGGTGGAGCGCCTTCTGAAAGTACATCTCGCGTTCGCAATCACGCCAGATGGCGCAACGCCCAGGCTCGCCACCTTCGCAAATCAAAAGATCGCCGGCAACCAATCGAAACTCAGCCAGCTCCGACTGCTCAAGGTTCATCACTTTGACGTCGTCCAACTCAAAGCGTCGCCACTGGACGTTCGTGTTCCGCAAGTAGGGCCGCGGCAGTCCACGGTTCTTGGCCTTGTCGAGCATTTTTCCAAGCCGTGTCTCCGCCACCTGTTGAAGCTGGACGATTTCCCAACCTACTGGAAGCGGATCAAGCTCACTGGAGCTAGCCTCGTGGTCAGAGCCAACGCTGATTCGGGTGTCTGCACTCGAATCTGGCTTCCGCCTTGGTGGGTCAACCAAGAAGCTTGCCGGCGTGTCATTAGGGTCCTGCGGCACGAGCAGCCCGCGCACGGCCAGTTGCAGGATAGTCTGTTCCAGCGCATCCACGGCCTCGGGGCGGTCGAGCAGCAAGTCGAAGTGGTCGGCGACGCGTTGCCAGTTTGCGGCCAGTTCGTCGGGCGTACTGCTCTCGGTCAGAGAGCCCAGCAGGGTGCCGAGCAGGCGGGCATGCTGCTCCGCTTCGAGCCGGCCCTTGGCTTCGAGGGCATCGCATAGGCGCATGAGGTCGCGAAGGTGTTGCTGCTGGGCGATAGGGATGAGTGGGATCGGAACACTTTCGATCTTCTTGACGGTGAGACTCACGTTCGCGGTACCCGACATTCGTGCGACGAGTAGCTCATCCTTGAAGACGCTGAGGTACTCGTACACGAAGCGCGTGGAGTGCAATGCTCGATCGCGGATCCGTACGGCTGCCAAGATGCTGCCCACCGCGAAGCGGCCTTCTTGATAGTGGATGCGCTTCAGACTTGCATCGCCATGACCAGTAGACGAGACCGTCGGAATCAGGACTGCTTCGCCCTCGAAATCATAGTGATCGCAACTACCACGATCTTCAGCCGTGACGACGAGTGGGTATGGACCTGGCTTAGCGTCCTTTATCCCCGTCGGACCCTTTGCTACCTCGGCAATTTCTGACAGGCGAACGAATTTCCCGATGCCCGCCAGTGTCGACGGAACATCTAGGTCGTCGGCCAGAGTCGAGGCATCTACCTCATCCTGCGTGCCAGTGGCGTTACCAGCACGCATGAGCGTGAGCTTCACTAGGAGCTTCCGAAGCCCCGGTACGTTTCCCGGCGAGACTATGGCGTTTACGGCGCGCGGAGCGTTCAAGTTCATTTCAGAAGGCTCTGGTTCAGCAAAGCGACGAGTTGGCCTCGCAGATCCTGTATCTCCCCCTGCACCCGCTGATATTTGCGCAGCAATTCATCCGGGTCGTGGCTCACTGCATCGGGCGTGTGCGGATTCTTCTGATCCAGGTTGCAGCCCGCCGCCTTGATGGCCGCGATGTCCACCTTCCATGCGCGCTCGTTCTCCACCCGCGCCGCAAAGCCGTCGGCCTCGCTGCCCCACCAGGCCTTCTCGGCATCGAACTCCTCGATGCGAATCGGCTTGGTCTTGTTGTAGCTCTTCGCGCCCGCCGGGTAGGGGTGTTCGTAGTACCAGATGGCGTCGGTGGGCCGGCCCTTGGTGAAGAACAGCAGGTTGGTCTTGATGCCGGTGTAGGGCGCGAACACGCCGTTGGGCAGGCGCACGATGGTGTGCAGGTTGCACTCGGCCAG
>CAYTWU010000031.1:0-8798 GCA_964442175.1 uncultured Rubrivivax sp.
TGCCGCCGTGGCGGATCAGGTTGCGCGCGTCCTGCATCGAAAACAGGTTCTCGCCGGTGGCCATCGGTTTGTCGTAGTGCTGTGCCAGCTCGGCCTGCAGCGCGTAGTCCAGCGGATCGCCGGCCTCTTCGTACCAGAACAGGTCGTACTGCGACAGCGCCTTCGCGTAGGCCACCGCGGTCTTCAGGTCGAAGCGGCCGTTGGCGTCCACGGCCAGGCGCTGCCCGGGACCCAGCAGCTTGAGCACGGCTTCGATGCGCTGGCAGTCCTCGGCCAGCGAGGCGCCGCCGATCTTCTTCTTCACCACGCTGTAGCCGCGGTCCAGGTAGCTTTGCATCTCGCGCGTCAGGCCTTCGATGCCCTGGCCCGGCCAGTAGTACCCGCCAGCGGCGTAGACGAACACCCGCGGGTCGGCGCTCTGGCCGCGGCCGTAGCGTTCGGCCAGCAGGCGGTGCAGCGGCTGGCGCGCGATCTTGGCCACCGCGTCCCACACCGCCATGTCGATGGTGCCCACGGCCACCGAGCGCTCGCCGTGGCCGCCCGGCTTTTCGTTGGCCATCATCGTGGCCCACACGCGGTGCGGGTCCAGGTTGTCGCGGTCCGGGTCGCGCAGCGTCTCGGGTGCCGCGTCCAGCACACGGGGGATGAAGCGCTCGCGCATCAGCGCACCCTGGCCGTAGCGGCCGTTGGAGTTGAAGCCGTAGCCGATCACCGGTTTGCCGTCGCGCACGACGTCGGTGACCACGGCCACCAGGCTCAGCGTCATCTTCGAGAAGTCGATGTACGCGTTGCGGATCGATGAACTGATGGGGCGGGTGGACTCGCGGATCTCGACGATTTTCATGGTGTTCGGGTGTTCGGGTGTAGCGGGGTTCAGCGCGGCAGCGAGGCGCCGCCGCAGATGTGGATGTCCTGGCCGGTGATGGCGGCCGCGCCCGGGCCGAGCAGGTAGGCCACGAGGGACGCGATTTCATCGGGCCGGATCAGGCGACCGATGGGCGGCAGCACCGGTGTTGCGTCGCGCCGGGCCGGGTCGTCGGTCATGGCGGTCTGGGTGGCCGCGGGCGAGACCACGTTGACCGTGACGCCCGAGGCCACGAGCTCTGCCGCCCAGCTGCGGGCCAGGCCCAGCAAGGCCGACTTGGTGGCGGCGTACTGGCTGCGGCCGGCCTTGCCCTGCGCCACCCGGCTGCCGATCAGCACCACGCGGCCCGACCCGGCCTGCGCCATCGCGGGCAGCAGCACATCGGCCAGGCGCATGGCGGCGTCGACGTGCAGGCGCCACATCAGCGTGCCGTCGTCGATGTCCAGCCGGCCGAGCGGGCCCACGCGCAGCACGCCGGCGGCATGCACCAGTGCGTCGGGCGTGCCCAGCGCTGCGGCGGCAGCGGACGTGGCCTGCGGGTCGCTGAGGTCTGCAGCCAGGTGGGTGAAGGCCGCGTGTGTGATCACGCCCGGTGCCAGGTCCAGGCCCGTCACCTGCCAGCCGTCGGCGAGCAGCCGCTCGGCCACCGCGCGGCCGATGCCGGAGCTGCTGCCGGTCACGACCGCCCGTGGCGCATCACTCGACACTGATCTTGCCTTCGGTGATGAGCTTCTGCGACTTGGCCATGTCCTCGCGCTGGAACTTGACCACGTCATCGACCGAACCGCCGTTGACGATCAGGCCCTGGGCCACCAGCTTGTCGCGCATCTCACCGGCCAGCGCCTTGTTGACCTCGGCATTGAGCTTGGCGGTGACGTTGGCCGGCAGCCCGGCCGGGCCCCACAGGCCGTACCAGCTGTAGAACTCGTAACCCGGCACCGATTCGCCGACGGTGGGCACATCGGGCAGCGTGGGCACGCGGTTCTTCGAGGTCACCGCCACGATGCGCAGCTTGCCGCCCTTGTGGAAGTTCATCGCACCGAGCAGCGGGTCGACAAAACCCTGGATCTGGCCGCCGACCAGGTCCTGGAACGCGGGCGCGGTGCCCTTGTAGGGCACGATGGTCAGGTCGATGCCACCTGCGCGCTTGAGCAGTTCCGTGGACAGGTGGCCGGCCGAGCCCGTGGAGCCGATGGCGAAGTTGAGCTTGCCCGGGTTGGCCTTGGCGTGTGCCATCAGGCTGGGGATGTCCTTGACCGGCAGGTCGTTGTTCACCGACACCGCCAGCGGGGCCTGCGCCACCAGCACCACGGGCGTGAAGTCGCGGTTCACGTCGTAGGGCGCCTTTTTGTTCACCATCGGGCCGGTGGTGAAGGTGGAGGCATTGAACAGCAGCGTGTAGCCGTCGGCGGGCGCCTTGGCCACGGCGTCGGCGCCGATGAAGCCGTTGCCGCCCGGCTTGTTCTCGACGATGAAGGTCTGGCCGGTCTGCTCGGACAACTTCTGCGCCAGCGTGCGGCCGATGAAGTCCAGCGTGCCGCCGGGCGGGAACGGGATGACCACCCGCACCGGCTTGTCCGGGTAGGCCCATGCGCTGAGCGGCGCGAGCAGGCAGGCGAGGGCGGCGGCTGCGGCGGTGCGCAGGACATGTTGTCTGTTCATGGTCTGTCTCCTGGTGGTGGTTTTGTAAGTGGGTGCGTGTCAGCGCTGCAAGAGGCCGGCCTGCGCCACGGCGGCGCGCAGCACCTGCATCTCGGCGTCCGTGGGGGCCTCGGTGGGTGGCCGCACGGTGGGGCTGTCGATCACGCCGGCCAGCCACATGCCGGCCTTCATGCGGGCGTGCGCTTCGCCGGTGGGCTCGCCGCCACCGTAGACCGCGTCCTTCAGCGGTGTGATCACGGCCTGGATCTGCATCGCACGCTTCAGGTCACCGTCTTTGACGGCCTGCCACAGGTCGGCGATGAGGTTGGGGATGAAGGTGGCAAAACCCACCAGGGCACCGTCCACCCCCTGCACCATCGAGGCCAGCAGGTATTCGTCGTGGCAGGTGAGGATGGCCTTGGACGGGTCGGCCGCGCGCACGGCGGCGATGTCGGCGGCGTATTTGTTCATGTCGCGCTGGCCCACCTTGAAGGCCTGCACCGCGGGGTGGCGGGCCAGATCGGCCATCACGGCGGTGGTGTACGAGGCGCGTGTCCAGGCCGGGTAGACGTGGGCGATGAGGTCCAGCCCCGCCTCGGCGATGGCGTCGAAGTAGTGGCGCACGTGGTCGGGCCGGTAGCCAAAACGCAGCCAATGGTGCGGCGGCATCACGTCCAGGCCCGCAGCGCCGGCCTCCTTGGCCATGCGGGCATGCACCTTGGCGTCGCCGATGCCTTCACAGACGATGGAGCTGATCACCGGCAGCTTGCCGCGCAGCTCGCTGGCCACGATCTGCGTCACCTGGGCGCGCTCGTGCGGCTGCAGTGAAAACACCTCGCCGGTGTGGCCGTTGGTCATCACCGCCACCACACCCCGCTGGTCGGCCAGCCAGGCGGCGAGCCGGCGCAGCGCCGGTTCGTCGATGCGGTGGTCGGGCGTGAACGGGCAGGCGATGGCGGGGATGATGCCGCGGTAGTTGGTGATGGTGGGCATGACAATGTCTCCTGAAACGGGTCAACGGGCTGCAGTGTGCAGCGGGCCCCACACGGTTTGCCAATGCTTGTTTCGCCCCACTTGATGCTCCCAAGGCACTGCCCATGACGATGAACCTGTCCTGGCTGGAGGACTTTCAGGCACTGGCCGAGAGTGGCAACTTCTCGCGTGCGGCCGAGCAGCGCCACATGACGCAACCCGCGTTCGGCCGCCGCATCAAGGCACTGGAAGAGTGGTTGGGCACGCCACTGTTCGATCGCGCGGGCCACCCGGTCACGCTGACCGAAGCGGGCGAGTGGTTGCGCGGCACCGCCGAGCAGTTGCTGCGGCGCGTGGAGCGGCTGCCCGACGAGGCGCGCGCCGTCGCCGACGGCAGCGCGTCCACGCTGCGTTTTGCGGCCACACACGCGCTGTCGCTGAATTTCCTGCCGGCCTGGCTGCGCAGCCTGGAAACCCGCAACCCGGTCGGGCCGATCCAGCTCGTCAGCGATGTGGCGGCGCACTGCGAGGCGCAGCTGCAGCATGGCCGTGTGCAGTTCCTGCTGTGCCATGGGCACGAGCGGGCACCGTCGGGCCTGGACCCCGCCAGCTTCGTCTCCTGCCAGGTGGGCAGCGACGAGTTGCTGCCCGTGTGTGCGCCCGATGCCCAGGGCCGGCCCCGCCACGAGCTGGACGCCGCGCCGCGCCGAGGCGGCAAGACGGCGCTGCCGATGCTGGCCTACAGCGCCGAATCCGGCCTGGGCCGCGTGCTGCGTTCACTGCATGGCACGGCGCTGGAGGTGCCGGGCCGCGAGGTGGTGTTCACCGCCCACCTGGCCACCGTGCTGCGCAGCCTGGCCCTGGAGGGCCGGGGCCTGGCCTTCCTGCCCGCCAGCCTGGTCCGGGAGGACCTGGCCGCGGGCCGGCTGGTCGCGGCCGGCGGCGCGCGCTGGACCGTGGCGCTGAGCGTGCGCCTGTACCGTCCGCGCGCGGCCTTGAGCGCAGTGGCCGAGAAGTTCTGGGCGGCCGCCAGCGAGGCGGGCGGCTGAGCGCTGGACGCGGTGAGGTTCCGCGGCCGGCTCGGCAGGCACCGGCTGTGCATCGGCCAGATGGCCGATGCCGCGCGCGATCTGTCCGTCAAGCAGGGGGCGACGGTGCCCGCGCCAGCGCGGTGCGCACGGCGCGGTCCAGCGCCTGGCGGCGGTAGGGTTTGCTGAGCAGCAGCGCGTCGGCGTCGAGCCGGCCGCTGTGCACGATGGCGTTTTCCGTGTAGCCCGAGGTGTAGAGCACGCGCAGGCCCGGGCGCAGCCGGCAAGCCGCCTCGGCGAGCGCACGGCCGTTCATGCCGCCGGGCATCACGATGTCGGTGAACAGCAGGTTCACGTCTTCGCGCGTGCCCAGCAGCGCCAGCGCGCTGGGGCCGTCGGCGGCCTCGAGCACGCGGTAGCCCGAGGCCTTGAGCTGGGCGCACGCGTACTGGCGCACGGCCGCATCGTCTTCCACCACCAGGATGGTTTCGTGCCCGCCCACCAGCCGGCTGCCCGCCTCCGGGCTGCCGGGTTCTGCCGGCGCCGGCTCGTTCGGCCTGGCTGCCGCGCGGGGCAGGTAGAGCCGCACCGTGGTGCCGTCGCCGGGCTCGGAGTAGACGGTCACGTGGCCGCCGGACTGCTTGCAGAAACCATAGACCATGGCCAAGCCCAGGCCGGTGCCCTTGCCCTGTTCCTTGGTGGTGAAAAACGGCTCGAAGACACGTTGCAGGTGCTCCGGCGCGATGCCCACGCCGGTGTCCGAGACGGCCAGCATCACGTACTGGCCGGGGCTCACCTCGGCGTGGTGGGCGGCATAGTCGGCATCCAGCCGCGCGTTGGCGGTCTCCAGGGTGAGCCGGCCGCCGCCGGGCATGGCGTCGCGCGCGTTCAGGCACAGGTTCAGCAGCGCGTTCTCCAGTTGGCCGGGGTCCACCAGCGCCGGCCACAGGCCGGCACCCCGGATGGCTTCGATCTCGATGTGTTCACCCAGGCTGCGCCGCAGCAGGCCATCCATGCCGGAGATCAGCTCGTTGAGGTCGATCACCTTCGGCGCCAGTGCCTGCTTGCGCGCAAAGGCCAGGAGGCGCTGGGTGAGCTCGGCGCCGCGCTGCGCCGCGCCGACGATCATCTCGGCCAGCGGGCGCTGGGCGGGATGGTCGGCGTTCATCTCCACCAGCAGCTCGGCGTTGCCGATCACCACCGTGAGCAGGTTGTTGAAGTCGTGCGCCACACCACCGGTCAGCTGGCCCACCGCCTCCAGCCGCTGCGAGCGGCGCAAGCGTTCGTTCAGCTCGGCGATGGCGATGCCCTGTTGTTCCAGCGCTTCGGCGGTCTGGTTGAGCACGCCCATCAGCGCGCCGAGTTCGCCGCGCGGCAGGGGGCCGTGCAGCCGGGTCGACAGCCGGCCGGCGGCGAGCTCGGTGGCCATGTGGGCGATGCGCGAGATCTGGCGCCGGATCACCCGCTCGGTCAACAGCCACATGGCGGCGAAGATGGCCACGGCCGCCGCAGCCAGCACACCCAGGTCTTCCATGAAGCGCCGGTTGGCCTGGGCCACCAGCAGGTGCTGCGGTGCGCTGGCCAGCACGTGCAGGCGGGCCTGGCGCGTCGCCGGGTCGTCGACCACGGCCCAGACCACGGGCTTGCCGTCTGCGCCGGGGAGCACGCTGCTGCGGCCGGGCTGCTGGCGCACCAGCGCGAACACCGGGCTGTCCGCCACCACGTTGCCAGGCTGCCAGCGGCCGGGGTCAGGGCGTGTGGTGGCCATCACCTGGCCCCGGTCGCTGAGCAGCAGCAGTTCCGCACCCGGGACCTGCAGGGCCAGCCCTTCCAGCAGCTTGGGCAGGCTCAGCGACGCCAGCAGCACGAACTGCAGCTCGCCCTGCGCCGAACGCACGGGGTAGGCGATCTGCAGCACGGCGGTGCCGGTCAGGCGGCCGAAGGCCGGCTCCAGCACGACCTGGTTGTGCGCGTTCAAGGCGGCCTGGAAGTAGGCCCGGTCGTGCAGGTCCAGTTCGCGCCCGCTGTTGAGCGAATCGCAGAACAGCCGGCCATCGGGGCGGATGGTGACGATGCCGGTGTATTGCGGGTAGGCCTCGCGCACCTTTGACAGAAAGGCCGAGCAGATGGTGCGGTCGCCGGAGCCCAGGTCTTGCGCACGCGCCAGGCCGAACAACAGCTGCGCGGTGCCCTGGATGCGCTCGTCGATGGCACTCACCCGCCGCTGCGCCAGCATCATCAGCTGGGCCGAATCGGCCTCGATGGTGCGCTCGCGTTCTTGCAGGTAACGCGCCAATTGCAGCAGGGCCGGCAACAGGATGGCCAGCAGCGTGAGCCACAGCAAACGCGAGCGGATGCTCATCCGTGCTCCGTGGTTGCCATGGCCGCCATCATAGGCGCCGGTCCCTGCCTTTGGGACCTCCTGCGGTCATGGGATGATGCCGCCCGATGAACCCGGTCGAGCCCGATCTGCCCTCTGCATTTGTCGCCCCCGATCCCCGCGACGAACACGCCATGCGCCTGGCGCTGGACCAGGCCCACAACGCCTGGCTGGTGGGGGAGGTGCCGGTGGGCGCCGTGATCATGCAGGGCGGTCAGGTGCTGGCCACCGGCTACAACCGCCCGATCACCACGCACGACCCCACCGCACACGCCGAGATCGTGGCCCTGCGCCACGCCGCCACGCTGATGCAGAACTACCGGCTGCCCGACTGCGAGCTGTACGTGACGCTGGAGCCCTGCCCGATGTGTGCGATGGCGCTGATGCACGCGCGCTTCAAGCGCGTGGTGTTCGCCGCCGCCGACCCCAAGACCGGCGCCGCCGGCGGCCGTGTGAACCTGTTTGCCGATGCGGGCCTGAACCACCACACGGCGGTGCAGGGCGGTGTGCTGGCCGAACCCTGCGGGGCCTTGCTGCGCGAATTTTTTGCCGAGCGCCGCAGCCAGCGGCGGCGGCAGCGCGAGGCCGGGCAAGCGCCCGCCATCCCGACCGGCGAAACCCTCGAACTGGAAGACCCGTCTGCATGAACCCCACGCTCACCATCGTGTCGCCCGCCGGGGTGGTGGCCCAGCCCGTGGCCCTGCGGCGCGCGCTGAAACGCCTGCAGGCCCTGGGCTTTGAGGCCCGGCTTGATGCCGATGCCCTGGCCCGCCGCCAGCGCTTTGCCGGTGACGACGCGGTGCGCCTGGCGGCCTTGCACCGCGTGGCCGCCGAGGCCCCGTCGATTGCCCTGGCGGCACGCGGCGGCTATGGCTTGTCCCGCATCGTGGACCGCATCGACTGGGCGTTGATGGCGCGCAGCGTCGAACGTGGCACCCGCTGGGTGGGCTACAGCGACATGACGGTGCTGCAGATGGGACTGCTGGCGCATGGTGGGGCCGGCAGCTGGGCCGGGCCCATGGCCCTCGACGACTTCAGCCGCACCGACGACGCCGGCGGCCTGGACGACGTGACCGTCGATTGTTTCCGCGAGGCCATGTCGGGCGAGCTGGAGGCGGTGGGCTTCCGCACCGAGACCGGCTTTGATGGCCTGGGCGTGCGCGGCCGGCTCTGGGGCGGCAACCTGGCCATGCTGTGTGCGCTGCTGGGCACGCCGCACTTTCCGCGCATCAAGGGCGGCATCCTGTTCATCGAAGAGGTCAACGAACACCCCTACCGGGTGGAGCGTTGCCTGCTGCAGCTGCAGCAGGCGGGGGTGCTGGACGCGCAGAAGGCGGTGCTGATCGGTGCGGTCACGGCCTTCAAGCCCTCGCCGCTGGACCGCGGCTACACGCTGAAGGCCGTGATCGCCCACCTGCGCAGCCGCACCCCCGTGCCGCTGCTGACCGGGTTGCCCTTCGGCCATGTGCCCACCAAGGTGAGCCTGCCGCAGGGCCGGCCGGTGGAGCTGCTGGTGCAGGGCCGCAACGCGCTGGTCGCGTGGGGCCACACCAATGCTTGAGCGCTGGCGTGTCGGGCTGGGCGTGCTGGCGGCGGCGCTGGCACTGGCCGCCTGCAACAACAGCCCCTTGCCGGCCGGGTCGGCGCAGCAGAACACGCTGTACTACACCTTCGACGAACGTTCGCCGCGTTACCTGGACCCGGTGGCGTCGTACTCCAACCCGGAGTCGGTCTATACCTTCGCGATCTACGAGCCGCTGTACGGGTACCACTACCTGAAGCGGCCCTACCAGCTGACGCCGAAGGCCGCGACCGAGGTGGTGCAGCCGCGTTACCTGGACGCGCAAGGCCAGCCGCTGCCCGCCGATGCACCGGCCGATCAGATCGCCGAACGTGTGTACGACGTGCGCAT
>CAYTWU010000031.1:8808-20164 GCA_964442175.1 uncultured Rubrivivax sp.
CCAAGGACGAAGCCGGCCGCTACCGCTACCACGCGATGACACGCGAGCAGCTCGGCAACAAGCGCAGCCCCTGGGACTTCGAGCACCAGGGCACGCGCGAGCTGGTGGCCGAAGACTATGTGCACGGCCTGAAGCGCCACGCCACCACGCGCATCGAGACCCCGGTGGCGGCGGTGTTTGCCGAGGTGGTGATCGGCCTGAAGGACTACACCGCGCTGATCAAGGCCGAGGACCAGAAGCTGCTGGCCGGCTTGCCGGCCGACGCCCGCGACAAACCCTTCCTGGACTTCCGCCGCTGGCCGCTGGCCGGCGTGAGCGCGCCGGAAAAACACCTGCTGCGCATCCGCCTGAAGGGCAAGTACCCGCCCTGGCAGTACTGGATGGCCATGCCGTTCACCGCGCCCATGCCCTGGGAGGCGGAGCTGTTCTACAGCCAGCCGGGCATGAACGACAACGGCCTGACGCTGAACCAGTGGCCCGTGGGCACGGGGCCGTACATGATGAAGACCTTCGAGCGCGACCGCCTGCACGTGCTGGTGCGCAACCCGAACTACCGCGGCGAGCCGTATCCCTGCGAGGGCATGCCGGAAGACAAAACCGCCGGCCTGCTGGCCGACTGCGGCAAGACCATGCCCTTCATCGACACGCTGCACGTGTCCATCGAGAAGGAGAAGATCCCGCGCAAGGAAAAGTTCAAGCAAGGCTACCTGGACCTGCCGGAGATCGAGCGCAGCGAATGGGGTGTGGAGTTCCGCGTCGACATGGACGAATCGGAAGACGTGCGCCAGCTGTACGAAAGCCGCGGCTTCCAGTTCCCGCTGATGACCGACATCTCCAACTGGTACCTGGGCTTCAACATGCTGGACCCGGTGGTGGGCCGCGGGGCCACGCCGGAGGAAGACGACAAACGCCGCAAGCTGCGCCAGGCGATCTCGATTGCCATCGACTGGGAAGAGGGTTATGGCCGCATCTTCAAGCAAAAGGGCGGCGTGGCGGCCCATTCGCCCGTGCCGCCGGGGCTGTTTGGCTCGCGTGAAGGGCAGGGCGACTTCCACAACCCGGTGACGCACCGCTGGGTGGATGGCAAGGCCGTGCGGCGCTCGATCGACGAGGCCAAGGCCTTGTTGGCCGAAGCCGGCTACCCGGGCGGGCGCGACGCCAGGACCGGCCGGCCGCTGGTGCTGAACTACGACTTCCAGCGCGCGGTGACGCCGGAGTTCAAGGTCGAGAACGACTGGATGATCAAGCAGTTCGCCAAGCTGGGCATCCAGCTGGAAGTGCGCGCGACCGACTTCAACCAGTACCAGGACAAGATCCTCAAGGGCAAGCACCAGGTCTTCTTCGGCGGCTGGTTTGCAGACTACCCGGACGCCGAGAACTTTTTGTTCCTGCTCTACGGCCCCAACGCCAAGAGCAAGACCGAAGGCGAAAACAACGCCAACTACGAAAACCCCGAGTACGACAGGCTGTACCAGCAGATGAAGTCCATGGACAACGGCCCGGCGCGGCAGGCCGCGATCGACCGCATGGTGCAGCTGGTGCAGCAGGACGCGCCCTGGAGCTTTGGCTACATCCCCTGGGGTGGCCTGGCCTTCCAGCCCTGGGTGCACAACGGCAAGCCGAGCATCCTGATCCGCGACATGGCCAAGTACTACCGGGTGGACACCGCGCTGCGCACCCAGCGTCAGCGTGAGTGGAACCAGCCGGTGTGGTGGCCGGTGGCCTTGCTCGCGCTGCTGCCGCTGGCCGCTGCGGCGGTGGCCTGGCGTGCCTGGCGCCGGCGTGAACAGGCGGTGGGGCGATGATCCACTACATCCTGCGCCGCCTGGGTTATGGCGTGCTGATCCTGATCGGCGTGAACCTGCTGACCTTCTTCCTGTTTTTCACCGTCAACACGCCCGACGACATGGCCCGCCTGAACATCGGCGGCAAGCGTGTGACGCAGGAGCAGATTCACAAGTGGAAGGCCGAGCGGGGCTACGACCGGCCGCTGTACCTGAACCGCGCGGAAAGTGGCGTGAAGCAACTCACTGAGACCGTGCTCTGGGAGCGCTCGGTGTCCCTGATGCTGTTCCAGTTCGGCCGCTCGGATTCCGCCCGCAGTGCCGACATCGGACACGAGGTGGGCAAGCGCATGGTGGTCAGCCTGCAGCTGGCCGTGCCGCTGTTCATCCTGCAGGTGATGGCCAGCGTGAGCTTTGCGCTGCTGCTGGTGTTCTTCCGCCACACGCGCATCGATTTCTGGGGCGTGGTGCTGTGTGTGCTGATGCTGTCGATCAGCAGCCTGTTCTACATCATCGTCGGCCAGTTCTTTTTCTCGCGCGTGCTGCGCCTGGTGCCGATCTCGGGCTATGCGCCGGGGCTGGATGCGGTGCGTTTCCTGATCCTGCCCATCGTGCTGAGCCTGCTGTCGCGCCTGGGCACCGAGGCGCGGCTGTACCGCGCGATGTTCCTGGAGGAGATCGGCAAGGACTATGTGCGCACGGCCCGCGCCAAGGGGCTGTCGGAGATCCGCGTGCTGTTCCGCCATGTGCTGAAAAACGCGCTGATCCCCATCATCACCAGCGCCGGCAGCTACCTGCCGTACGTCTTCCTGGGCAGCCTGGTGTTCGAGAGCTTCTTCGGCATCCCCGGCCTGGGCGCGTACGTGATCGAGGCCATCAGCGGCCAGGACTTCGCCATCGTGCGCACCATGGTGTTCCTGGGGTCGATGCTCTACATCGCGAGCTACCTGCTGGTGGACATCGCCTACAGCGTGGTCGATCCCCGCGTTCGATTGCAATGAGGTTGCCGTGATGTTGACCGCCAAGTTCGTGCTGCTCTGGACCGATGCCGTCATCCTCGGCCTGCTGCTGCTGGGGGTGCTCTACGTCTGGCACGTGCGGCGCGATGTGTCGCGCCGCGCCACCTGGCGGCGCGTGTTTGCCAGCCCGGCGGCCATGGGCGCCAGCGTGGTGCTGCTGGCGGGGTTTTCAATGGCGGTGCTGGACAGCCTGCACTACCGTCCGCAGCTGCCCGGCACGCAGGTGGTGTACGACGCCCGCACGCACTCGGTGCTGGATGCGGTGCTGGCCGGTGTGGGCGGTGTGCGCGAGACCAGCTACTCGGCGCCGCTGGCCTACCAGGCCTTTGCGCAGGACGCGGTGGAGTTGAACGGCGTGCTGCAGCGCGGTTACCCGCGCCTGGTGCATGGCGGCGCGCACCTGCAGGACCCAGCGCAGCAGTGGGCCGGCGATGTGGCGCGCCGCACCGCCTGGGGCCTGGCCGGCGGTGCCGTGGTGGCGGCACTCGGGGTGGGTCTGCTGGCACTGTGGCTGGGCCGCAGCGGGCTGCCCTGGCGCACCGCGGCGGCGGTCCTCGGCGTCATGGCCCTCGCCGGTGGCGCGGTGGTGTCGCTGGCCCAGGGTTACCACGTCTTCGGCACGGACCGCACCGGCAACGATGTGCTGGTGCAGGCGCTGAAGAGCGTGCGCACGGCCTTCGTGATCGGCAGCCTGTCCACGCTGGCCACCCTGCCGCTGGCGGTGGGCCTGGGCATCGCGGCCGGCTACTTCAAGGGCTGGGTGGACGAGCTGATCCAGTACCTCTACACGCTGCTGTCCTCGATCCCGAACGTGCTGCTGATCGCCGCCTGCGTGCTGATGATGCAGGTCTTCTTCGACAAGAACCCTGATCTGTTCGAGACCGCAGCCGAGCGCTCGGACCTGCGCCTGTTCATGCTCTGCACCATCCTGGGCCTCACCGGCTGGGCCGGTTTGTGCCGGCTTCTGCGCGCCGAGACGCTGAAGCTGCGCGAGCTCGACTACGTGCAGGCCGCCGAGGCCTTTGGCGTGGGCCCCTGGCGCATCATGGCGCGGCACATCTTCCCCAACGTCGTGCACCTGATGCTGATCACCACGGTGCTCGATTTCTGCGCGCTGATCCTCTACGAAGCCGTGCTCAGCTACGTGGGCGTGGGTGTGGACCCGTCGATGAGCAGCTTCGGCGGCATGATCAACCTGGCCCGCAGCGAGATGAGCCGCGACCCGGTGGTGTGGTGGTCCTTTGCTGCGGCTTTTGGTTTCATGGTCACCCTGGTGCTGGCGGCCAACCTGTTTGCCGACGGCGTGCAGGACGCCTTCGACCCCCGCGCCCGGGCCTTCCGCCCGGTGCTCAAACCAGCGAAGGGCTGAGCCATGTTGCAAATCGACGACCTGCACGTGGAGCTGGATGCCGAGCCGGCGCTGCTGCGCGCCATCGACGGCCTGAGTCTGAGCATCCAGCGTGGCGAAACCTTTGCGCTGGTGGGCGAATCCGGCTGCGGCAAGAGCATGACGGCGCTGGCGCTGAACCGGCTGCTGCCCGAGGTGGGCCGCATCACCGGCGGGCGCATCCTGCTGGACGGTGAAGACCTGCTGGCGTTCAGCGAAAGTGGCATGCGGCGCGTGCGTGGTGGCCGCATCGGCATGATCTTCCAGGAGCCAGGCACCAGCCTGAACCCGGTGCTGAAGGTGGGCGAACAGCTCATCGAGGCCATCGAGACCCACACGCCCTTGCGCGGCGAGGCGGCCCGCGCCAAGGCCATCGACTGGCTGCGCCGCGTCGGCATCCCGCAGCCCGAGCGCCGCATCGACGACTACCCCTTCCGCATGAGCGGCGGCCAGAAGCAGCGCGTGATGATCGCGATGACGCTCAGCGCCGAGCCGGACTTCGTCATCGCCGACGAGCCCACGACGGCGCTGGACGTCACCATCCAGGCCCAGATCCTGGACCTGCTGCGCGACCTGCAACGCGAGCGCGGCCTGGGCCTGCTGCTGATCACGCACGACCTGGCCGTGGTGGCCGGCATGGCGCACCGCGTGGCGCTGATGTACGCGGGCCAGATCGTCGAAATGGCGGCGGCCGATGCCTTCTTTGCGCGGCCACGGCACCCCTATGCGCAGGCCTTGCTGCGGGCGCTGCCCGATGCCGAGCGCCGTGGCCAGCCGCTGGCCGCCATCCCGGGTTCTGTGCCCCCGCTGTCGTTGCGCTTCGAGGGTTGCCGCTATGCACCACGCTGCGACCGTGCGGTGCCGGCATGCACCAGCAGCGTGCCTCAGTTGGAGGCCACGTCGCCGCTCCATCAGGTGCGCTGCTGGCGGCCCGGTGAACCGGCGGCTGAGGCGGCGCCCGCGGCGAGCGCCACCGAGCCCGCCGAGGCCAACGCCGTGCTGTTGTCGGTGCGCGACCTCACGGTGAGCTTCCCGGTCCGCAGCGGCCTGCTGCAGCGCGTGACCGGCCGGTTCGATGCGGTGCAGGGCGTCAGCTTCGAGCTGCGCGCCGGCCGCACATTGGCCCTGGTGGGTGAATCGGGCTGCGGCAAGACCACCACCGGCAAGGCCATCGTGCAGTTGCTGCGCGGCCGGGCCACGCTGGGCGGGCAGGCGCTGCTGGACGGGCAGGACCTGTTCACGCTGCAGGGTGAAGCACTGCGGCAGGCGCGGCGCAGGGTGCAGATCGTGTTTCAGGACCCGTTTGCGTCCTTGAACCCACGCCTGCGCGTGGCCGAGGTGCTGGAAGAAGGTCTGGTGGCGCTGTGCCCCGAGTTGGATGCTGACGCACGCCGCGCGCGCATCGAAACCATGGCCGAACGTGTGGGCCTGCGGCGCGAGGCGCTGCTGCGGTTCCCGCACGAGTTTTCCGGCGGCCAGCGTCAGCGCATTGCCATTGCGCGCGCACTGGCCGTGCAGCCGGCACTGGTGGTGTGCGACGAGCCCACCTCGGCCCTCGACGTGTCGGTGCAGGCCCAGATCCTGAACCTGATGCGCGAATTGCAGCGCGAGCTGGGCCTGTCCTACCTCTTCATCACGCACAACATCGGTGTCGTGGCCTACGCCGCCGACGAGCTGGCCGTGATGCACGGGGGGCGCATCGTCGAGCAAGGCCCCTGCACCCCAGTGCTGGCGCAGCCGGCCCACGCCTACACCCGCGAGCTGCTGGCTTCGGTGCCGCGGGCGTGTCCCGCTGTTACAGGGTGATGTTGCATGCTTCCAACGCTCACACCCGGGTGAGCTAGGGTCTTGTCCCTACACTTCACGTCCGCAGGGGTTCGAGAAGAACGTTTGCCCGCGGGTTAGGCCTTTGAAATCAAGGGCTTCGGTCCGTGTGCTGTGCTGGAACTGCGCACCTGACGGGTGCAGTCTCCGCACGGTCATGGATTTCCCGAGGGGGGGCCGTTTTCCTGTTCCCGTGACAATCCGACTACATGTTTTGGGTTGCGGGTCACATCCGGTTTACAAAGCCGGCACGCGGCTTGCTCCCGGAACAGGGTCTATCGATCAACCTTCCATCAGGAGTGCGGTACATGTTCAAGAGGACGAAAGTCTCTGCAGGAGTTTTGATTGCCATCGGCAGTGCCGTTGCGGCAACGTCTGTCCCGGCCTTTGGGCAGGACACTCAGCGTATCGAGATCACGGGATCACGGATCCTGTCGACGAACGCGATTTCCCCTGCACCAGTACAAGTGATCTCGGCGGAGGAGATCGCTGCCTCTGGTGTCACCAACATCCAGGACCTGCTGTTGAAGAACCCGACCTTCGGTGTTCCAAGCATCAGCCGGACCAATTCGAACTTTGCTACTTCGAGTTCGGGCGTTTCGACGATCGATCTGCGCAACCTTGGTACGGCACGTACTCTGGTGTTGATCAATGGTCGGCGCGTGGTGTCGGGTGTCCCGGGTGACCAGTCAGTCGACTTGAACACGATCCCTGCGCAATTTGTTGAGCGCATCGAGATCCTCACTGGTGGTGCGTCTGCAACCTACGGCTCCGACGCTGTTGCCGGTGTGGTCAACATCATCTTGAAGCGCGATTTTGAAGGCTTCAACATCGACGTGAAGACCGGCCAGAGCGAGAAGGGCGACGACAAACGCGACGAAGTTGCGATGACCTTCGGCACCATCTCCGCCAACGGCAAGGGCCGATTGATGGGGCACTTTGGTTTCTCGGACCAGGGTGCCGTGATGTCCCGAGATCGGAGCTACTCCGCTGTTGACCAAGCTTCGCGGGGCGCATTCATTACTGGCGACCCGGCAGACTTCTTCACGATCCAGCGTCCTTTCTATTCGAGTTTTGCACCCCAGGGTCGAATTTTCCACGGCAGTGGGAACGTCACTTTCGACCGCGATGGCAACCTGATTCCGTGGTCGACGAATGGTTCGCCCACGTTGGCCGCCACCGGTTTCAATCGGTCGGAGTTCCGCTCGATCGCTGTGCCGACCAAGCGCTTTTTGCTTGGCACCAAGGGTGAGTACGAATTTGCCCAAGGCCACCGCGTATTCCTCGAAGGTACTTACGCGCAGACGCAGACCAAATCCGAGTTGGAGCCCTTCCCGCTCGGCGCCGAAGACATCTTCCCGGCCACTGGTGGGCAGGTGCCGGCCGAGTTCAACGTCAACGGTACGGTGCTGCGCAATCCGCTGGTTCCAGACGCCATCTACTCACTGCTGACCGATACTGATGGTGACGGCCTCCGCGACTATTACTTCACGCGCCGGCTGTCTGAAGTTGGCAACCGTGGCAACACTGCGGACCGCGACACCTTCCGTATCATGACGGGTGTCAATGGCGACATCAGCGCCAAGTGGAGCTACGATTTGTACGCTGGCTTTGGTTCGACCAAAGAGGCCCAGGTCTCTGGCGGTCAAGTCAATGTGCTGACGTTCAAGAGCGCTCTGGAAGGCATTCCCGACGTCAACGACATCGATGGTGACGGCAATGTCACCGAAGCGATCTGCATGGATGCCAGTGCCCGCGCGCAGGGCTGCGTGCCGCTCAGTGTGTTTGGCTACAACAGCATCACGCCGCAGGCGCTTGCCTACGTCACTGCGCCAGGCCTGCTTGCCACCTACACATCGCAGAAGGTCGCGGGCGGCTCGGTGTCAGGTGAAGTGTTCCAGATGCCGGCGGGGCCTGTCGGTCTTGCAGCTGGCTTTGAGTATCGCAAGGAGTACTCGCGTGCGGAGTTTGATCCGCTGCAGTCCGCCGGCTTGAACGCTGGCAATGCGTTGCCGCGTACGGAAGGCAGTTTCGACGTCAAAGAACTGTTCGCAGAGGCTCGGATGCCGCTTCTTTCCAAGGCTGCGTTTGCCAAGAGTTTGAACGTCACTGCGGCTATTCGAGGCGGTGACTATTCCACCGTCGGAAGCACCTTGAGCTGGACCACCGGTCTGGACTGGTCGGTCAACGATTCGGTCAAGCTCCGCGCCACCCGCGCCTTGGCGACCCGCGCGCCCAACATCAACGAGCTGTACTCCCCGCCGAGCCAGACCTTCCCGACCGGCTTGAATGACCCGTGCAATGGTGTGACGGCGACCACAGTGGGCGCTATTGCCGACAACTGCCGTGCCGACCCAGGTGTGGCAGCCAACATCGCGGCGAATGGCGCGTTCACGCTCAATCAGGCAGACCTTCAGGGCATCAGCGGCTTCAACCGCGGCAATCCAGCGCTGCAGGAGGAGAAAGGGAACTCTTGGACGCTCGGACTGGCGCTGACGCCCAAGGGCATGGGTTTCCTGGATAAGTTCAACTTCACCCTCGACTATTTCAATGTTGAGATTGAGGATGCCATCGTCAGCACGCCGCGCCAGTTCATCTTGGACCAGTGCTACCAAGGTGATGCGTCGTTCTGCAACTTCATCACCCGCCGCGCGGCCGCCGTCGGTGCCAACAGTGCCGGCTCAATCGATCTGATTGACTCTGCTGTGACCAACAGCGGCGCTCTGGCAACTGAAGGCGTGGACGTGACGGTGAACTTTGCTGACCGCGTAGGTCCTGGTCGCTTGTCGACTTCTTTGACCTACACCCGCCTGCTTGACGGTTACAACATCCCGCTTCCTGGGTCCGCAAAAGACCCGTTCGCGGGTGAGATCGGTGCGCCAAAGGACAAGTTCAGCCTGAACCTTGGCTACAGCATGAAGAACTGGAAGCTGGGGGCGCAGATCACCTACATCGGTGCGTCGAACTTGGACGACCAGTTCCTTGCTGGCTTCGAGGATGCCAACGGTGATCCCCTGAAGCCGGGCTCGTACGGCGTTGGGTCGAAGACCTACACCGACGTTAGCGCGTCATACGCAGTCGGCAAGGGTTGGGAGATCTACGGCGGCATCTACAACCTGTTCGGTACCAAGCCGGCGCCGGTAATTTCCGGCCTTCCGGGCAACGACACGGGCACCGAAACGAACGCTGGTACCTACGACGCCATTGGTCGCCGCTACTACATCGGCGTTCGCGCCAGCTTCTGATGCGATGATCTGTGCCTGACCTGGGGCTCCGTGACGAGCCCCGGACCAGGTTGTCAGAGAGCCCCGGCATGTCCGGGGCTTTTTTGTTGTGCCGTGCCGTGCCGCGCCGGTCGTAAGCGGTCAATTGACCACGCCCTTGCGCGCCCTGCCTGTTGCTGATCAGACCGAATCGAGCGCGATGCGCCAAGGCAGCAGCGCCTCGAAGTCCTCGACCGTTTTGGCGCGGGGCAGCGCGACGAGCAAGGCCTTCAGGTAGCGGTAGCCGTCGATCCCGTTGACCACACAGGTCTGCAGCAGCGAGTACAGGTTGGCGCTGGCGTTGGCGCCGCCCACCGTGTCGGCGAACAGCCAGTTGCGGCGGCCGACGACGAACGGTCGGATCGCGTTTTCGCAGGCGTTGTTGTCCAGCGGGTATCGGCCGTCGCCTGCGAAGCGAACGAGCTTGGGCCACTGCGAGGCCAGGTAGTGCAGCGCACGGCCCAGCAGGCTGGACGGCAGCACCGCGTGCAGGTGGGCCGTCAGCAGCGCCTCGATCTGTGCCAGGACCGGCACGCTGTGCTCCTGCCGGCGACGCTGCTGCGCGTCGGGCTGGAGCCCGGCTCGTCTGGCCTCGGCTTCGACGTGGTACAGCCTCCCGATCAGCTCGATCAAGCGCGCAGGCAGCTGTTCAGGGCCTCGCTTGTCCTTGGGCAGGGTCTGAAGCGCCACATGGACGCCGCGGCGCGCGCGCGCCCAGCAGCCCAGGTGCACTAAGAATCTATCCGTAAATAATGTTGACGCACAAAGGCACCTTGCGGAACGAGATGATGGCGGCGGCCAGGTGGTTGAGCGCAACGAAGCTACGCTCGAGTTTCTCGTAACGCACGAGCAGCTTGCGGAATCGGTTGAACCAGCTATGGCAGACCTCGACCACCCAGCGTCTGGCCTTCTTGGTCGGATCGCGTCGCTTGATGTCGATCTCCTTGCGCCGGTCAACAACATGCGCAATGTAGCCGTGGTCGTGGATGACGCGCAGGTTTTCGGCACTTCGATAGCCGGCATCGGCGCAGAGATGCTTGCTTCTGCGAACGGGCGGGCGCTTGCGCTTGACGACGATGGCGCTGAGCACAGCGTCCAGTCGCTTGCCGTCATTCACGTTGGCCGCGGTCACGATGATCGACAACGGGACGCCACGACCGTCCACCAGCAGGTGGCGCTTGCTCCCATTTTTTTCCCCGATCCGTCGGGTTGGGTCCGACGGCTTCCTGCGCCAGCGGGGCCTTCATCAATGCACCGTCCACGCTTTGCCATCGCCAGGCGATGCCTTCCATGTCGTCGTACTCGGCCAGTCCGGCTTTCCACAGCGATTCGAAGAAGCCAGCCTTCTCCCATTCAAGGAAGCGCTTGTGGATTGCGCTGGCGCTGCCAAAGCGCTCAGCAGGCAGGGCCTTCCATTGGCACCCCGTGCGCAGCACGTACACGATCCCCTCGAAGACCTGCCGCGCCGGCTTGGCCGGCCGGCCGGCACCAGGCTTGCGAACGTACTGCTTGTCCGGCGACGGCACGCGCTGCGGCACCAGCGGCTCCACCCGCTGCCAGAACTGATCCGTCACCACCCACGACTCAACCCGCTTGGCCAAGGCATCGCTCCGTCGCCGCGTCAGCTGCAGCGCGGATCGACATTCTATCTATTTACGGATAAGCTCCAAGCCGAGTTCCAGCGTGATCGCCTCGCAGGGCTTGCAGCCGTCGCTCATCAGCACGCCGCCACGGCGCATGCCCGCGTACTGAGCCAGATCCCGGGTCGGTTCGGGAGTCCTGTGGGCACATGAACGGCGTGTCGGTCGACGGCATGACGCGGCGCAGGCGCTCCGCGTTACCGGGCTTACTTCGGCGCCATCCGGATCGCACCGTCCAGACGGATCACCTCGCCATTGAGCATGTCGTTGGTGATGATCTGGTGCACCAGCTTGGCGTAGTCGGCGGGTGTGCCCAGGCGGCTGGGGAAGGGCACGCCGGCGGCCAGCGCGTCCTGCACCTCCTTGGGCATGCCGAACAGCATGGGCGTGCCGAAGATGCCGGGGGCGATGGTCATGTTGCGGATGCCGTTGCGCGCCA
>CAYTWU010000032.1:0-19168 GCA_964442175.1 uncultured Rubrivivax sp.
TCAGCGTGGTCGAGATGGGTGACCGCATGGTGCCGCGCATGATGGGCCCCGTGGCCGGCGGCATGATCAAGGACTGGTGCGAGGCCAAGGGCGTGGCCGTGCACACCGGCGCACGCGTGGAGGCCATTGAACGCGACACCAGCGCGGTGATGAAGGTCAGGCTCAGCACCGGCACCGTGATCGAGGCCGACCTCGTGATCAGCGCCACCGGCGTCAAGCCCAACATCGGCTTCCTGCAGGACAGCGGCGTGCGCTGCCTGGTCGGCGTGCTGACCGACGAGCACCTGCAGACCAACGTGCCGGGCGTCTACGCCGCGGGCGATTGCGCCGAGGCCTTCGACAAGGTCAGCGGCACCACCATCGTCAGCGCGATCCAGCCCAACGCCGCCGAGCAGGCACGCGTGGCGGCGCTCAACATGGCCGGCCAGCGCGCCGAGCTGAAAGGCGTGACGCAGATCAACGTGCTGGACACGCTGGGCCTCATCTCTGCCAGCTTTGGCCAGTGGCAGGGCGTGGCCGGTGGTGAACACGCCGAGCTGACCGACCTGGCGGCCGGCCGTCACCTGAGCCTGCAGTTCAGCGGTGACACGTTGGTGGGCTGCAACGCCATCGGCTGGACCAACCACGTCGGCGTGATGCGCGGCCTGGTGGAAGGTGCGGTCAAGCTCGGCCCCTGGAAGGACAAACTGCTGCAGGACCCGACGCTGTTGATGGAAGCCTACCTGGCCAGCGCGCAGGCACAGGACCAGCCGGCCCTGGTGAAACCCTGATCGACGACCGGATGCAGATCACCTTCAAGCTCTACGCCAGCCTGGGCGATCACCTGCCGGCCGACAAGCGCCAGGGCAACCAGATGCCGCTGGCCATCGCACCCGGCGCCACCATCCTGGACATCATCGAACCCTTCCAGCTGCCGATGAAGCTGGTGCACCTGGTGCTGGTCAACGGCGTCTTCGTGCCGCCGGAAGAGCGCGGCGCCCGCACGCTGCAGGACGGCGACGTGCTGGCCATCTGGCCGCCGATCGCGGGTGGTTGATGCAGGCCTGGTACCCCGCAGGCTTCGACCGCGAGTACGGCTGCACCGAGACGGAATGGCTCGGTTGGCTGCCGGCGGCCATCGGTGAGCGTTCGTGGCACAGACCGGCGCCGGGCTGTGCTGAAGTGGAGCTCGCCAGCGGCCGCCTGGCCCTGTCCTGGACGCCGTTGTCGCTGCGCCGCATCGCCCTGGTGGCGCTGCCGCGCCTAGCGGTGGCCTTCCGCTTTGGGTCCGTGGACGAGGCCGAGCGCCAGGCCTTCATGAAGCGCTTTGACCTGTACATGCAGCGCGGGGGGGGCTGAACAGCCCCGGCCGTCAATGTTCACGCGCTGGGACGGGGCGGGCTGGGCAGCCCCAACCATGACCTGACGCCTGCCGCTGCAGGCGCCGTGGTTCACACCCCAGCGGACCGGCGGCGGCGCACTGCCCCCATGGCCACGAGGCCAGCAGCCAACAGGCTCAGGGTTCCCGGCAGCGACACGGGCGCGGGCGCGGCATAGACGCCGGTGAAGCCGAAACCGCCGCTCCGGGGGTTGAATGCCCAGGTCGACGCGGCGTCGTTGATCACTTGATAGTTGCCGGCAGCAAAGGTGCGGCCCACGGCGGCGTAGTGCACGTAGGTGGGGATGTCGAACTGGAAGATCGCTGAATTCAACGAGTCGAACAGGAACGTCTCACTCGTGTCCAGATTCTTGAAACCGATCTGGCCGGTCGCCACGACATCGCCCTTCTGGTAGAAGTCCAGTTCGGCAATGTAGGTGGCCGCGGCAAGACTGAAGGTCGGCGCGATGGCCAAGCCACCCACGTTGACGCTGTCGCCGTTGATGTTGTTGAACACCACGCTGCCACCTGCGATGGTGTTGCCCGCCAACGTGACCACGTCGGCGTGGGCCACGTTCACAGTCAGGTTCGCAGCTGCCAGCGCGATGACGCCTGCGCAGCGAGCCACCAAAGACGGGATGTTCATTTGAATCCTTCTGTTGACGTTCGGATGCGCAGCCGTTGACAGGGTCTGCGGCGGACAAAGGGCCGTGGGGTCTGAGCAAGCATCGAGCCAAGTGTCCGAAGTCTCGGTAGATCAATGACTTGCAGCGCATTTGCAGCCCCTTGGAGGTGGCACTGTCAAACAATCCGACAGTCCGCCTGGAGACGCATCCGGGCCCGCGCCGGCCTTCGCCCTCCCGTGCGATGCCATGGGACCACCGCTGAAGACCCGGCGCGGCGCTATGCTCTCGCGCATGAAGAACCTCCCCTCCACTGGCCTCATGGCCGTTTTGGTGTCCACTGGACTGGCGCTGTGTTCTGCGCTGCCGGCGGCGGCCGACAGTCTGGCCTCGTCGGCCTCCAGCGCCGGCTCGGCCTCGATCGGCAGCCTGTCGGATTCCATCGGCGGCTCCAGCGACGCCTCGTCCAAGGGCGGCAAGGTCGCGGCGGGCGAGTACCGCATCGTCGCGATCGCTGCGCTGCCCGGCGACCGCCAGCGCCTGCAGCTGCAGGCCGTGGCCGATGCCCGCCAGGCCTTCACGCTGGACCTGCCGCTGGCCACCGCCACGCTGGCGGTCGGTGAACACATCGCGGTGCTGGACCGCGCTTATGGGCTGGCGTTTGCGCGGCCGGCCGCCGCAGGGACGGCGCCGCAGCCGTTTTTTGTGGCCCTGGCCGACCCTTGGCGCGGCGACCTGGACCTGCGCCGCGTCGCGCTCTGAACACACGCTGCCTGGCGGTTGCGGCCGCGCTGCTGCTGGCCGGCGCAGCGCAGGCCGGGTCGGTCGCCGAGCAGTTCTGTGGCCGCCAGACCCCGCTCACGGCGGCGCAGCAAGACCGCCTGCTGCAGCTGGCGGCCGTCGTGCGCGCCGAGCTCGAAGCCGCCGGCACGCCGGTGGCACTGGTCGCGCGCTCGGGCCTGAACCTGGCACGTTTTGGCCAGCGTTTTTCGCACGCCGGCCTGGCGCTGGCCGAGGGTGCCGGTTCGCCCTGGGCCGTGCGCCAGCTGTACTACGCCTGCGAAGAAGGCCGGCCGCGGCTGTTCGACCAGGGCCTGGCCGGATTTGTGTCGGGCCTGGACGACCCGGCCGCCGGCCATGTGTCGGTGCTGCTGCTGCCACCAGAGCCGGCCCGCGTGCTGGCCGCCGCGGCGCTGGACCGGCCGCGTGCGCTGCGCCTGGTGGCCGAGCGCTACAGCGCCAACGCCCACGCCTGGAGCCTGCGCTACCAGAACTGCAACCAGTGGCTGGCCGAGCTGATGGCGGCCGGCTTCGGCGGTCTGCCGGATGGCCCTGAGCTGCGGCGTGACGCCCAGGCCTGGCTGCGCGACGCGGGTTACCAGCCCAGCGCGGTGGACGCCGGCTCGCACGCGCTGATGTTCGCCGCCGGTTTTGTGCCCTGGCTGCGGCTGGACGACCGGCCCGAGGACCAGCGCCATTCGCTGGTGTTCCAGGTCAGCCTGCCGGCCTCGCTGGAGGCCTTTGTGCTGCAGCGCTGGCCGCAATCGCAGCGCCTGGCCTTCTGCCTGGGGCCCGAGCACATCGTGATGCGCCGTGGCGCGGTGCCGCTGCCTGACAACTGCGCAGCGGCGTCGGACGACAAGGTCTTCCCTTTGTGAGTTGGGGCGTCGTTCTTGGGTGTTTACCTGTTTATGAAAGAATTCTGGTAAAACTTGCCAATACTGATCAAAGGTATGTCGTGGATCCACGAGACAACCCCTACGTGCCCGGTGCAGGCACGCCACCCCCTGAACTGGCTGGGCGGCACGACGTATTGGAACGGGCTGAAGTCGCGCTGACCCGTATCCAACGTCGGCGTCCCTCCAAGAGCCTGATCGTCGTCGGGCTGCGGGGCGTGGGAAAAACCGTGCTGCTGGTGCGTTTCCAGGCTCTAGCCAACAAGCTCGGGTACGAATCCGCATTGATCGAAGCCCACGAAGGCAAAACGCTTCCCGAACTGATCGTTCCGCCGCTGCGCAAACTGCTGTTTTCACTGAGTTTGACGGCGGCGGCAGGCAACAAAGGGCGCAAGGCGCTGCGCGCACTTCGAAGCTTCATGGGCACGGTAAAAATTACTTGGCAAGACATGGAACTGGGCATCGAGCCTGTCCCAGGTACCGCCGACAGTGGGGATCTAGAGGTGGACCTCTGCGATCTCTTTGTGGCCATCGGAGAGGCGGCTGCAGAGCGGCAGACTGCTGTGGCGCTGTGCATCGACGAGATGCAGTACCTTGCTGAAAAGGAGTTCAGCGCGCTCATCATGGCGGCACACAAAGTGTCCCAGAGCAATCTCCCGATTGTCATCGTCGGCGCCGGATTACCGCAGATCCTGGGTCTCGCCGGGGAGTCCAAGTCTTATGCCGAACGGCTGTTCGATTACCCCAAGGTGGGTGCCTTGAATCACACGGATGCGGCCCAGGCCTTGGCGGGACCTGCAGCGGCCATGGGCGTGCAATTCGAGCCTGCAGCGATTGACCGCATCATCTCAGTTACCAAGGGCTATCCATATTTCTTGCAACAGTGGGGCTACGAGGTCTGGAACCTGGCCCAGTTGTCACCGATCACGCTGGGCGATGTGGAGAAGGCTACATCGCAGGCCATCGCCGCGCTGGACGAGAGCTTCTTTCGCGTCCGCTTCGACCGCTGCACACCCTCCGAGAAGAGGTACATGCGCGCTTTGGCCGATCTGGGAGAAGGTCCGCAACGATCTGGGGACATCGCTGATCGCCTGGGAGTCAAGGTGACGAGTGTCGGACCGACTCGCTCCAAACTCATTGCAAAGGGGATGATCTACAGCCCGCAGCACGGTGAAACGGCGTTCACTGTCCCGCTCTTTGATGACTACATGCGTCGGGTCATGCCCGGTGTTGACTGGAAGCGGTGAGCCGGGTCTCCCGCCCGCGCTGAGTGCTGACAAGCGGCGGGATGACTTCTTTGATCTCCCTGCACTCCGTAGAACAGCGCTTTGGCGCGCTGCAGGTGCTGGCGGGCATCGATCTGGCCGTGTTGCCGGGCGAGTTCGTGGCCCTGCTCGGGCCTTCGGGCTGTGGCAAGAGTTCGGTGCTGCGCCTGGTGGCCGGCCTGGCCACGCCCAGCGCTGGCCAGGTGGCGTCGCCCGCCCGCGCGGCCGGGCCGGACGCTGGCACGGCCTTTGTGTTCCAGGAACCCACGCTGATGCCCTGGGCCAGCGTGTTCGACAACGTCTGGTTGCCGCTGCGCCTGCAAGGGGTGTCGCGCGCCGAGGCCGCAACGCGCATTGCCGCTGTGCTGACGCAGGTGGGCCTGGCCGACTTCGCCCAGGCCCGCCCGGCCGAGTTGTCCGGTGGCATGAAGATGCGCGCCTCCATCGCCCGGGCGCTGGTCACGCAGCCGCGTGTGCTGCTGATGGACGAGCCCTTTGCCGCGCTGGACGACCTGACCCGCCAGCGCCTGAACGCCGACCTGCTGCAGTGGTGGGCGCGCCAGCGCATGGCGGCGCTGTTCGTCACGCACAGCGTGGCCGAGGCCGTGTTCCTGAGCCAGCGGGTGCTGGTGATGGCGGCGCGGCCGGGCCGCATCGTGGCCGAGGTGCCGGTGCCGCAGGCCTACCCGCGTGGCCCGGACTTCCGCCACTCGGCGCCGTTTGCCGCCGCCTGCCGTGCCGTGACCGCCGCGCTGGGAGATACCGCATGAAACGCTGGGCCCTGCCCGCGCTGACGCTGCTGGCGCTGATCGCCGCCTGGGAGCTGGGCGTGCTTGCCGCCGGCATCCCGGACTACACGCTGCCGGCGCCCAGCCGCATCGCGCAGGCGCTGGCGGAACACGGGGTGTCGCTGCTGCAAAGCTGGTGGGTCACGCTGAAGATCACGCTGGGGGCGCTGCTGCTGGCCTGTGCCGGCGGCGTGCTGATCGCGGCGGTGTTTGCGCTCTCGCCCACGTTGGAGCGGGCGCTGCTGCCGGTGGCCGTGGTGCTGCAGGTCACACCCATCGTCGCGGTGGCGCCGCTGATCCTGATCTACGTGGAGAGCACCACCGCCGCGCTGCTGCTGTGCGCGTGGATCGTGGCCTTTTTCCCCATCCTGTCCAACACCGTCGTGGGCCTGCGCGCCACCGACCCGCAGTTGCGCGCGCTGTTCCAGCTCTACCGGGCCACACCCTGGCAGCGGCTGGCGCTGCTGCGGGCGCCGTCGGCGCTGCCGTACTTCCTGGCAGGGCTGAAGATCTCCGGGGGCTTGAGCCTGATCGGCGCCGTGACGGCCGAGATGGTGGCCGGTGCCGCGGGGCGCGACACCGGGCTGGCCTCGCGCATCCTGGAGGCCAGCTTCCGCACCGAAACACCCAAGATGTTCGCCGCGCTGACGCTGCTGGTGCTGACCGGCGTGCTGATCTTCGGCCTCAGCGCGGGGCTGGCGCGGGCCTTGCTGGCACGGCGTGATCCGCCAGAATCGCCGTGACACCCCTCAGGAGCTTCCACATGCGTTTGCTGTTCATCGCACTCGGCCTGGCCACCACGCTGGCGCAGGCCCAGGACAAGGTCACCTTTGCCACCAACTGGAAGGCGCAGGCCGCGCACGGCGGCTTCTACCAGGCCGTGGCCGATGGCACCTACAAGAAGTACGGGCTGGACGTCACCCTCCAGCAGGGCGGCCCGCAGGTGAACAACCGGCCGCTGCTGCCGGCCGGCCGCATCGACTTCCTGATGACGGGCAACCTGCTGCACAGCTTCGACAACGTCAAGAACAAGGTGCCCACCGTGGTGGTGGCCGCGATGTTCCAGAAGGACCCGCAGGCGCTGATGGCGCACCCGGGCCAGGGCTACGAGACCTTCGCCGCACTGAAGAACGCGCCCGTGGCCTTTGTGGCCAAGGACGGCCAGTTCAGCTGGTGGCAATGGCTGAGGGCGGTGCACGGCTTCCGCGACGACGCGCTCAAGCCCTACAACTACAACCTCGGCCCCTGGCTGGCCAACAACAAGTCCATCCAGCAGGGTTATTCGGTCGCCGAGCCCATCTACGCCGAGAACCAGGGCCGGTTCAAACCCGTGGTGCACCTGCTGGCCGACCACGGCTTTTCCACCTACAGCACCGTGATCGAGGCCACCACCGACACCGTGGCCAAGCGCCCGGCCGTGGTGCAGCGCTTCGTGGACGCGTCCATCGTCGGCTGGGTCAACTACCTGTACGGCAACCGCAGCGCGGCCAACGCGCTGATGCTCAAGGACAACCCCGAGATGACGGCGGCCGAGATCGAGGCCAGCGTGGCGCTGATGAAGACGCAGGGCATCGTCGATTCCGGTGACGCCAAGACCCGCGGCATCGGCACGATGAACGCCGCCCGCATCGCCGACTTCTACGCGCAGATGGTCAAGGCCGGCCTGTACAAGGCCGGTGACGTGGACCTGGCCAAGGTCGCCACGCTGCAGTTCGTCAACAAGGGCGTGGGGCAGGACCTGAAGGCGCAGCTGGGCGTGAAGTGAGCCGCTGCGGCCTCACAGGCAACGCTGCACCTCGCCGGTGACGTGCAGCCGCAGGCGCACACCCTCCTGGCCGTAGGGGCCGCTCGCGCCGCCGATCAACCGGGCCAGCACGCCGGCGGCATCGGCACGGTCGCAGCCGGGCAGCAGCACACCGAACTGCGTGGCCTGCCAGCGGGCCAGGGTGTCGGTGCTGCGGATGCCGCCGCGCAGCCGGCGGGCGCCATCCGCCAGCGCCTGCTCGAAGGCCAGCGGGCTGGCGCGGTCGTGCAGGTCGGGCTCTTCGCGCACCTGCAGCAACAGCACCGCCATCATGCGGCCGTCGCGGCGGCTGCGCATCGCCTCGCGCTCGGCCAGGCGGCTGAAGGAGGTGGCATCGGCCACCTCCACCAGCAGCAGCGCCGGGCTGGGGCGGGGCGGAGGGGCACGCCGGTCAGGGGCCGGCATCGGGAGCATGGTCTGCAGCATCGGTGTCCGGCGGTGTTCAACGGGGTGAGGAGCCCTGGGCCCGTGGCGGCCTCTGTGGCCTCCCTGATCCGCGTGGCAGCAGGGCCCCTCCTGTACTGAAACGCAGTCCACCGCCCGATCCCGACATCGCCGTTACATTTGTCCGGACCTGACCTCTCCGCCGCATGTCCGACATCACCGAACTGCTGCAGGCCGCCAGCGCTGGCGACCGCGCCGCCGCCGACCGCGCCTTCGCGCTCCTGTACGCCGATTTGCAGCGCCTGGCGCGCAGCCGCCTGCGGCGCGCCAGCGACCTGACGCTGCTGGACACCACGGCCCTGGTGCACGAGTCCTTCCTGCGCCTGCAGGGCGGCGCCCAGGGGCCGGCCTTCCCCGACCGCCACCACTTCCTGGCCTACGCCGCCAAGGTGATGCGCGCCGTGGTGGTGGACGTGGTGCGCGCGCGCCAGGCCGAGCGTCGCGGCGGTGGTGCCGAGCACCTGCCACTGGACACCGCCGTGGTCGGTGACCTGGCCGCGCACGACGACGAGGTGCTGCGCGTGCACGAGGCGCTCGACGAACTCGCCACGCTGGAGCCCCGCCTGGCCCAGGTGGTGGAACTGCGCTACTTCGGCGGCCTGACCGAGCCCGAGATCGCCGCCAGCCTGGGCGTGACCGAGCGCACCGTGCAGCGCGATTGGCAGAAAGCGCGGCTGTTCCTGTCGGTGGCGCTGCGCTGATGGCCGGCCCCCCGCTGGACCGCGCCCGCTGGCCGCAGCTCTCGCCGCTGCTGGACGCGCTGATGGACCTGGCCGAGCCGCAGCGCGCGGAGCGCCTGGCGGCGCTGCGCAGTGCCGATCCAGCGCTGGCCGATGAACTGCTGCCCTGGCTGGCCGAGCTGGCCGGCCTGGACCAGAGCCCCTTCCTGCAGGCCCCCGCGCTGCCGCCGCCGCCCGGCGGCGCCGGCCAGACCGTGGGCGCCTACACGCTGGACCAGGAGCTGGGCCACGGCGGCATGGGCACCGTCTGGCTGGCCCACCGCACCGATGGCCGCTACGAAGGCCAGGTGGCCATCAAGTTCCTGCAGACCGGCCTGCGCGGCGCGGCGGCGGGTGCCCGTTTTGCCCGCGAGGGCAGCATCCTGGCGCGCCTGGCGCACCCGCACATCGCCCGCCTGCTGGACGCCGGCCAGCTGGCCCCGGCCGGTCCCGGCCCGGCCCAGCCCTACCTGGTGCTCGAGTACGTGGCCGGCCAGCCGATCGACCAGCATTGCCAGCAGCAGCGGCTGCCGCTGGCCGCGCGGCTGCGCCTGTTCCTGGACGTGCTGGCCGCCGTGGCCCACGCGCACAACCGGCTGATCCTGCACCGCGACCTCAAACCCTCCAACATCCTGGTCACGGCCGCAGGCGAGGTGAAGCTGCTGGACTTCGGCATCGCCAAGCTGCTGGATGACGTGGCCGACGACCAGGCCACGCAGCAGGGCGGCGCGGCCTACACGCCGCAGTACGCGGCGCCGGAGCAGCTGCAGGGCGGCGAGGTCACCACCGCCACCGATGTGTACGCGCTGGGCGTGCTGCTGTTCCAGCTGCTCGGGGGCAAGCATCCCACGGCGCTGGCCGAAGGCGCCACGCTGGACCGGCTGCGCGCCGTCGTGGAGGCCGTGCCGCCGCCGGTATCGACGGTGGCGCCGGCCGCCGACGCCGCGGTGCTGCGCGGCGACCTGGACACCATCGTCGCCAAGGCGCTGAAGAAGCTGCCGGCCGAACGTTATGCCAACGCCGCCGCGCTGGCCGAAGACCTGCAGCGCCACCTGGCCCACGAACCCATCAGCGCGCGGCCCGACACCTGGGCCTACCGCAGTGCCAAGTTCCTGCGCCGCCACCGCGTGGCCGTGGGGGCCGGCAGCCTGGCGGCGCTGGCCCTGGCCGCCAGCGCCGCCGTGGCCGTGCACGAGGCGCGCCAGGCGCAGCAGCAGCAGGCGCAGGCCGAGGGCCTGATCGAGTTCATGCTGGGCGATCTGCCGGCCAAGCTGAAGCCGGTGGGCCGGCTGGACGCGCTGAACGCCGTGGGCGACCGTGCGCTGGCCTACTACGCCGCGCAGGCGCCGGGTTCGCTGGATGCCGCATCGCTGGGCCGGCGTGCGCGCGCCCTGCACCTGATCGGCGAGATCACCGAGCAGACCGGCCGCTTCGACGAAGCCGCGCAGCGCTTTGCCGAGGCCGCGGCCAGCACCGGCGAACTGCTGGCGCGCCACCCTGCCGCGCCGGAGCACCTGTTCAACCATTCACAGAGCGAGTACTGGGTGGGGTTCATCGCCCGCCGGCGCGGGCGCAGCGACGAGGCCGAAGCCGCGTTCGGCCGCTACCTGGCCCTGGCCGACCGCCTGGTGGCGCTGGAGCCGGACAAGGTCGATTGGCGCATCGAACAGGCCTACGCCGGCCAGAACCTGGGTGTGCTGCGGCTGGAGGCCGGCCGCCCGGCCGATGCGCTGCAGTCCTTCGAGCGCACGCGCGCCGCCTGGCAGGGCGTGGTGGCCGCCCGGCCGGCGATGGCCCAGGAGCTGGCCAACACCCTGGGCTGGCTGGCCAAGGCCCACGAAGCCAGCCACGCCTATGACGCCGCGCTGGCCGCACAGCAGGCCAAGCTGGCCGCGCTGGCGCAGGTGCCCGATGCCGCGCGCGACCGTGAGTCGCAGTTCCTGGCCGCGATCGCGCACCTGGACACCGTGCAGCTGCAATGGGCACTGGGCCGGCCTGCCGAGGCCGAGGCCAGCGCGCAGGAGACGGTGCGCCGCAGCGAGGCCCTGGTGCAGGCCGACGACCAGAACCTGTACTGGCTGGCGCTGCTGGCCGTGGCCCGTGTCAGCCAGGCGGAGGTGGCGCTGGTCCACCGCGGGCCGGCGGCGGCACGGCCGCCGCTGGTGGCCGCCGACGCCCTGGTCACCCGGCTGCTGGCCACGGCCGAGCCGCAGCCGCGCTGGGTGGTCAACCTGCAGGGGCGGTGGCGCCGGCTGCGCAGCCAGCTGGGCGAAGCCGGGTCCGCCGCCGACCTGGCGCGTTACCTCGCCCAGATGGCCGAGCGCGAAGCGGCCGGCCGCACGATGGAGGCGGAACAGGCCCGCATCCTCGCGGCGGCTGGTCTGGTGCTGGGCGATCAACGGCGGGCCGCCGGCGACGCAGCGGGTGCCGCGCGTGCCTGGCAGGCCGCGCGGCAGCGCCTGGGCCCCGGGCTGGCACGCCGCGAGCTGCCGGCGCTGGCGCTGGCCGCGCGGCTGGCGGTGCGTGAAGGCCGGATTCAAGAAGCGCAGCGGGGCGCCGATGAACTGGCCTCCACCCCCTACCGCCACCCGGACGTGCTGGTCTTGCGCGAAGAGATCCAGCGGAGCGTCCCGCCCACCGCCGGGACCGGCCGGTAGCTTCTGAAAGGCCCGCCATGTCTGCCGTCTGCGCCCCCGAAGCCGTCGAACAGGCTGTTCGCCACGTGCTGGTCAGTGTCAATGCCCTCGGCCAGCCCAGCTGCGTGCCCGAGTTGCTGGACGTCAGTGGCGAAGACGTCCTGATCACCTTCCACCTGAACGCCGCCGACTGGGTCTTCCCCGACACGGGCGCCGTGGTGGTCAACGGCGGCGGCGCACAGTTCCCGATCCCGGCGTGGACGGTGCACAAGAAGCAGGCCGCGCTGCTGGATTGCGACAGCGCACCGGGCGACTTCAGCTACACGGTGAACCTGCAGCATGTGCCGACCGGCCGGCGTGCGAGCGTGGACCCGACGATCCGCAACAACCCCTGAAGGCCGTCGGGGGGCGCCGGGGCGCCGCATGCGCTATCTTCGGCGTCTGATGAACACCCGCGGCGTCCACCTCCAGTACAGCTTCCAGGCCTCCGACCAGCCGGGGGGCCAGCGTGGCGCCGACGTGCAGAACCCGCTGTTCGACCTGCTGGGCGCCGTGCGCCAGCATGGCTCCATCCAGCACGCGGCCAAGGCGCTGGGGGCGTCGTACCGCCATGTCTGGGGCCAGCTCAAACATTGGGAAGAGGTGCTGGGCGAGCCGCTGGTCACCTGGTCCCAGGGCCAGCCGGCGCGGCTGACGCCGTTTGCCGACCGCCTGCTCTGGGCCGAGGCGCGGGCGCGGGCGCGGCTGACGCCGCACATCGAGGCCCTGCGCTCCGAGCTGCAGCATGTGCTGGCCGAGGCGCTGGACGGCGGCCAGCAGGTGCTGGCCATCCACGCCAGCCACGACATGGCGCTGCCGCTGCTGCGTGAGCGGGCCGCGGGCTCGCACCGGCTGCACATCGAGCTGCGGTTTGCCGGCAGCATGGACGCGCTGCGCGCGCTGGCCGAGGGCCGCTGCCTGGTGGCCGGCTTCCACGTGCCGCCGCTGGAGGCGGGCGCGCAGGTCTTCGCCGCCGGGCTGAAGCCGCTGCTCAAGCCGGGCCGCCACAAGCTGATCGGCTGCATGAAACGCACCCAGGGCCTGATGGTGGCGCATGGCAACCCCCATGGCCTGCGCCGACTGGCGGATGTGGCCGCACAGGGGGCCCGCTTCGTGCAGCGCCAGGTGGGCTCGGGCACGCGGCTGCTCACCGACCACCTGATCGCGGCCGAAGGCCTCACGCCCGCGGCCTGGTTGGCCGTGGCCGGCACCGAAGAAGACAGCCACGTGGCCGTGGCCGCGGCGGTGGCCAGTGGCCTGGGTGACGCCGGCATCGGCATCGAATCCGCCGCGCGTGCCTTCGGCCTGGGTTTTGTGCCCTTGATCGAGGAGGACTACTTCCTCGTGTGCCTGGCCGACACGCTGGAGCACCCCGCGGTGCAGCTGCTGCGCCAGGTGCTGGGTTCGGCCGCCTGGCACCAGGGCGTGGCCGAGCTGCCCGGCTACACCGCCGACCGCGGCGGCGAAGTGCTGTCGCTCACGCGTGCGCTGCCGTGGTGGCACTTCAAGACTGCAAAACAAAGGATCACCTGATGGACAACATCGACCTGCAGGTCATGCGCCAGATCGCCCAGTGGCACGCCGAGGGCCACGGCGTGGTGATGGCCACCATCACCCGCACCTGGGGCTCGGCCCCGCGCCCGCCGGGCTCCATCGTCGCGATCCGCGATGACGGGCTGATCACCGGCTCGGTCTCCGGCGGCTGCATCGAGGACGACCTGATCGACAAGGCGCGCCAGGGCGTGCTGGCCGAGGGCAAACCGCGTGTGGTGCGCTACGGCATCGACGCCGACGCCGCCCACCGCTTCGGCCTGCCCTGCGGCGGCCTGATCGAGCTGGTGCTGGAGCCGCTGCAGGCGGCCTCGCAGCTGCCGGCCCTGCTGGCGCTGTTGCAGCAGGGCCAGCGCGTGCGGCGGGTGCTGACCCTGGCCACCGGCGTGGTGACGCTGGAGCCCGGCACCGACACCGACGAGCTGCTGCTCACCGACACCACCCTGGCCACCCACCACGGCCCACGCTGGCGCCTGGTGCTGATCGGCGCCGGCCAGATGACGCAGTACCTGGCGCAGATGGCACGTTCGCTGGACTACGAGGTGATCGTCTGCGACCCGCGCGAGGAGTACGCCGAGACCTTCGGCATCGAAGGTGCCACCGTCACCCGCACCATGCCCGACGACCTGCTGGTGGAGCTGAAGCCCGACGGCCACACGGCCGTGATCGCGCTGACGCACGACCCCAAGCTGGACGACCTGGCGCTGATGGAAGCACTCGCGTCGCCGGCTTTCTACGTGGGTGCCATCGGCTCGCGCGCCAACCAGGCCAAGCGCCGCGAGCGCCTGAAGGAGCACTTCGGCATGACCGATGCGCAGCTGGACCGCCTGCACGGCCCGGTGGGCCTGAAAAACGGCGCCCGCACGCCGCCGGAGATCGCCATCAGCATCCTGGCGGAGCTGACCGGCGTGCGCTACGGCTACCGCATCGACGCACCGGTGCCGGTGCGCGGGCAGGCCCTGGTCGAGGCTGGCTGCGTGGTCTGAGGGGGCTGCCAGGGCCTGTTTTGGGGCTCTTTTGACGCGATGCCCCGGGGGACGGGTCTTCTAGAGTGAGGGGCCGAATGGCCTTGTCGCCCCAGACCCCGATGCCCACCGACCCCCCCACCAGCGGCCCCCTGGCCGCGCGCCGACGGATGATGCAGATCATCCTGACGGCGATGCTGGCCGTGGGCGCCAGCGCGGTGGCCAGCGTGCTCAACCACCGCTTCGACACCCTGGGCGTGCTGACGGTCGCCGGCGTGCTGCTGACGCTGTCACTCGCCATCGCGCTGCGCGGTCCGGTCACGGCCGCCGTGGCCTTGCTGCTCGGCACCTTGACGGTGATGGTCGGTGTGCTGGCCTGGCGCGGCGCCGGTTTTTACGACCCAGCCCTGCTGGCCCTGCCCGGCCTGCTGGTGTTTGCCGTGCTGCTGGGCCAGCGCCGTGTCTTCACCGGCCTGCTGGCCCTGATGCTGCTGCTCACCAGCGGCCTGCTGATGGCGCAGGCCCTGGGCTGGCGCCAGTTCCCGATCCCGCTGCGGCCAGGCTCGCTGGTGCATGTGTGGGGCATCCTGCTGGGCACCGGCTTTGCCATCTGGCTGCTGGCCGGCGACCTGTACCGCGCGCTGCGCGCGCTGCAGGAGGAGAACCGGCGTGTGCACGAGTCGCGCAGCGAGCTGGAGCATCTGGCCTCGCACGACCGGCTCACCGGCCTGCCCAACCGCCTGCTGGCCCGCGACCGCTTTGAACACGCGCTGGCCCAGGCCCGGCGCAACCGCTCCCGCTGCGCAGCCTTGTACCTGGACCTGGACCAGTTCAAGACCATCAACGAATCGCTGGGCCACGCCGCCGGTGACCAGCTGCTGCAGCAGGTGGGCCGCCGGCTGCAGGGCCTGGTGCGCGCCACCGACACCGTGTGCCGCCTGGGGGGCGACGAGTTCCTGCTGATCCTGCCGGACATCGGCGATGTTGATGCCGCTGCCCGCGTGGCCAGCACCGTGGTCGAGGCCCTGGGCCAGCCTTTTGACGTGGAAGGGCTGGAGATCGTCACCGCCGCCTCCGTGGGCGTGGCGCTGGGCCCGGACGACGGCAGCGAGTTCGACGCGGTGCTGAAGAACGTGGACATCGCGATGTACCGCGCCAAGGCCCTGGGGGGCCGCAGCTTCCGCTTCTTCGACCCGGCGATGAACGACGGCGTGCTCGCCCACACGCAGATGCTGGCGGGCCTGCAGCATGCGCTGGCGCGCGGCGAGTTTGCGCTGCACTGGCAGCCCCAGGTGCACCTGGCCAGTGGCCGCGTCGTCGGTGCCGAGGCGCTGCTGCGCTGGCACCACCCGACGCTGGGCCTGGTGCCGCCGGCCAAGTTCATCCCCGTGGCCGAGCGCTCGGGCCTGATCACCGAGATCGGCGCCTGGGTGCTGCACCAGGCCTGCCGCCAGGCGGCGGCCTGGCGCCGCGAAGGCGTGGCCGACCTGGTGGTGTCGGTGAACCTCTCGTCGGTGCAGCTCAAGCGCGGGCAGGTGGAGCGCACCGTGCAGCAGGCCCTGGCCGCGAGCGGCCTGCCGCCCGAGCGGCTGGAGCTGGAGCTGACCGAATCGATGCTGATCGACGACACGCACCAGGTCAGCGAGACCCTGCACCAGCTGGTGGCCATGGGCCTGCGCCTGGCGATCGACGACTTCGGGACCGGGTACTCGAACCTGGGCTACCTCAAGCGCTTCCAGGTGCACCGGCTGAAGATCGACCAGAGCTTCATCCGCCGCCTGACGCAGGACCACCACGACCGCGCCATCGTGGGTGCCATCGTGCAGATGGCGCACAGCCTGGGGCTGGCGGCCATCGCCGAAGGGGTGGAGGACGCCGCGACGCTGCAGTGCCTGCACGGCCTGGGCTGTGTCGAGGGGCAGGGCTATTTCTGGGCCCGGCCGCTGCCGGCGGCGGACCTGGCCACCTGGCTGCAGGCCCGGTCGATGGTGCCGGAGGAAGCCGGTATGCTTGTGTGAGGTGATTTCTCACGAACGATGTCATGCAGGTTCTCCAGCGCCACCATGTCACCCAGGCCGGCCAGGGCGCAGTGCCGCTGGTTTTTGCGCACGGCTTCGGCTGCGACCAGCAGATGTGGCGTTTCGTGGCACCGGCCTTCGAGGCCACGCACCGCACGGTGTTGTTCGACCACATCGGCTGTGGCCAGTCCGACCTGTCAGCCTATGACCCGCAGCGCCACGGCAGCCTGGCCGGCTACGGGCAGGACCTGGCCGACATCCTGGTGGCGGCCGACCTGCACGGTGCGGTGCTGGTCGGCCACTCGGTCAGCGCCATGATCTCCTTGCTGGCCGCACGCCAGGTGCCGGAGCGCGTGCGCGCCATCGTGATGGTCGCGCCCTCGCCACGTTACCTGAACGACCCGCCCGACTACGTGGGCGGCTTCGAGCGTGCCGACGTCGAGGGCTTGCTCTCGATGATCGAGTCCAACATGCTGGGCTGGGCCGACTTCCTCGCGCCTGTCGTGATGGGCGGTGGCCACCCCGAGGCCCTGACCGACGAGCTCAAGGCCAGCTTCTGCGCGCTGGATGCGCACATCGCCCGCCGCTTTGCCGAGGTCACCTTCCTGTCGGACAACCGGGCCGACCTGGCCCACTGCCCCGTGCCCAGCCTGATCCTGCAGGTGAGCGACGACGCCGTCGCGCCGCGCAGCGTCGGCGACTACCTGCACCGCCACCTGCCGCGCAGCGAGCTGGTCGTGATGGAGGGCATCGGCCACTGCCCGCACATGACCGACCCGGCGGGCACAGTGGCGCAGATCCGAGGCTTCCTGGAACGGCTGGGCAGCTGAGATGACCGATGCGCCGCACGCCGGGGAGGGGCCTGCGGCGGCTGCAATGCCCGATGCGGGACTGGCCGGCCCGTGCCCGGCGCTGCGCATGGCCGGCAACGGGCGCATCCTGGCCGTCAACGCCGCGCTCTGCCAGCTGCTGGAGGCGCCGGCATCCACGCTGTGCGGCGGCACGCTGGAGGCCTGGCTGACGCCGGCCTCCCGCGTAATGGTGCAAAGCCTGGTCCAGCCCTTGTTGAAGCTGCACGGCCAGGTCAACGAATTGGCGCTCACGCTGCGCGGTGCACAGGGCGAGGCGGCCGATGTGCTGCTGTACGCCGCCCGTGATGGCAGCGACCCGCTGGCATCGGTGGTGGTGCAGCTGGCCCCGATCCGCCAGCGGCGCCGCATCGAGGCCGAGCTGCAACGTGTCAAGCGGGCCGCCGACCAGGCCCCGGGCCTGATCTTCCAGCTCGAGCGCCTGCCGCCGGCGGCCGGCGGTGGCTGGACCTTCGCCTACGCCAACGAGGCCTTGCGCCCGCTGTACGGGTGCTCGGCCGAGGCCGCGGCACGGTCGGCCGAGGTGGTCTTCGGCCAGCTCTGGCCGGCGGACCGCGAGGCCCTGCTGGCCGCGCTGGACGCGGCCGAAGCCGGGCAAGGCGCTTTCCTCGTGCTGGTGCGGCTGCAGGTGCCGGAAGGCGAGCCGCTGCGCTGGCACGAGTACACCGGGGTGGTGCGGTCCTCGCCCACCGGCAGCCGGCAATGGCATGGGCATGCGGCCGATGTCACCGACCGCGCGGCCATGCAGGAGGCCCTGGTCCAGCGCGAGGCACTGGAGCGCCTGGCCCGTGCGCGCAGCGAGTTCATCGGCCGCGTCAGCCACGAGTTGCGCACGCCGCTGAACGGCATCCTGGGCTTCGCCCAGCTGCTGGCCAGCGACCCCGTCGCGCCGTTGACGCCCCGGCAAGCCGAGCGACTGGCCGTGCTGCTGGACTCGGCCCAGCACCTGCGCGGCGTGGTGGACGAGTTGCTCGACATCTCCCGCATCGAGGCCGGCCAGATGGTGCTGGTGCTGTCGCCGGTGGCCGTGGCGCCGCTGCTGGCCCAGGTGGCCGCCAGCCTGGCCGACGAGGCCGGTGCGCGTGGCATCAGCGTGCTCACGCCGCCGGTGGACAGCGCCGGCGTCGTGCTGGCCGAGCCGCAGCGCCTGCGCCAGGTGCTGCTGAACCTGCTGAGCAACGCGGTGAAGTACAACCGGCCCGGCGGCGCGGTCTGGGTGCAGCTGGTGCCGGAAGGCCCCGCCTGGCGCATCGACGTCTGCGACAACGGCATCGGGCTGGACGCGGCCCAGCAAGCCGGACTGTTCCAGCCCTTCAACCGCGTGGGCGCCGAGCGCACCGGCGTGCCGGGCGCCGGCCTGGGCCTGGTGATCAGCCGCCATTTGGCGCAGCTGATGGGCGGCACACTGAGCGTGCAAAGCACCGTCGGCGCGGGCTCCACCTTCAGCATCCACCTGCCGGCGGCCAGCGCGGCCCCGGTGGCCACACCCGCAGCGCTGGCGCCAGCGTTGCTGCCCGACCCCACGCTGCAGGGCCGGGTGCTGTACGTGGAGGACAACGAGGTCAATGCGCAGCTGATGCAGGCCTTGCTGGCGCTGTGCCCCGGTGTGCAGCTCCAGGTGGCACCCGATGCGGCGGCCGCGCTGGCCGCCGCGGGCGCTGGCACACCGCCCGACCTGCTGTTGATCGACATGCACCTGCCCGACGGCAGCGGCCTCGCGCTGCTGCCCCGGCTGCGGGCGCTGCCTGGCATGGCGGCGGTGCCCGCCGTGGTGGTCTCGGCCTCGGCCGAGCCGGCGCTGCAGGCCCATGCCCGCCAGGCCGGGTTCGATGCCTACTGGACCAAGCCGCTGGCCCTGGCTGCCACGCTGCAGGGTTTGGCGGCCTGGCTGCGCAGGCCTTGACCTGTCCATGGCAACCGGACGGCATCACACAGGACGCCGGCCTGGTGCAGCCAACGTCCCGGGAATGCCTCTCAGGTTCTCAGCCGGTCAGCTGAACGCCTGGATGCCGGTGATCGCCCGGCCCAGGATCAGCGCGTGGATGTCGTGCGTGCCTTCGTAGGTGTTCACGACCTCCAGGTTCACCAGGTGGCGGGCCACACCGTATTCGTCGCTGATGCCGTTGCCGCCCATCATGTCGCGTGCGGTGCGGGCGATGTCCAGCGCCTTGCCGCAGCTGTTGCGCTTCATGATGCTGGTCAGCTCCACGGCGGCCGTGCCTTCTTCCTTCATGCGGCCCAGGCGCAGGCAGCCCTGCAGGCCCAGGCTGATGTCGGTCAGCATGTCGGCCAGCTTCTTCTGGATCAGCTGGTTGGCGGCCAGCGGCCGGCCGAACTGCTTGCGGTCGAGCGTGTAGTAGCGCGCCTGCTTCCAGCAGAACTCCGCGCCGCCCATGGCGCCCCAGGCGATGCCG